>JAUNTL010000093.1 GCA_030538705.1 Paracoccus sp. (in: a-proteobacteria) | reverse complement strand
TGGACATCTGGCCGGTCTTCGAGGCGTTCCAGAATGATATCCTCGGTAGCCAGCTGCTGCTGGAACAGGAAAAAAACGCCTTCTCGCCCTCGCCGAATGGCACTATGGTGGGGGCGACGGATATTGCAGCGCCTGCCGGCAAAGCTGCCCGGACTGTCCGGCGAGGCTGAACGCGCCGCTGACACTGGAGGGCTGGCAGGCCTGGGATCTGGCCAGCCGATTGAGCGGGCAGATGCGGGCAATTCCCGGAGCCGTGCTAGGCTGGGACATGAGCGCCGCACTGGCTATCGGTCGGGCGTTGGGCGTGCCCGCCATCGCCATCGCGGAACTTCTGCCGGTCATTGAACTGGTGATGGTGCGAAAGCTGAACGAACAGATCGGGAAGGACCAGCCGTAGCCCTGCGGCTTATCCCAGACGGCGCTGTAGCTGCCCAAAAAAGTGCATACGCTCATGCAGGATGGCGATGATCACCGGACGCGCGCCCGGCATCCAGACGATATAATGATGTTCGCAGCGGTGAACCGATACGGCCTTGGGCAGACCTTCGATGCGTTTTGCCCGCGCTTCGCCTTTGGCAATCGCTTCACATCCGGCCTCGATCTGGTCGAGATAGCGTTCAGCCTGATCAAAGCCCCATGTGTCATGGGTATAGCGCCAGATGTCCTTCAGGTCCGCCTCGGCGGCGAGCGTCAGATCATAGCGCCGCATCGGACCCGCTCAGCGCCCGACCTGCGCGCGCGCTTCGCGCCGGATGTCAGCGAAGGACTTTTGTGACAACTCACCCCGCTGCGCCTGTTCGATCCGGGGCGCGAGGAAATCCGACAGCGCGGCCATGGCGTCCGCCTCACTCATCCCATGCACGGCGGGTGCATCGCCCAAAGTCCGGTTCAGGACATAGTCCTTGATGCTTTGCCCCTTGAGGGCAGCGAGGGCCTTCAGGCGCTGGTGGTCTTCCTGGGTGATGTCGATCGAGAGTCTGGGCATGGGCGCAGGCTAACACAACAGAATGCACAAAACAACATTTGAGCGCCGATCCCGGTGATCGGTCGCGCATAATTTCAGGAACCCGTCCCTCCATGGCTGAGAAGAAAGTTTCCGTCCGGCTTGTCGCCGAGAACGGGCGGCAGGTGCGTGCGGAACTGGAGGGTGTCGGCAATGCCGGGGCGGACAGTTTCCGGCGCATGTCGGCCGAGGTCGACCGCACGGGTGTTCTGCTGCGGCGGCTGGCGGGGATCGCGGCCGGGGCGCTGAGCGTCCGGCAGGTGACGCAGTATGCGGATCAATGGACCGATCTGCGCTCGCGGGTGGATCTGGCGGTGGGATCGCAGGAACGCGGCGCGGCGGTGATGGACCGCCTCGCAAGCATGGCGCGGCGGACCTATTCCAGCCTGGGGCAAACGGCGGAAAGCTGGCTGGCGAATGCGACAGCGCTGCGGGAACTCGGCATGTCGACGCGCGAGAGCCTGGATTTCACCGAGGCGTTGAACAACGCCATGGTGGTCTCGGGCGCGAAGGCCGAGCGCGCTGCCTCGGTGCAAAACGCATTGTCCAAAGCCATGGCGGGCGGGAAGTTGGCCGGTCAGAACCTGAACACGGTCATTGAATCCGGTGGGCGGCTGGCGGAACTGCTGGCAGCGGAACTCGGCACCACGGTCTCCGGCCTGCGCGAGATGGGACGGCAAGGCGCGATCACCGGCGATGTGATCCGCTCGGCGCTGGTTGGCAATCTGGAACTGCTGCGTGATGAAGCAGAGTCCATGCCCGCCACGATCAGCGATGCCTTCACGCTGATCGGCAATGCCGCGTTGCAACTGGTCGGCACCTGGGATCAGCTTTCCGGCGCGTCCTCGCTGGTCGCCGATGTGCTGATCATGGTGGCGGATAATCTCGACCGGCTGGCGGCCATCGGCCTCGCCTTCGCGGCCTTTATGGCCGGGCGCTGGGTGGCGGCGTTTGTCGCCGCACGGATCGCCACCTTCTCTCTGGCAACCGCCCTGACGGTCCTGCGCACCGCGATCATCCGCACCGGCATCGGCGCGCTGATCGTCGGCGCGGGCGAGTTGATCTATCAATTCGGCAAGCTGGTGCAGCGGGTCGGTGGTCTCGGCTCCGCCTTCAGGCTGATGGGCGGCGTCGCGCTGGAGGTCGGCCAGCGCATCGGTGACGCTTTCAGCGCCTTGTTCCACCTCCTCGGCGCCGCTTGGGAAGGTTATCGCGCAGTCGTTTTCACCGTGCTGGACGGCATCGTTACTGGCGCGGTTACCGCCGTGGATCGATATGTCGCCGTCTGGAAAGGCGGGTTCGATGCGCTGGTGGCGATCTGGGGTCGGCTTCCCGATGTGATCGGCGATTTTGCCTTTCGCGCCGCGAACGGTCTGATCGCAGGCGTCGAGGCGATGCTGAACGGCGTCGTCACCCGCATCAATCAGTTCATCGCAGGCATCAACTGGGCGCTTTCAGCGCTGCCGGACTGGGCCGTCGGCGAAGGCGGGGTCGAGTTGAAACCGCTCGACGCGCTGGATCTGGGCCGGATCGATAATCCCTTCGAGGGGGCGGCTGCGGAAGCCGGACGCGCCGCCGCCGATGCCTTCGCCGCCGGGTTCAATCAGACCTATATCGAAGCGCCCGCGATTTTCGCCGATCTGGCGGATGAGGCGGCAATCGCCGCCGCTGCCCATCTGGAGGCCGCAGGCCAACTGGCCGAAGCCGTCACCCGCCCGCTGGAAAGCTGGCAGGCGCTGAAGGACGCCATGGCTGATACCGGCGAGACCGGCAGCGATGCGCTGGACGATGCGGCAGAAGCGGCAGGCCGCGTTACCGAAGCACTGGATGGGGCGGGCCGCGCCGCAGGTCGCGCAGGTGCGGTAGCGAAGCAAGCGGGCAAGGATACCAAGAAAGCCGCAGATGAGGCCGCGACCGGATGGGCAGCCATTACGGCATCGCTTGCAGATTATGCCGAGAAAGCCCGTGAGATCGGCGCTGATATCGGCAACGCGCTGGTCGGGGCCTTTCGCAGCGCCGAGAATGCCGTGGGCGAGTTCGTCAAATCGGGCAAGCTGAACTTCCGCGATCTGGTGACCTCGATGCTGGCCGATCTGGCAAAGCTCGGCGCGCGCAAATTCTTGCTCGGGCCGCTGGCGGGCGTGCTGGGCAATGCGCTGGGCGGCATGGGCGAGAGCATTTAGCCAATGTGCTGCACGCCGGTGGCATGGTCGGCGCTGGTGGGCCGGGGCGCATGGTGCCTGCCGCCGCATTCGCCAGTGCTCCGCGTTTCCACAACGGCGGCTGGGCCGGTCTGCGCTCGGATGAGGTGCCAGCCATTCTGCAAAAAGGCGAGCGCGTTCTCTCGCGGCGCGAAGCCACCGGCTATGGCGGCAACATCACCGTCAACATCCAGACCCGCGATGCCGAGAGTTTCCGGCAGTCCCGCACGCAGATCGCCGCAGATATCGCCCGCGCCGTGGCTGCCGGGCGGAGGGGCATGTGAGCGCGGCCCGGCAAACAAGCACCAGTTGCGAGGATCAGAGCACGAACCACGGAAAGATATACTGATGTTCCACGAGATCCGCTTCCCTGATGACATCAGCCGGGGCGCGCGCGGCGGGCCGGAACGACGCACCCAGATCGTTGAGCTGGCGAGCGGTGCCGAAGAGCGCAATGCCTCATGGGCCAATTCGCGCCGGCGCTATGATGTCAGCTACGGAATCCGCCGGGCCGATGATCTGGCGGCTGTGGTGGCGTTCTTTGAGGCCCGGAATGGTCGGCTCCATGGTTTCCGCTTCAAGGATTGGTCGGATTACAAATCCTGCCGACCCTCCGCCCAGCCTGCGGCGACCGATCAGCTGATCGGCACCGGCGACGGGGTGCAGCGTCAGTTTCAACTGGTGAAAGCCTACGCGTCCGGCGCGCAGAGATGGGTGCGGGCCATCACCAAGCCTGTCGATGGCAGTGTCGCGGTTGCCGTGAATGGCACGGTTCAGAACTCTGGCTGGGCCGTCGATCCGGCGAATGGCGTCGTCACATTCACCACCCCGCCCGCGCCCGGCGCCGCCATCCGCGCAGGCTTTGAATTCGACGTCCCCGTGCGCTTCGACAGCGACATGCTGGACGTGACGCTGGATATCGAGCGCCTCGGCTCGATCACCTCCATCTCGCTTCTGGAGATCAGGACATGAAGCAGCTTTCGCCCGCGCTTCAGGCGCATCTGGACAGTGGCGCCACGACGCTCTGCTGGTGCTGGAAGATCACCCGCGCCGATGGGGTGGTGTTTGGCTTCACCGATCATGATCGGGCGCTGCGCTTTGCCGGGACCGACTTCGAACCCGATAGCGGCCTGACCGCATCGGAGATCCGTGCGGGGTCCGATCTGGCCGTGGACGCACAGGACGCCAGCGGCGCGCTGTCGTCTGACCGGATCACCGAGACCGACATTCTGGACGGGCGCTGGGACAATGCGCTGGCCGAGCTTTGGCGGGTGAACTGGCAGGCACCGAGCCAGCGGGTGCTGATGCGCCGCGGGGCGATTGGCGAGTTGCGGCGCGGCCGGGTCAGTTTCGTGGCCGAGGTGCGGTCGATGGCGCATGTTCTGGGCCAGACCGTGGGCCGGGTGTTTCAGGGCAGCTGCGATGCCGCACTGGGGGATAGTCGATGCCGGGTGACGCTGGACGATCCCCGCCTCAAAGGCACGGGCGCGGTGGTCGATGTGATCCGCGACCGGGCTTTCACGGTTGCGGGTCTGGACCAATTCGCCAGCGGCTGGTTTGCCTTTGGCACCCTCACCTGGACATCCGGCACCAATGCCGGGCGGCAGGCGGAAGTGGCGCTGCATGATGCGGCGACCGGTATCACCACCATCACCCTGCTGGAGGCGCCGGTGCGCGCCATCGCGCCGGATGATGCCTTCACCGTCAATGCGGGCTGCGACAAACGCGCCGAGACCTGCCGGGCCAAATTTGCCAATATGGTCAATTTCCGAGGCTTTCCGCATATCCCCGGCCAGGACGCAATCATCCGCTATGCCAAATCTGACGGCAAAAACGACGGGTCCGTGCTGTGACGCCCGCCGATCCGGCCCGTGTCATCGCCGCCGCGCGCGCATGGCTTGGCACGCCCTATCACGATCAGGCCAGTGTTCGGGGTGCGGGCTGTGATTGCCTTGGCCTCATTCGGGGTGTCTGGCGTGAGGTGGTCGGAGCCGAGGCGTTGGATGTGCCGCCCTATAGCCGCGATTGGGGCGAAATCGGTACGCGCGAGGTGCTGGCCGAAGCGGCAGGCCGGGTGATGATTCCTGCCAATTTGGATGAGGTTCGCCCCGGCACTCTGCTGCTGTTCCGTATGCGCGACGGGGCCATCGCCAAGCATCTCGGCATCCTCGCTTCACCTAACCGCTTCATCCACAGCTATGAGCGCCTTGGGGTGATCGAGGAACCGCTGACCACCGCATGGCATCGGCGTATCGCCTTCGCCTTTTTCTTCCCCAGCCCGGCTACGGCTCAATCCATGAAGGACGTCACCTGATGGCTACCATCGTTCTGGGCGCGGTCGGTACCGCAATTGGCGCGGGCTTTGGCAGCTCGATACTGGGCCTCTCCGGCGCGGTGATCGGTGGCATGATCGGCTCGGCGGCGGGCTCGATGGTCGACAGCTGGATCGTTTCGGCGCTGATGCCGGGCCAACGGATCGAGGGGCCACGGCTCGACAGCCTGCGCCTGACCTCGGCGACCGAAGGCGTGGTGATCCCGCGTCTTTACGGGCGGATGCGCATCGGCGGTAATATCATCTGGGCCACGGATTTCCGTGAGGAGGTGAACACAAGGCGGCAGGGTGGCGGCAAGGGTGGAGGGCCGAAAGTAACCACCACGGAATATAGTTACTATGCATCGTTTGCGGTTGCGCTGTGCGAAGGTTCCATCACCGGCATCGGGCGCGTCTGGGCTGATGGTGAGGTGCTGGACCTGACGGACCTCACCTGGCGCTGGTATCCCGGCAATGAGGTGCAAGAACCCGATCCATTCATCGCTGCAAAGATGGGCGGGGATCGCACACCCGCCTATCGCGGCACCGCCTATGTCGTCTTCGAGGAACTGCCGCTGGCGCGCTTCGGCAACCGGCTGCCGCAGCTCTCCTTCGAGGTCTTCCGTCCGCTGGCCGATCCCGACACGGCCGAGGGGCTGGTGCCTGCGGTCACCATCATCCCGGCCTCGGGCGAGTTCGCCTATGCGACCGAGACAGTCCATGAGAAGAAGAACGGTGCCGACAGCGCGGCCAATGTGAATGCCATGCCCGGGCAGACGGATATGGCTGTGTCACTGGACCGGCTGGCGGCGATGGTGCCGTCGGTCACAAACGCCTCGCTGGTGGTGTCCTGGTTTGGCGACGATCTGCGCGCCGGGTCGTGCAGCATCCGGCCCAAGGTCGAGATGGCGGTCAAGAACACCACGCCCGCATGGTCGGTGAATGGTATCGGGCGTTCTGCCGCACAGGTCGTCAGTCAGGATGATCAGCAGCGCCCGGTCTATGGTGGCACGCCGGCGGATTTCTCGGTGGTGCAGGCGATCCGCGAGATGAAGGCGCGAGGGCTGCGGGTCACCTTCTATCCCTTCCTGATGATGGATGTGCCGCGCGGCAATGCACTGCCTGACCCTTACAGCGACAATGCTGCCAGCATCGGCCAGCCGGTGCTGCCCTGGCGTGGCCGGATCACCTGCTCGCCCGCGGCGGGCTATGCCGGATCGGTGAACAAAACATCTGCCGCCGCAACGCAGGTCGCGGCGTTTTTCGGCGTGGCGCAGCCGGGCCATTTCGCGGTCATCGGCACCACCGTCACTTGGACCGGCCCTGCGACAGACTGGGGCCTGCGGCGCATGATCCTGCATTACGCCCATCTGTGCAAAGCCGCAGGCGGCGTCGATGCCTTCCTGATCGGCTCCGAGATGCGCGGGCTGACCCAGATCCGCTCGGGCGCGACGGCTTATCCGGGGGTGGCTGCATTTCGGGCGCTGGCGGCGGATGTGCGGTCCATTCTCGGACCGGGCACAAAGATTTCTTACGCCGCAGACTGGTCCGAGTATCATTCGCATCGCCCCGATGATGGCAGCAATGATGTGCTGTTCAACCTCGATCCGCTCTGGGCCGACCAAAACATCGATTTCATCGGCATCGACAATTATTTCCCCATCGCCGACTGGCGCGACGGCTGGGATCATCTCGACGCAAAGGCTTGGCCATCGACCCATAACCGCGCCTATCTGCAATCCAATATCGCGGGCGGCGAGGGCTATGAGTGGTTCTATGCCAGCCCTGCTGACCGGGCCGCGCAGATCCGCACCCCGATCCGCGACACCGCCCATGGTCAAGACTGGATCTTCCGCCAGAAGGACATTCAGGGCTGGTGGTCGAACCCGCATCATAGCCGTATCGGCAGCGCGCGACCATCGGGCATCTGGCAGGCCGGGCCCTATCCGCGCGACTGGCCGCTGGTGTTGAACAATGCCCCCGCCCAACCAGTCGATGACAGCTTTGACAGCTATGCCGCCCCGGTTCAGATCACCTCGACCGGCAATCAGAATGCGGGCCGCGGCGCCTGGTTCGATGCACCGGAGACCGGGGTATATCATATCCGTTTCATCCTGCGCCCCGGCCCGAACCCGCCCGCAGCCTTTCGTGTACTGTTCTTCGGACAGGGCGTGGGGTCCGCCGCGATTCAGGTCAATTTCGCAACCGGAGGATCAGGCCGCTCGGCCTTTACCGCCAGTTGGCAGGTCATTCTGTCATGGGTCAGCGAGGATGTGGCGGTGCTGGATGTCCGGGCCTTTCTGCAACAGGCAGCGTGGCGGCTTTCGATCGGTCCCGGCCCCGCTCTGGGGACCGATATCATCGTCTATGGGGCCGAGATCTGGCCGGTTGATGCCTCCGGGTTGGCGCCGCAACTGCGCTCGATCGAAGGCAGCCTGTCAGCATGGCTGCCGGCCTCCAAACCGATCATCTTCACCGAACTCGGCTGCCCGGCCGTGGATCGCGGGCCGAACCAGCCGAATGTGTTCCATGACCCGAAGTCCTCGGAGAGCTTCGTGCCGTATTTCTCGCGCGGCTGGCGCGATGATGCCGTGCAGCGGGCCTATCTGGAGGCGAGCTATTCGTTCTGGCGTGACCCGGTGAACAATCCGGTCTCATCGGTCTATGGCGCGCCGATGGTCGATGTCTCGCAATGCGCCGCCTGGACATGGGACGCCCGGCCCTATCCGTTCTTTCCCGAACTTGCCGATGTGTGGTCGGATGGAGCGAACTGGCGGCTGGGCCACTGGCTGACCGGGCGGCTGGGGGCGGTGTCGCTGGCCGCGCTGGTGCGGGATCTCTGCCGCCGCGCCGGGATGCCGGATGCGTGGATCGACACTTCGGTTCTGACCGGCGCGGTGGACGGTTATGTGATTTCGGCGCTGGAATCGCCGCGCACCTCCATCACCATGTTGGCCCGGCATTTTGGGTTTGATGCGGTCGAGAGCGAAGGGCGTATTCGTTTCGTTATGCGGGGCGGCGCGCCGGTGGCCACGATCAGCCCGGAAGATATGGTCGACAGCGGCGCTGAGGTCATGGAACTGACCCGCGGGCAGGAAACCGAATTGCCGCAAGCCCTCAAATGGCAGCTCGCGCGGTCGGATGAAGATTATGACACGCTGACCGTCGAGGCGCGTCGCATCACCGTCGAGGCCACCCGGATCGGCTCGGACAGCTTTCCGATGGCCGTACCGCCCGAGGAGGCCGACCGGCGCTGCCGCCGCGCGCTGATGGAGGCCTGGCAGGGGCGTGAACGCGCCAGTTTCCGCCTGCCGCCCTCGCAGCTGGCGCTGGAGCCGGCAGATGCGATCCGGCTGGAGCATGACGGGCGCGCGCTTGACTATCGGCTGCTGTCGATTGGCGACGCCGATGCACGGGTGATCGAGGCGATCCGGCAGGACCGCGACGCTTATGACCTGCCGCCCGGCAGCCCACGCCCGGCCTCGCTGTCCCGCCCGGTGGTGTTCGGTGCGCCAGAGGTGGCGATCCTCGATCTGCCGCAGCTGCGCGAGGATCATCCCGCCCATCATCCGCTGATCGCCGCCCATGCAAAGCCGTGGCCCGGCCAGATGGCGGTGTTTCGCAGCCCCGAGGACGATGGCTTCGATCTGGTCACCACATTCACCAGCCGCGCCCGGATGGGGGTGCTGACTGAACCGCTGCATGCCGGGCCGGTCTCGCGCTTCGATCATGGCAATGCCGCCTATGTTGAGATGCTGACCGGTACGCTGGAAAGCGTCAGCGATCTGCGGCTGTTTGCGGGTGAGAACGCGCTGGCAGTCGAGCAGCCATCTGGGGCTTGGGAGATCGTGCAATTCGGTCGGGCGGAGTTGCTGGCACCGGGGCGGTACCGCCTGTCGCGCCTGCTGCGCGGCCAGCGAGGAACCGAGGCCGCGATGGGGCCGGTCGCGGTAGCGGGCGTACGGATCGTGCTGCTCGATGACGCGCTCGCCGATCTGCCCGTGACGCTGGCCGATCTCGGCCTGCCCGCAAACTGGCGCATCGGCCCGGCGGCAAAACCCGTCAGCGATCCGAGCTTTGCGGCCATCACCTTCACCCCCACCGGGGCCGGGCTGCGTCCCTTCGCCCCGGTCCACGTCACGCAGCCCTGGCGGCATCCCCGACAACCCGGCGATCTCATCCTTCGCTGCATGCGCCGCGACCGGGCGCTGGCCGCCGATAGCTGGGCCACGCCCGAGATCCGGATGAGCGAGCCGGTCGAGGCGTGGCAGATCGAGATCCTCGATGGTGCGGCGGTGAAGCGGGTGCTGACCTCTGCGACGACCAATGCCACCTACACAGCAGCCGCCCAGACCGCCGATTGGGGCGCGCTGCTAACACCGGGCGACAGCCTGACCATCCGCATCGCGCAGATCGGCGCTTATGGGCCGGGCGCGTCCCTCACCCAAACCCTCTGGTTCTGACTTCAGGAGCAAACCCATGTCCGAGCGCACGGCGCATCTGGCGCTGCCTTTCCTCATGGCCGCGCAGGCGCAAAAACACGTCACCCATAATGAGGCGCTGCGCTTGCTCGACGGGATCGTGCAGCTTTCGGTTCTGGATCGCGACCTGACCGATCCGCCCGCGAGCCCGGCCGAGGGAGACCGCTATATCCCGGCCCCCGGCGCAACCGGCGCATGGACCGGCTGGGACGGCAGCATCGCCTATTGGATCGACGGCACCTGGATGCGGCTGATCCCCGCACCGGGCTGGATCGCCTGGGTCGCCGACGAGGCGCAGGTCATAGTTTGGACCGGCAGCGCATGGGTGCCGATGGTTGAGGCCATGGGGTTCGTCGCGCAATCGGCATCAGTCACCGTGGCACGAGGGCCGAATGGCAGCGGCACGGGCATGGCAGTGGCCGAGGAATTGCTGGCCGGGCTTTCTGGCGCATCCCGGACCTCCACCATCGTGATCCCCAACCGCGCCATCGTGCTGGGTGTCTCTTGCCGCACCGTGACCCGCATCACCGGCGCGGCCAGCTTCGATTGCGGCATCGCGGGTGAGGCGTCCAAGTTCGGCGGTAGCCTCGGCATCGCCGCCGGATCGGTGAACACCGGCACCGTCGGACCGCAAGCTTTCTATGCCGACACGCCGATCATCCTCAGCGCGAACGGTGGCAGTTTCACCGCCGGCGCGGTGCGCATCGCCATTCATTACCTGACCTGCTCGCCATCCGATGCCTGAGAGAGTGACGATGCACGAGATCCGCGAATGGTGGGCGCTGATCGTGGCGCTCGTGGCCTTCGGCGTCTGGCTGGTGCGGCTGGAAGCCGTCACCAAGGCGGCTTTGCGCGAGGTCGAGCGGTTGGAAAAGCAGATCGACGCCGACCGCATGGCCGCCCAGAACAGCCGTCAGGAGCAGAACGACATGCTGCGCGAGATGCGGGCCGATATCAAGCGCCTGCTGGAACGACGGTGAGGAATATGCCGTGCAGGTCCAGCATAAAGCCATGATATTGCTGCGATTATACTGGATATAAACCGCCATCAGAGCGAACACGGTGACAAGCAAAGGGGAACGGCCCCGACGCAAAAAACCGGAGAGACGACCATGACCACCACGATCATTGCCAAGACCAACGACCGCGCCGAACTGACGGTCAAGAAAGCCCGATTCGAGAACGATGCCGAAACCGCACGGATGGTTGCCGCGATCTGGGAGAACGAGGGTTACAGGGTTTGCGTCCACGAGGAAGACTGAGACCGGACCGGATACAGCACCCAGCCCCGCCCCACGCGGGGCTTCACCCCGTAGGAGGCCCTGCATCCCGCAGCGCCGCACCACGAGGAAAACCATGACCGATATCCACAGCATCACCGACCTGATCGCCGCTGCCGCCGAGGCGCTGATCGCCCGCGATACCCTGCGCATCGAAGAACTGACCCGCATCAGCCGCGACTGGCTGCAGATGCCGCAAGCGGCCGAGGCGCAGGCCCGCTTGCTCGACGCGATCATGGAAGCCGCCTGCCTGCTGGAAGACGAGCCGAGCGACCTCGCCGCCTGACGCGACCAACAACCCGCAACCCGACCCGGCCCCGCCTCTGGCGGGGCTTTTGCTTATGGAGAGACCTGATGAGTTACTATCAACACTGGCGCAATGTGCCGCCCGCCGCATGGCGCTGGAAGAACTTCTCGCCCGCCGAGATCGCCTGTCGCGGCACCGGCAAGCTGTTGGTCAACGCGGATGCACTGGATAGGCTGCAGGCCCTGCGCAATGCGCTGGGCAAACCGCTGATCGTGACCTCCGCCTATCGCAGCCCCGAGCATAACCGGGCCGTCAAAGGCGCGGTGCGCTCGCAGCACCTCACCGGGACTGCCTTTGATATCTCAATGGCCAACCATGATCCGACCGCGTTCATCGCCGCGGCGCGCAAGGTGGGGTTCGGCGGCATCGGCACCTATCCGCGCTCAAACTTCGTGCATATCGACACTGGCCCGGCACGCCGCTGGGGTGATCCGTTCTCGCCGCGCCCCGGCGGCTTCGCCCGCGACCAGCCGCCCGCGCGCGAGCATCTGGCCGAGAGCCGCACCATGCAGGGCGCAGGCGCGGCCGGTGTGGCGACCCTCGGCGCGGGCGGCGTCGATATGGTCAGGGATGCGCTGGCTGACGCCCAGGGTGCGGTGCAGCCGCTGATCCCGTGGCTCGACACCTTGCGCTGGTTGTTCCTTGCCCTCGCGCTGGCCGGGATCGCGGTCACCATCTACGCCCGGCTCGATGATTGGCGAAAGGGTCGGCGATGATCGGGGCGCTGACCCTTGCCCTGTCGGCGGCGTGGCGACGGGCACTGCCCTGGCTCGCCCTTGTCGCCGTCATCGCCCTGTTCCTCATCAATGCGCGCCGTTCTGGCGAGAAAGCCGGGCGTGCGGCCGAACGCCTGCACCAAACCGAAAGGACAAATGATGCCCTACGCCGCATGCTGGAAGCCGGGGCGGATCGCCCTCGTGATCGCGATGACCTTGCTCAGCGCCTGCGCGATGGGCGGTTCTGACAGGGGTAAGGCGGTTTGTCCGCCGGTTGTGGCCTATGATCAGGTGGTGCGAGACCGGGCGGCGGTGGAGCTGGAGGCGCTGCCCGAAGATGCCGCGCTGGTCAGGATGATGGTGGATTATGCGGTGATGCGAGCCCAGGCGCGGGCCTGCGCCGAATAAACGGGTCATGCGCCGCCCACACGCATGACCCGGATAAGAACTGAACGGTTTCAAAAAACGGCAGAGATCCCTTGCAGCCCGATGGTCCCACAAACCGGCCAGTATGTCGCGGCCGCAGATGGGCACAATTGTGCACCTCAGCTTGCTACGGCAGCATTCGGTTCCAGCCGCAACCAGGTGCTGCACGCCGCGCAAGCAACTCTATGACGGAGAATATGGGGATTGTGCTGCTGATCATGCCCGGGCGATAAATGCGCGGATCTGTTGGAAAGCACTTCGTATGGCGCGGTCACAAAAAACGAAAGTCATTGAGCATCTGTTCAACAAGCA
>JAUNTL010000092.1 GCA_030538705.1 Paracoccus sp. (in: a-proteobacteria) | reverse complement strand
TCACCGAAATGCTGGTCGACGAGGGCGATAACTTTGCACAGGGTGATGTGCTGGCGCGCATCGACCCGCTGCAACTGGAACAGGCACTGAACGCGGCCGCTGCGGCACTTGATGCCGCGCGCGCGTCCGAGGATCAGGCTGGACAGGCCGCCGACCGCGCACAGGCAATGCTGGATCGCGGCGTCGGCACGCGGGCTGCACTGGACGCCGCGCGTCAGGCCCGGTCCGAGGCCGAAACCGCCGTGCGCCAGGCCGAAAGCGCGCTTGATCAGGCCCGCCGCCTGGTCGCGGATACCAATATCCTTGCCCCTTTCGATGGCGTCGTGCTGGCCCGCGCGGGTGAGCCGGGGCAGGTCGTGGGCGCGGCGCAGACAGTGCTGTCACTGGCCGCGCAAGGCGGGATCGAGGCGGTCTTTCAGACGCCCGACCTGTCATATCTGGAGTTTCTGGCCGGCCACGAGGTCGAACTGACCACGATCGAGGTCAGCGCGCCGCCGATGCTGGCCCATGTCAATGAAATCTCACCGCTGGTTGACGCGATGACCGGCTCGGTCCGGGTGCGCGCATTGGTCGAGAATGCACCCGACGATATCGGGCTGCTGGGCGCGTCTGTCCGGGGCACGATGGTTCTGCGCGGAGGCGAGACGATTGCCCTGCCGTGGATGGCGCTGACCTCGGATGCGGGTCAGCCTGCGGTCTGGGTCGTCGACGCCGCCGGGCGCGCGCAGCTGCGCGTGGTCGAAATCGGGCGCTTTGACGACGGCAGCATTCTGGTGGCTGACGGCATCGCGCCGGGCGAACAGGTCGTCGCCGCCGGTTCGCAGATGCTTTATCCGGGGCGCGAGGTAACCGATGCGGCCCTTGCCGGCGGGGGGCAATGATGCGCGGTGCGATTGTCCTTGTGCTGGTGCTGCTTGGCGCCGGCCCTGCCACCGCCTTTGATCTGCCGTGGTCGCACGCCCCCGCGCCCGAAGCCACGGCGCCGCGTCCGGTGGTTTCGGTCATCCTCGCCGATACACCCGCGACGCGGCGCGATTTTCCCGGCGTGGTGACGGCCGGGTCCGAGGTCGCGCTTGGCTTTCAGACGCTGGGCCGGCTGTCTGCCCGCCCGGTCGAGGTCGGCGACCTTGTGGCGACGGGCGACGTTCTGGCCGAACTGACCCCGGATGATCTGCAAGACAATGTCCGCGCCGCCCGCGCCGCTGTCGATGCGGCCGAGGTCATTGCCCAGACCGCCCGCAGCACCGCCGAGCGGACCCGCGATCTGTCGGTGCGCAATGTCGCCCCGGTCGCACAGCTGGAACAGGCCGAGCGCGGGCAGCGCGCGGCCGAGGCGGGCCTGGCACAGGCGCTCTCGGAACTGGCCCGCGCCGAGGATGCCGAAGGGTTCGCCCGGCTTGTCGCGCCCTTTGACGGGGTGATCTCGGCCGTCCATGAGAACCCCGGCGCCGTGGTCAGCGCCGGCACCCCGATTGTCACGCTGTCGAATACCGAAAGCCGCGAGGCGGTGATTGACCTGCCCGAGGCCGCGCTGCCATTTGCCCGGCGCGGGACAACGATGATGATCTGGCAGGAGGCAAGCCCCGATATCCGTTCGACCGGGCAGGTCAGCCGGATCGAGCCGCTGGCTGATGCCGCGACGCGCACCCGCCGCGTCTGGGTCACGATCGACCGGCCCGGCGGATTTCGCCTCAATACGCTGATCCGCGCGCAGCGCAGCGGCGATGACGGGCTGATCCTGCGCCTGCCCGTCACCGCCCTGATCGCCGGCAAGGGCAATGCGCCTGCGGTCTGGGTCGTGCAACGCCCCGATGGCGCCCCCGCCACGGTCGAGCGGCGCGCGGTCACGACCGGCACGGTCTATGACGGCGTGGCCGACATCGCTTCGGGGCTGAGCGCGGGCGAAGAGGTCGTGATCCGCGGTGTCAACTCGCTGAAGGATGGCCAGAGCGTCGGCAGGAGTGTTGCACCATGATCCACGGGCTGCGTTTCAACCTGTCGGACTGGGCGCTGCGTCATCGCAGCTTTGTGTGGTTTTTGCTGATCATCTCGATGCTGGCCGGCGCGATTTCCTATGCCAATCTGGGCCGTGAAGAGGACCCCAATTTCACCATCAAGGTGATGGTCATCGGCGCAGCCCTGCCCGGCGCCAGTATCGACGACACCCTTGATCAGGTCACCAAGCGGATCGAGAGCAAGCTCGAAGAACTGGATGAGCTGAAATTTACCCGCTCGGTCACCATGCCCGGCCAGTCGGTCGTCTATGTCGAGCTTGCGCCCGAGGTCAAAGGCTCGCAGGTGCCCGAGGTGTGGAAGCGCGTGCGCTTTATGATGTCGGATATCCGCGGCGATTTCCCGCAGGAGTTCGCGGGATTTCAGTTCAATGACAATTTTGGCGATGTTTTCGGCAATATCTATGCCTTTACCGCCGATGGCTTCAGTCAGCGCGAATTGCGTGACCGGGTCGAGAGCGTGCGCGATCAGGTTCAGGCCCTGCCGCTGACCGGCAAGGTCGAATTGCTGGGCGAACAGGATGAAGAGATCTATCTGGAATACTCGCCCTCGCGTCTGGCGGCGCTCGGGATCAATCACGATCAGATCCTGGCGACGCTTGGCGCGCAGAACGCCATTGCCCCTTCGGGCGTGATCGAAGCGGGGCCGGAACGCGTCCTTGTCCGGGTTGACGGTCAGTTCGGCAATGCGGCGGCGATTGCGGATGTCAACCTGCGCGTCGGCGACCGGTATTTCAACGTGGCCGATATCGTGACGGTCCGGCGCGGCTATAAAGACCCGCCCGTCTCCCTGTTCCGCTATAACGGGCACGAGGCCATCGGCTTGCAGATCGGGATGAAATCCGGCGGCAATATTCTGGAGTTCGGCCGCCAGGTCGATGAGCTGATGGCACGCGTGGCCGGCGATCTTCCGGTCGGGATCGAGATGTCGAAATTCGCCGATCAGCCCCATGTCGTCAAGGAAGCGGTCGGCCATTTCGTTCAGGCCCTGGTCGAGGCGGTGCTGATCGTTCTGGTCGTCAGCTTTATCAGCCTTGGCCTGAGGGCGGGCATGGTGGTGACGATGACGATCCCGCTGTGCCTCGCGATTACCTTTGTTTTCATGGACTATATGGGCATCACCTTGCAGCGTGTCTCGCTGGGTGCGCTGATTATCGCGCTCGGGCTGCTGGTCGATGATGCGATGATCGCCATCGAGACGATGATCACCCGGCTGGAACTGGGCGAGACGCTGGGCGAGGCCGCCTCTTACGCCTGGACCTCGATTGCTTTTCCGATGCTGACCGGGACATTGGTGACGGTCGCGGGCTTTATTCCCATCGGGCTGAACAGCTCGGACGCCGGCGAGTTCACATATTCCCTGTTCGTGGTCATCGCCGTATCGCTGAGTGTCAGCTGGGTCGTCGCGGTGTTGTTCGCGCCGATCCTTGGTGTGACCTTTCTGCCCCGCAAGATGAAGCATCAGGCCACCGGGCCGGGCCGTTTGCGGCGCGGCTTTCACCGGGCGCTGCATGTCGCGATGCGCTTTAAATGGCTGACCATCGGGATCACGGTGCTGGCCTTCGGGGTGTCGATCTGGGGGATGCGCTTTGTCGAGCAGCAGTTCTTTCCCAGCTCGGACCGGCCCGAGGTGCTGATCGACGTCGAGTTGCGGCACAACACCTCGATTGCCGGGACGCGCGCAACAATGGACCGGCTGGAGGCGCATTTCGCGGATGATGAGGATGTGCTGTTCTGGACGTCTTATGTCGGGCAGGGCGCGCCGCGTTTCGTGCTGGCGATGGATGTGCCGACCGCCGGCCCGTATATGGGCCAGATCGTCGTCCAGACGCCCGATCTGGCCGCGCGCGACCGCCTTGCGGCGCGCATCAACGATCTGGCCGCGCGCGAATTCATCGGAGACAGCCTGTTTGTCAAGAATCTCGAGATTGGCCCGCCGGTCGGCAAACCCGTTCAATACCGCGTCACCGGTCCCGAGATCGGGGCGACGCGCGATGCCGCGCGCGATCTTGCGGCGCTGCTGGCCGGGGACGCCCGGTTAAGCAATGTCTCGATGGACTGGAACGAGCCGGCCCGTGTCGTGCGGCTGCGTGTCAGTCAGGATCAGGCGCGCCGGCTGGGGATCACCTCGGCTGATATCGCCCGGGCGCTGGCGGCCACCTATAGCGGACAGGCCGTCACCCAGCTGCGTGATGGTGAATACCTCGTCAATGTCATCGCCCGCGGCACTGCGGACGAACGTGCGTCAATCGACACGCTGCGCAACATGCAGCTGGCGACGCCGTCGGGGACGCCGATCCCACTGGCCAGTCTGGCCCGTGTTGAATATGGCACCGAGCAGCCCCTGATCCAGCAGCGCAACGGCCTGCCGACCGTGACCGTCAAGGCGGCCATCGCCAGCGGCGATCAGCCGGCAACTCTGGTCGCCTCGCTGGCGCCGCAGGTGGCCGCGTTCCAGTCCGCGCTGCCGCCGACGATCCGGGTCGAGATCGGCGGCACGGTCGAAAGCTCGGATGAAAGTCAGGCCCCGATTGCCGCGGTTGTCCCGATGATGCTGCTGATCATGGCGTTTCTGGTCATGGCCCAGATGCAGAGCTTTCGCATGTCGCTGATTGTATTCGCTGCGGCCCCCCTTGGGCTGATCGGGGTGGTGATCGTGCTGGCGGGGTTCGGCGTGCCGCTGGGTTTTGTCGCCATTCTGGGGATTCTGGCGCTGGCGGGAATTCTGATCCGCAACTCGGTCATCCTCGTTCACGAGATCCAGAGCCTGCTCGACAAGGGGCATGACCGCTGGCGCGCCGTCTATGAGGCGTCCGACAGCCGGGCACGCCCGATCCTGCTGACGGCGGCGGCGGCGAGTCTGGCACTGATTCCGATCTCGCGGCAGGTGTTCTGGGGACCGATGGCCTATGCGATGATGGGCGGTATCATCGCCGGGACGCTGATCACGCTGCTGTTCGTGCCGGCACTTTACTGTGCGGTCTATGGCGTGCGCCCGCCCGATCACAGCGCCCCTGACGGCTCGCCCGATCCCTGAGCGGTCAGTGGCCCGCTGCGGGGGACGGCGCGCGTTCCACCTGGAACCGCACCAGATCGCCGTCATCGCTGACCGAGATCAGCCGGTGCCCGGCCCCGGCACAGAAATGCGGCACGTCGATCAGCGCCATGCGGTCGCTGGCGATCAGCGTGACCCGGTCGCCGGGGGCGACTGCCTCAAGCGCCTTGCGCAGCCGCAGCACCGGCAGCGGGCAAAGCAGATCGCGTGCGTCGATTTCGGTCACGGGTGCGGGCGCGGCGGCGCGGCTCATGCCAGGGCAGGGCGCTGTGCCATCCGCAAGCACCAGTCTGTGGCGGCGGCGGGGGTCAGTTGTTCGGCCATATCGCCGGCGAAAAGGGTGAACTCTGCCAACTGCTCGGGCGCGACGGAAACCAGAACCGGCACGCCGCGCGACAGGGCGGTCACGATCACCGGGATCATGCCACGGCCGAAGGTTTCCTGTTTGCCGAATTTGTTGACCATGACCAGCCCGGCGCCATCCATGGTTTCGATGACGCGCAGGGCGGCGTTTTCCAACGCCTCGCCGTCAAGGCGGCATCCGCGCGCGCCGGGGCCGAGATCTTGTGAAATGACGATCCCCGGCCCGTCATCGCCAAGGATATCCAGCACCATCGCGCAGCGGCAGCCATCCGGTCCCGGCTGGTTGGCCTGAATCGCGCCGCGCACGCAGATGCCGGCCTGCGCCAGATCTTCCGCCAGATCGCGCATCAGCGCATGGGCGCCGTCGCCGCCCCCGGTATCGCGATGGTCGATCCAGCCCAGCATGCTGTCAGCGGCGGCGGTCGCGCCGCGCGCTCATCGGCTGAAAGGCGACGCCGACATGGGCCTCGCAATAGGGTTTGCCGGGCTGGCTGGGCAGGCCGCAGAACCAGAATTTTTCCGTTGCCGGATCGCCGATCGGCCATTTGCAGGTCCGCTCGGTCAGCTCCATCAGGGTCAGCTTCCGGGCCTTTTTCTCGATCTCGCGGACATTGGCGAGGGCCTCGGGGCTGATTTCATTGGCCGAGGGTTGCGGCGGCAGCGGCTGGCCGGCCGGCACGATCGGCCGGCGGTTGCCAAAGGTGGCGGCCGGGACCGGTGTCGCGGCCGGGGCTGCGGGTGCCGGTTCGGGCGCGGGTTTGGACGCGGCGGCAGGCCGGGCCTCGGCGCGCGGCGCGGCCTCGGGTTTGCTGCGCGTCTTGGGTGCCGGCCGGGCCTCGGGTTCCGGGGCGGCGGGGCTTGCGGCGGCCGTCGTGGCGCCAGCGGCCGGGGCCTCGGGTTCGGCCTCGTCACGGTTCGACAGGCCCAGCCGGTGGACCTTGCCAATCACGGCATTGCGCGTCACCCCGCCAAGCTCTTTGGCGATCTGGCTTGCGGACTGGCCTTCTGACCACATCCGCCGCAGCGTCTCGACACGTTCATCGGTCCAGGACATTTCGGCCTTTCCGGCGGTCTGGCCGCCCATCTTGCAATTCCAATGTTCCCCGGTCACATCGGGAATGCCAAGAAATATCCTGCCGCGCCCCCCAATTCAAGCAGCGCCACGACAGAAGGCCCGCCATGACCCGACCTATGACGCCGATCCGCCCCCAACCCCTGCGCCCCCAAACCATGCGCCCGATGGGGGACCGCCGCTTTGGTCGCGTGAACTGGCTGGGGCTGGCCACGCTGGCGGGACGCGAGATCCGCCGCTTTATGGCGGTCTGGCAGCAGACGATATTCGCGCCGCTGATGACGGCGGGGCTGTTCGTGCTGGTCTTTGCCCTGGCGCTTGGTCAGGACAGGCAGGTGATGGGGCTGCCCTATCTGGCCTTTCTGGGTCCGGGCATCATGATGATGACGGTGATCCAGAACTCTTTCGCCAATACGTCCTCCAGCCTGATCAGCGCCAAGATGCAGGGCAATATCGTCGATACGCTGATGCCGCCGCTGTCGCCGGGCGAGATCCTGGCGGGTTATCTGGCCGGAAGCGTGGCGCGCGCGGGTCTGGTGGCACTGGTGATCGGCGCGGGTATGGCCCTGCTGCTGGGACAGATGCCGCAATATCCGCTGTGGACGGCGGGGTTTGTGGTGCTGGGCGCGCTGCTGATGGGCGGGCTGGGGCTGATCGGCGCGATTCTGGCGCAGAAGTTCGACCAGATGGCGGCGATTTCGAATTTTATCGTTACGCCGCTCAGCTTTTTGTCCGGCACGTTTTATTCGATCGAGGCCCTGCCGCCCTTTTTCCGTGCGATCAGCCATGCCAATCCGATCTTTTACCTGATCGACGGGGCGCGATACGGCTTTACCGGCGTCAGCGATGCGCCGCCCCTTCTGGGGCTGGCGGTTTGCACGGCGGCGGTTGCGGCGGTCTGTGTGCTGGCATGGTGGCTGCTGCGCAGCGGCTGGCGGATGAAGCCCTGATCGGGGCGGTCGCGAAATCCCCCTTGCTGCGGGGCGCGTTTTCTCTCACACAGGGGGCATGATCGCACGTGCCGCCCTGTCTGTCCGTCCCCGACGCCGCTGAGGCGCGATCCCGCTTGCCCGGCGGTTATCCGGGCCATATTCCACGACTGTCCCAAGGCAACCTCCCAGAACCGGAGCCGTCCCATGTCCGATTTCCCGCATGTCCTGCCGACCTATATGCGCGCCCCCCTCGCCTTTGAACGCGGTGAAGGTGCCTGGGCGATCACGGGTGACGGGACGCGATACCTTGATCTGGGCGCGGGGATCGCGGTCAATGTGCTGGGCCATGCCCATCCCGATCTGGTCGATGCGCTGACCACGCAGGCCCAGAAGATCTGGCATGTCTCGAACCTTTACCGCATCCCCGAGCAGGAGAGGCTGGCCGATCTGCTGGTCGCCAACAGCTTTGCCGATACGGTGTTTTTCACCAATTCCGGCACCGAGGCGGCCGAGCTGGCGATCAAGATGGCGCGCAAGTATCACGATCACGCGGGCCAGCCCGGGCGCATTGAAATCCTGACATTCGAGGGCGCCTTTCACGGCCGTTCAACCGGGGCGATCGCGGCCTCGGGGGCGGAAAAGATGGTCAAGGGGTTCGGCCCGCTGATGCCCGGCTTTCACGTCCTGCCATGGGGCGATATGGCGGCCCTGCGCGCGGCGATTTCAGATCAGACCTGCGCGGTCATGCTGGAACCCGTGCAGGGCGAGGGCGGCATCCGCCCGCTGCCCGATGCCGACCTGCGCCTGATCCGCGAATTGTGCGATCAGACCGGCACCTTGCTGATCCTCGACGAGGTGCAATGCGGCGTCGGCCGGACAGGGCGGCTGTTCGCGCATGAATATGCCGGCATCACGCCCGACATCATGATGGTTGCCAAGGGTATCGGCGGCGGCTTTCCTCTGGGTGCCGTGCTGGCCACCCAAAAGGCGGCGGCGGGTATGGTGGCCGGCACGCATGGCTCGACCTATGGGGGCAATCCGCTGGCCTGCGCGGTCGGTGCCCGGGTGATGGAGATCGTTGCCACGCCGGAATTTCTGGCCGGGGTGAACCGCAGGGCCGGCTTGATGCGCCAAAAGCTCGAAGCTCTGGTGGCGGCCCACCCGGAGGTGTTCGAAGAGGTGCGCGGCACCGGGCTGATGTTGGGGCTGAAATGCCGGATTGCCCCTGCCGGTCTGGTCACGGCCGGCTATGATCAGCAGATCCTGACCGTTGCTGCCGCCGACAACACCCTGCGCCTGTTGCCGCCGCTGAATATCACCGATGAGGAAATCGCCGAAGCCGTGGCGCGGCTGGACAAGGCGGCGACCGCAATCGCGGGCTGATCACCCATGCGGACCTGCGCGCGATGCCGCGCAATCACCGCTCTGTGCGGGCGGGGCGGGGCGGGGCGCGAGGTCGGGCGGCGTAACCCGCATCGCGGGTGCAGCCGGAACCATGGCCGCCGCCACGCAGGTCTTTGCGGGCCGGGATTTCACCGGTTGACCGCCCCGCCCCGCCGCGCGAGGCTGCGCGCGCATTGCCGCGCAGGAGGTCCGTATGAGCAGCTATGAGTTCCGCCCGCTGACCGGGAATGATCTTGCGATGCTTGCGGGATGGCTGACCCAGTTGCAGGTCCAACGCTGGTGGCCCGATCCCGCCAGACAGCTCGCGCTGATCCGCGACGATCTGGCCAATGCCGCAATGACCCAGCTGATCGTCAGCCAGGACGACCGGCCGGTCGGCTATGTCCAGCACTATCCCGCGCGCCGCTGGCCGGCACCGCAATTCGCCCATCTGGCCCATGATACGGTGGCGCTTGATCTGTTCAGCGGCCCGGCGGGTTTCGGACATGGTGCGGCGTGGCTGCGGCAGCTGGCCGACGAGTTACTGGCGCGGGTCTCGACGCTGGCCATCGACCCGCTGCCGGGCAATGTCACGGCTGTCCGCGCCTTTCGCAAGGCCGGCTTTGCGGGCGATGTGATCCGGCCTGATGCGGATGGGCGCCCGGTGCTGGTGATGACGCGGCGCGGCTGACCGCTAGAGCGCCGCCGGTGCCGGTCCCGGCACAGGGCCGCCCTCGCCCGCCATGCAGGGCGCGGCAGGCCGCAACAGCCCGTGGCCGAAGATATCGTCGCGCCCGCTGGTGCCCAGATCCTCGGCATCCGCGATCAGTCGCGCGCGCAGGTCGGCGGGCGCCAGCCCCGGCTCGGCCTGAAGGATCAGCGCCGCGGCCGAGGCAACGAAAGGCGCGGCGAATGACGTGCCGGTCTTGGGCCGCGCCCCGCTGATCGAGGCCGCCGTCCAGACCTCGACGCCCGGTGCCGCGATGTCGATATGCGGCCCGCGCCCGGCGCGCCGCCAGACCTGTCCGCGCCGGTCCACCGCCGTCACCGCCAGCACGGTGTCATAGGCTGCGGGATAGGCCGGCCCGGCCGCCGGCCCGCCATTGCCCGCCGCCGCGACCAGCAGGATGCCGCGCCGTTCCATATCCGCGATCTTTTCGGCCAGCAGCCTGTTGTCCGGCCCCGCAAGGCTGAGATTGACGACCGCCGCCTGTTGCGCCGCCAGCCAGTCGAGAGCCTCGATCAGGGCGAATGCGTCGGCGCGTTCATCCGCGCGCGCGCTGTGAAATGCATCAACCGCAAGCAGCGGCAGATGCGGCACCAGGCCGGGCGCGCGCGTGCCCTGCGCGCCGGCAAACAGCGCCGCGACGGCGGTGCCATGGACCGCCCCCGATGGCGCGGCATCGGTTTCCAGCCGGTGAACGGTCAGATCGGCATCGGCCAGACTGGCATGAGACGCGTTCAGCCCGGTGTCGATCATGCCGATGCGCAGGGGCGCGCCGCAGGCGACAAGGGCAGGCCATGCGATCATCTGCCGGGCCGGGCAATCGGTGCCGCGGCAGGTGCCTGCCGCGCCGCTGCTGGCACCGCCGCGATAGAAATGGTTGAAATCGGCCCGCTCTGCGCCGGTGATCTCGCGCAGCGCTTCGAGCGCCTGATCGAGGGTCATCGGGCCGGGCTTGCGCAGCCGGTGGATGCTGCCACCCGCTGCCAGATCGCTGTGGCGCAGCTCTGTAAAACCCAGATCGCGCAGGCGCTCCAACGCTGCGCTGTCAAGGTCGCGGGCGATGATTTCATCGCTGGCGCGGGTCGGGGGCGGTGGCGCGGGCACGGCCCGGCGCGGGGCCTGCTGAACCTGCTGGCGGCGCGGTGCCTGCCGGACCTGCGGGGTCTGGCGGCGAATCACCCGTGGACCGTCATCGTCGTCATCATCGTCGCCGCGCCCGTCGTCGTCATCATCGGCCCAGGCGGCGGCCATTCTCCATGGCGCGTCGGGATGCGGCTCGGCCAGGCTCAATGCAAGGGCGAACAGGATCAGGGCCAGAAAATATCGTGCCATCGGGCGTCACCTCGCAGATCGGATTTCGGCTTCTGGACATGCTACGCATATGCCGACAGATTATTCCTGTCTGCGTTGAAAGGACAGAAGGCAGGATGACACCGGATTTCGCCGACAAGCTGGTCGCGTTGCTGCCCAATCTGCGGCGCTTTGCCATGTCATTGGCGCGGCGGCCTGATGTCGCCGAGGATCTGGTGCAGATCACGGTCGAGCGTGCGATCAGCGGCTTTGCAGGGTTCGACCTGACGACCCGGCTGGAGCCGTGGCTGTTTCGCATCATGCGTAATGCGTGGATCGACATGACGCGGCGCGCGCGCACTCGCGGGATCGCCGTCGATGTGCATGAAACGCCCGAAGCCCTGCCCCATGATCCTGCCGCCGGCATCGAGGCGCGGCTGATGCTGGGTGCGGTGCGGCGCGTGATGGCCGAACTGCCTGCCGAACAGGCCGAGGTGCTGGAGCTGGTCTGTATCGCCGGGCTGTCCTATGCCGATGCCGCCGAAGTGCTGGAGATCCCGCGCGGCACGGTAATGAGCCGGCTGTCACGCGCCCGGCTGGCGCTGTCGCAAAAACTGGGAATAGAATGACCGCCGGGCCGTATACCAGGGGAATGCGCCCCGCAGGGACAAAGAGATGACGAGCCTCACTGACGAAGAACTCATGGCATTCGCCGATGGCGAGCTGAGCGGTGCAGATGCGGCGCGCGTTGCGCGTGCCGTGGCGGATGATCCGGCGCTGATGGCACGGGTCGAACTGTTCCGCGCCACGCACAAGGCCGTCGCGGCGGCCTTTCCTGCATCTGATGCGGCCGTCGCGGGTGATGATCCGCTTGCCGCGCGCATCCGCGCGGCCGTGGCGGCCCGGCCGTCGGACGAGGCAGGCGATACGGCGGGCGATACGGCCGCCGGTCCCGCCGCCGATCCGATGGCCGCCCGTATCCGCGCGGCGGCCATGCCGCCCGACGCCGTGACGCCCCTGCCGGCGGACCGGCATCAGCCCGACCGTGGCCAGACCGGCGCGCAGGTCTTGCGCGATATCCCGCCGCCCGCGAACCGCAACTGGCGGCCGGCGGCGATTGCGGCGGGGCTGGGGGCTGTTTTGCTGGCTGGCTGGTGGATGGGCCTGTTTGCGCAAGACGGTGGCGCGCCGGCCGGGATCGCGCCGGAACTGGTCGTGGCGCTGTCGACCACGGCCTCGGGCAGCAGTGCCCCGGCCGGTGACCGCCGGTTCACCGCCATTGCCACCTATCAGAATGCCGCCGGCGATATCTGCCGCGAATATGAATTGCGCCATGACGATGCCACCGAGGCGACCCTTGCCGTCGCCTGCCACGGTGCGCCGGGCTGGCAGGAGCGCTTTGCCGTCACGCTAGCCGACGGCCCGGATGGCGCCTATGCCACCGCTTCGGGCGGAATCGAGGGGCTGGATGCCTATCTGAGCGATTCGGGCGCAGGAGAGCCGCTGACACCCGAGGCCGAGGCCGAAGCCCTGTCGCAATTGCGCTGATCCCTTGTCCGCCCGACCGGCGCCGCCAGCCGCATCCGGTGCGGTGCCGGCTGTGCCTTTCTATATCGTTCCCGCGGGTGCGCGGGAACGCCTGCCGGGCGCAAGGGCAGGGGCGCGGCAAGTCATCGTTCCTGCGGGTGCGCAAGCACGCCTGCCTGCCACGGCTGGCGGGCGGCCTCATCCTGCCCGCGCGGCGGCACTGCATTGTGAATATCCCGCAGAGCGGGCGCAGGGTCCGGTGGGTTGCTGTCACCTAAGGCTGAACCGCGCCGCGCCGCGTCTGCCTGCAATCACCGGCGGGCGGCCTCATCCTGTCCGCGCGGCGGCACTGCTTTGTGAATATCCCGCCGACCGGAGGCAGGGTCCGGCGGTCCCTGTCACCTTCGGCTGAACCGCGCCGCGCCGCGTCTGCCTGCAATCACCGGCGGGCGGCCTTATCCTGCCCGCGCGGCGGTGCTGCTTTGTGAATATCCCGCAGAGCGGGCGCAGGGTCCGGCGGTCCCTGTCACCTTCGGCTGAACCGCGCCGCACCTGCCTGCGCACGGAAAAAGGGCCGGTGGCAGATGCCCCCGGCCCTCTCACTGTCCCGACGATATTCTTGTCTTGTTGCTTGTTGTTAAAGGTTATTATCAATCGTCGTCGTCATTGTCATTCCCGCCGCCGCCACCGCCGCCACCGCGCGAGCCGCCGTCATCAT
>JAUNTL010000091.1:305-13191 GCA_030538705.1 Paracoccus sp. (in: a-proteobacteria) | reverse complement strand
CGCCAATGAGCCGACGCCCGAGGATGAGGCACGTGCCGAACGTCTGGTCGATGCCGAACTTGGCAACGATACGCCCATTCAGAGCGAGGATCAGGCCTGATGGCACCGCGCAAATATTCCGAATCCACCGACCGGATCGTTGCGACCGAACCGGTCGAGGTCCGCCGCTATGCCGCACATACGCGGATCAATCACTGGTTCACGGCGGTTCTGATCATCGCGCTGATCCTGTCCGGCTTTGCGCTCTTCAGCCCGTATCTGTTCTTTCTGACCGGGCTGTTCGGCGGCGGGCAGAATACCCGCTTTCTGCATCCGATCCTTGGTGTGGTCTCCTGTCTCAGCTTCCTTTTGCTGTTCCTGCAACTGTGGCGGCTGAATATCATGCGCCGCGAGGATGTCGTCTGGGCCGCGCATCTGGGTGATGTGCTGACCGGCCATGAAGAGCGCCTGCCAGAGCTTGGCAAGTATAATCTCGGCCAGAAGCTGGTCTTTTGGGGGATGTTCTGGCTGCTGCTGGCGATGGTGATCTCGGGTGTGATGATCTGGAACCAGTTTTTCCCTGATCTGGTCTCGATCCAGGTCCGGCGATGGGCGGTGCTGGTGCATTCGGTCTCGGCCGTGCTGTCGGTCCTGCTGATCATCGTGCATATCTATGCGGCGATCTGGACACGCGGCACGATCAGCGCGATGACCAGCGGGCGGGTGTCAGGCGGCTGGGCCTGGCGGCACCATCGCAAATGGCTGCGCGAAGTTGCTGGACGCCAGCAGACGCCTCCGGCAGAATAGGCCGGCGGCCCGCATCAGGGCCGCCGCGACCCCGGAGAAGTAATGAGCGTCAAGCCAGACCCCTCGGTCATCAGCCCCATCGCGACCCCTGAATTCGCACTCTTGCCCGATCCGGCCCGTGACTTTGCGGACCGGGCCACGCGTCTGCGGCATCTGGCCCATCAGGCGCGGCTGGGGCCTTATCTGAACTTTCTCGCCGATCTCAGCGATCTTCAGGCCGCGCTGGCGCGTGAATTGCCGCCGCCCGTGGCGCCCGATGCCGCCGCCGTGGCCCGCAGCCGCAGCTATCGCATGCCGCCGGTCGACCGCGCGGCGCTGATCGCGGGCGATGATATGGCGCAGGTGCTGGATGCGTTGCTGGGGCGCGCGGGTGCCATCACCATGCCTGATCCGGCCCGTGCCGCACTTGATGCGCTGCGCGCCGCGCCGGCCGAGGATCTGCGCGCGCTGATCGCCGAGATCGCGACCGACCACATCCCCGACGGCTATGCCGCGCCGGCGCTGTTTCTGGCCGCCGCCTTTCAGGTCGCGGCCGCGCGTGCGGCCTCGGTTCTGGACGCGGGCGAGCTGGTCGCGATCCGTTCCGGCGTCTGCCCGGCCTGCGGCGGGCGGCCCTCGGTCTCGGTCGTGGTTTCGACGATCCGGCTGGACGGGCTGCGCTATGCCTGCTGCGCGGGCTGTGCGACCCGCTGGAACGAGGTCCGCGTCAAATGCCTGTGCTGCGGTTCGACCAAGGGGATCGGCTATCGCGCGCTGGAAACGGGCGATGTCGGCGCGCAGGCCAGCGACCGTGCCGGCCCGGCCGTGCAGGCCGAGGTCTGCGACGAATGCAAGTCATGGGTCAAGATCCTTTACAAGACCCGCGACGCGGGGGTCGAGCCGGTCGCCGATGATATCGCCAGTCTCGGGCTGGACATGCTGATGCGCGACAGTGAATGGAGCAGGGGCGGCTTCAACCCTTTCCTGTCGGGCTATTGAGCGGGGCCCTGCGCGGCCTGCCTGCGGTTGACCGGCTGCTGGCGGGCGATGCGGCGGCGGCGCTGATGGCGGTGCATGGCCGGGCGCAGGTGACCGGGGCGGTCCGCGCCGGGCTGGACGATCTGCGCGCGCAGGTGCTGGCGGGCCAGCCGATGCCGGCCGATCCGGGGGCGGCTGTGCTGGCGGCGGTGGCGGCGCATCTGGACCGGCCCGATCCGCTGCGGCCCTGCCTGAACCTGACCGGCACGATCCTGCATACGAACCTTGGCCGCGCATTGCTGCCCGAAGAGGCGATCACCGCCGCCGCCGCCGCAATGCGTGATCCCGTCGCGCTGGAGTTCGATCTGACGACCGGCGGGCGCGGCGAACGCGACGACCATCTGCGCGCCATGCTGCGCGATCTGACCGGGGCCGAGGACGCGACCGTCGTCAACAACAATGCCGCCGCGGTTCTTCTGGCGCTGAATACGCTGGCGGCCGGGCGCGATGCGGTGGTGTCGCGCGGCGAATTGATCGAGATCGGCGGGGCCTTTCGCATCCCCGATATCATGGCCCGTGCCGGTGCCCGGCTGGTCGAGATCGGGACCACCAACCGCACCCATCTGCGCGATTATCAGGCCGCCATCGGGCCGGATACCGGGGTGGTGCTGAAGGTTCATACCTCGAACTACCGGATAGAGGGTTTTACCGCCGAGGTCGGCGCGCCCGATCTGGCGGAACTGGCACGGGGCGCCGGGGTGGCGCTGATGAACGATCTCGGGTCGGGTTCGCTGGTTGATCTTGCCCGCTTTGGCCTGCGCGAGGAGCCGACGGTGGCGCAGGCGGTGGCGCAGGGGGCCGATCTGGTGACCTTTTCGGGCGACAAGCTGCTGGGCGGGCCGCAGGCCGGTTTCATCGTCGGGCGGGCCGATCTGATCGCGCAGATCAATCGCAATCCGATGAAGCGGGCGATGCGGCTGGACAAGGTCCGCATCGCGGCGCTGGCGGCTGTGCTGCGCCTTTATCGCGACCCCGACCGTCTGGTCGAGCGGTTGCCGACCTTGCGCATGCTGGCGCGCCCGCAGGTCGATATCCGCGCCATGGCCGAGGCTCTGCGCGGGCCGGTGACAGGGCTGCTTGCCCCTTTCGGCTATCAGGTTGTGGTGCGTGATTGCGACAGTCAGGTCGGCTCGGGCGCGCTGCCGACCGATGTGCTGCCCAGTGCGGGGCTGGCGATGAGCGGTGCGACCGGGCGCGCGCCCGAAGAGCTGGCGGCCAGGCTGCGCGCCCTGCCGGTTCCGGTGATCGGGCGTATCTCGGACGGGGCGCTGATCCTGGATCTGCGCAGTCTTGAAGATCCGGCGCGGCTCTGTGCCGCACTGGCGGGGCTGGCGCGGTGATTGTCGGCACGGCCGGCCATATCGACCATGGCAAGACGGCTCTGGTCAAGGCGCTGACCGGGGTCGATGCCGACCGGCTGGCCGAGGAAAAGGCGCGCGGCATCACCATTGATCTCGGTTTCGCCTATGCCGATATGGGCGATGGCTCGATCACCGGCTTTGTCGATATGCCCGGGCACGAGCGGCTGATCCATAATATGGTCGCCGGGGCCGGCGGGATCGACCTTGCCCTGATCGTGGTCGCGGCGGATGACGGGATCATGCCGCAAACGCGCGAGCATCTGGCGATTCTGGCGCTTTTGGGGCTGCGCCGGGCCGTTGTCGCGATCAGCAAGGCCGATCTGGCCGATGAGACGCGCATGACGGCGCTGAGCGACGAGATCACGGCGGCTCTTGCCCCGACGGCCATGGCCGGCGCGCCGGTGATCGCGGTCTCGGCCCATAGCGGGCAGGGGATCGGCGCCCTGCGCGCGGCCCTTGCGGCGGCTGCCGCTGCGACACCGGCGCCCGATGACAGCGGGCGCTTTCGCATGATCGTCGACCGCGCCTTTACCCTTGAGGGCGCCGGGACGGTGGTCACGGGGATCGTGCGATCCGGCGCGGCGCGGGTCGGCGATCAGCTGGTGCTGTCGCCTTCGGGGCGGGGGGTGCGGCTGCGGGGGTTGCGCGTGCAGAACCGCCCGGCCGAACAGGCCCGTGCCGGCGACAGGGTGGCGCTGAACCTTGCGGGGATCACACGCGATCAGGCCGGGCGCGGTGATGTCGTTCTTGCCCCTGACCTGCATGCGCCCTGCGACCGCGTCGATGCGGTTCTGCACTGGACCGATCCGCGGCCGCCCGGCGGCGGGATGCGTGCGCGGTTCCATTGCGGCACGGCGGATGCGGATGCGCGTATCGTGCCTCTGGGTGGCGGGCTGGAGGGCGGTGTTCTGGTTCAGCTGGTTCTGGACCGTCCGCTGGCGCTTGGGCAGGGCGAGCATTTCATCCTGCGCGACCCGTCGGCCAGCCGCACGCTTGGGGGTGGGCGGCTTTTGGATCTGCGCCCGCCGGCGCGCCGGCGCGCCACGCCCGCGCGTCATCTGGCACTGAGATCACATGCTGAGGCCGACCCCGCCGTCGCCCTTGCCGGGCTGTTGGCGCATGAACCGTTCTTTGCCGATCTCGACGCGTTCCTGCGCGACCGGGCGATTGATCCGGCGCGGGCGGGCGGGATTGCCGGCGGGGCCGCAATCATCGGCACGGCGCCCGCCATCGTGCTGGACCCCGCGCGTCTGGCCGATCTCGACGCCCAGACCGACCGCCAGCTGGCCGCCTTTCACGAGGCGAACCCCGATCTTCAGGGCATGGGCCGTGAGGCGCTGCGCCTGTCGCTGAACCCGCGCCTGCCCGAAAGCGCCTTTGCGGCATTGCTGCGCGCGGCGGCAGGCGACGGGCGGGTCGCGCTTGCCGGCGGTTTTGTCCGGCTGAGCGCTCACGCCCCGCAGATGGCCGCAGCGGACGAGGCACTCTTGCTGCGTATCACGCCTGACCTTGGCGGCGCGGCGCGGTTCCGCCCGCCACGTGTGCGCGACCTTGCTGCGGGACTGGAGATGGACGAGCGCGAGATCCGCCGCGTTCTCAAGCTGGCGGCGCGGCTGGGGCGGGTTGACCAGATCGCCCATGACCATTTCTTTCTGCGCGCGACCACGGGCGAAATGGCCGCATTCGCCCGCGAGCTGTCGGCGGCAGGGACCGAGGGCTGGTTCACCGCCGCCAGCTTTCGTGACCGCATGGACAACGGCCGCAAGGTTGCGATCCAGATCCTTGATTTCTTTGATCGTCTTGGCATGACCCAGCGACGCGGCGACCTGCGCCGCATCAACCCTCATCGCAGGGATCTGTTCTAGGGGTCAGCCGTTCGGCGGGCCCGTCAGATCCAGCCCGGTGGCAACCGGCGGCTGCCAGGTTTTCGAGGCCGGCGTCGCGCCCGAGGGGGTCGTGCCGATCAGCGCGCCCCCGGTTCCGCCGGTCCAGCCAGTGCTGCCGGCATTTTCGGGGGCGGTTGCCTCTTTGGTGGGGTCGGGTTCTGTCGCCGGGGTTTCGACCGAGCCTTCGCTGCCTGCGGCGGCCTGTGTGCCGTCCTGTTCTCCGGCTGCCGGGGCGGCGGCGGTGTCTGCCTCTGCGGGTGGTGTTGTGGCGGCGGCGGTGTCTGTGCCTGCCTGTGTGACTGCCTCTGCGTCTGCCTCTGCGGGTGCTGCTGTCGTGCCGGCGCTGCCGGGTTCCGTGGCGGCAGGTTCCTGTGGTGCCGGCTGATTTGCGGCGGCGGCCTCGGCCTCATTGGCTTCGGCTTCGGGCGATTCAACGACCGGAAGCTCGCCATCCGCTGCGGGCACTGCGGGGGCCGGTGTCGCGGCCGGTTCGGATACCGGGACGGCCGTGGCCGGTGCCGCGCCGCTGGCGGCCGGTTCGACCGTGACGATGGCAGCCGGCGGTTCAGCTGCCGGCGCGGGCTGCTGCTGCGCAGGCTGAACCTGAACGGCCTGCTGCGGCGCCGGTCCGGGGATCGGCTGCACCGCGACATCGGCCATTGCCGGCAGCGCGCTCGCGCAGGCAAACATTGATATCATCCACAGGCGCATGGTCCTATCCTTTTGCAAACAGCCGGGCATCCCTGCCAACGTCTCGCTACTGGCGAGGTTCCGTGATGCTAGACGGTTGCGCCGATTTGCGGCAAGAATTTTCTGCCTGCGCCAGTTCCGGCGCATGGCCCGATAACAGGCGGAGAGGCCGTTGAGCATCGTTACCACCAGGGCGCGCCGGCTGTCGGATGGCGCGGAAATCAGTGCCGATCTGCCCGAGGAATGCGCGATTGCGCTCAGCTATAACGGCACGACGCAGGCGGTGCTGATGGCGACGCCGGCGGATCTTGAGGATTTCGCCTATGGCTTTTCGCAAAGCGAGGCGATTGCCGCGCCCGATGAGATCGAATCCGTCACGCCCGAGCGCGGCCCCGACGGGATAGACCTGCGCATCTGGCTGCACGCCGGGGCCGGGCAACGCTATCTCGAGCGGCGGCGGCTGACCATCGGGCCGGTCGGTTGCGGGCTGTGCGGGATCGAGACGCTGGCGGCGGCGATGCGCCCGCTGCCGCAGGTCGCGGGTGACTGTGTGATTTCGGCCGCCGATCTTGATGCGGCGGTGGCCGCGCTTGATGCCGGGCAGGTGTTGCGCGCGGCGACGGGGGCGACGCATGGGGCGGGGTTTTTCCTGCCCGGTCAGGGGATGCTGGCCCTGCGCGAGGATGTCGGGCGGCATAATGCGCTGGATAAGCTGGCCGGGGCCATGCTGCGCGGCGGGGGCGCGACCACGATGGCGCGTGGTGCGGTCGTGATGACGAGCCGCGTCTCGGTCGATCTGGTGCAAAAGACTGCCGCGATGGGCGTGCCTGTCCTGATCGCGCTTGCCGCGCCGACCTCGGCCGCGGTCGGCGCGGCCGCGGAGGCAGGGATCGGGCTTGCGGCGCGGGCGCGTGGCGCGGCGCGGGCCGAAATCTATGCCCGGCCTGATCGCTTTCTGCTTTAGTCGCGCAGGCGCGCCATCAGTATCCAGGCGGTGGCCGAGCAGATCAGCGCCGCAAGGATCATCGGCGTCGGCGGCCCGCTATAGGCCATGCCGACCGGTGCTGCGATGACCACCGCCCCGAGCGAGGACAGGGCCGCGACGATGCTGGCCGTCATCCCCGCCAGATGCGGCATGTTCTGCATCGCAATCGCGTTGAGATTGCCAAAGGTCACACCGGCCATGAAAAACACGCTGACCGCCCAGATAAAGAAAACCGCGAACTCGGCCCTGCCGCTGACCAGCCCGCCGGCGATCAGCAAAAGCGTGACCGCCGCCACCACGACCTGCATCGCATAGGCCCAGCGGGCGATCCGGCGCATGCCCAGCCGCATGACATAGCGCGCATTCAGCACCGTGCCAAAGCCCGACAGCAAAGCCATAAGCGCGAACCATTTCGTGAAATGCTGACCCTGCCCATAGCTGTGGACGAACAGTTGCTCGGAGCTGGAAAGCAGCGCGAACATCTGCCCGAAACCGAGCGTCAGGATCAGCGTGCATAGCATGACCTGGCGGTTTGACAGGACTTCATGGGCGGCCTGCCGCAGCCTGCCCGCGCGCAGCGGCACGCGATTGGCGGGGGCCAGCGTCTCGGGCTGGCGCAAACCGACCCATAATGCGCCGATCAGGCCAAAGACCACAAAGGCACCGAACACGCCGCGCCAGCTGCCGGCGGCATTCATCACCAACTCGCCCACGGCCGGCGCAACGGCGGGAATAAGGATAAAGATCATCATCACAAAGCTGGTGATCCGTGCCATCTCGCGCCCGGCATAAAGGTCGCGGACCAGTGCCGTGCCGGCGATACGCGGCCCCGAGGCACCCAGCCCCTGAATGAAACGCAGCACCAGCAGCAATGTCATGCTGTCGGCGACGATGGCCCCCGCCGAGGCAAGGATATAGATCACCGATCCCGAGATGATCGTCGGCTTGCGCCCGATTGCATCCGAGATCGGTCCCGACAGCGCCGTGCCGACGCCCATGCCGGCGACAAAGGCCATCAGGACCAGTTGCGCGCGGTTGCTGTTGGCGGGGGACAGTTCCTGACCGATTTCGGTCAGGGCCGGCAGCATGGCGTCGATCGAAAAGGCCACGGTGGCAAAGAGCAGGGCCAGCATCGCGACAAATTCGGGCAGTTGAAGCCGGCGCGTCTGTCCGGGGGCAGGGGACGGCTGGTCCGGGGTCTGCATCACGTTCACCATGTCAGGATCATCCGCCCTTATATGCCGCCGCCGGGATACACAAGCCACCCGTGCATCCCGTGCGCGCGCAGGCAGTGGTGAGCGGATCGCAGCCCGGCCGGACACCCCGGCGGGCGTGCATCCCTCGCGCGCGCGTGCAGAGGGGCCAGAACGAATTTCGTCGTCAGTGACAGATAGTGCATCCCTCGCGCGCGCGTGCAAAGGTGACGTCTTGCCGGCGCAGGGATCGGCGTGTTCGAGCCGCGCGCCTCCCGTGCGCGCGCAGGCAGAGACGGGCGATGCGATGAACCGTTCTCGCGATGCCATCCGCGCATCCCTGACGCGCGCGGCCAGAGGTGCAGGCAGAGGTCAGGGCACCGCCCGCGCCGCATCTGGCTGCGGTCCCTTGCCAGCCGGGGCGCGCGGCGCTTAGGGTGGCGCACCCCCAGATGGATCTGCCCATGCCTACGCCCCGCCGCCATGTCCTGATGACCTCGGTCCGCGACGAAGGCCCCTATATCCTTGAATTCGTGGCGCATCACAGGGTGCTTGGCTTTGACGCCATCCATTTCGCCAGCAACGACTGCCGCGATGGCACCGACACTCTGCTGGATGCGCTTGCCAATGCAGGCGCGATCACGCATCTGCGTAATGTCATTCCGCCGAACCAACGCCCGCAGCGCCGGGCATGGCGGCTGCTGCGCGAACGCTGGCAGGTAGATCAGGCCGATTGGGTCATGGTGCTGGATGTGGACGAGTTTTTGTTCGTCAATCACGGTGCCGGGCTGGTCGGGGATCTGACGGCGCTTGCTGGTCCCGAGATCGACGTGATCGCGTTGAACGCGCTGAGTTTCGGCACGTCGGCAGATTGGCATTGGCGGCCGGGCCGCGTCACCCGGCAGTTCACCCGTCACGTCCCGGCCAGGTTGCGCTTCAACGGTCCCGTCAAAAGCCTGAGCCGGGGCGCGCGCTGGGGCGGGCTGCAAAACCATCATCCCGTCGATTATCTGGGTGACGCGCCCGTCATCACGGCGATGCGCGGCAATGGTGAGGTGATGACGCTGCCGGTGGATGCGGAACTGTGGCGCCATCTGCGCCATTTCCCGCCCGAGCGGATCAGCCATCAATGGGCCTGGTATAACCACTATCCGGTTAAATCGCGCCAATCCTATCTTTTCCGGCAAGAGCGCGGCAATGGCGCGGTGGCGGTGGGTGATCCGCCCAAGGACCGGTGGAACGAGGAATACTGGCAGAAATATGCCCATGGCAAGGTCACGGATCACCGGATCAACGAACGCTATGGCGATGCGGTCGGCACCGAGATGGCGCGGCTGCGTGACCTGCCTGGCGTGGCCGATGCCGAAGCCGCAGCCCGGCGGTCCTATAGCGCGTTGCTCGAGCGGTTCGTGGCATCGGGTTCTTGACAGCACACCGATTTGCCGACATGCCCACCCCATCAAACCCGCAGCCGGGCGTTCCGTGGGCGCCAAACCGACGAGGAGACGGCCATGAGCCAGATCACCCTGACATTTCCCGATGGCAACAGCCGCGATTACACCGCAGGCGTGACGGCGGCTGATGTCGCGGCCTCGATTGCGCCCAGCCTTGCCAAGCGGGCAATCTCGGCCAGCCTTGACGGGAACCATATCGACCTGGCATGGCCGATCACGCAATCGGGTGCCATCGCCATCAACACGATGAAGGACGAGGCCCCCGCGCTGGAACTGATCCGCCATGATTTCGCCCATGTCATGGCCCGCGCCGTGCAGGACATCTGGCCCGATGTGAAAGTCACCATCGGCCCGGTGCGCGATTACGGCTGGTTTTACGATTTCGACCGCGCCGAGCCTTTCACGCCCGAGGATCTGGGCCAGATCGAGGCCCGCATGCGCGAGATCATCAACGCCCGTGACCCGGTCCGCACCGAGGTCTGGGACCGCGCCCGCGCCCGCGCCCATTACGAGGCGGCAGGAGAGCCGTTCAAGGTCGAACTCTTGGACCGTATTCCGGGCGACGAGCCGATCCGCATGTATTGGCACGGGCCTTGGCAGGATCTGTGCCGTGGCCCGCATCTGCAATCGACGGGGCAACTGCCCGCGGATGCCTTCAAGCTGACGCATGTCGCGGGGGCCTATTGGCTGGGCGACAATACGCGGCCGATGTTGCAGCGCATCTATGGCGTGGCCTTTCGCAACCGCGACGAGTTGAAGGCCCATCTGCACATGCTGGAAGAGGCCGCCAAGCGCGACCACCGCAAGCTGGGCCGCGAGATGGACCTGTTCCACATGCAGGAAGAGGCGCCCGGTCAGGTGTTCTGGCACCCGAATGGCTGGACGATTTACACCACGTTGCAGGACTATATGCGCCGCCAGCAGCGCCGGGGCGGCTATGTCGAGGTGAACACGCCGCAGGTCGTCAACCGCAAGCTGTGGGAAGCCTCGGGGCATTGGGAAAACTATCAGGAAAACATGTTCATCGTCGAGGTTGACGAGGATCATGCCCGCGAAAAGACCGTCAACGCGCTGAAACCCATGAACTGCCCCTGTCATGTGCAGGTCTATAATCACGGGCTGAAATCCTACCGCGACCTGCCGTTGCGTATGGCCGAATTCGGGTCGTGCAACCGTTACGAGCCTTCGGGCGCGCTGCACGGGATCATGCGGGTGCGTGGGTTTACGCAGGACGATGCGCATATTTTCTGCACGCCCGCGCAGATCGAGGCGGAATCGAAGAAATTCATCACCTTCCTGTCGGGTATCTATGCCGATCTGGGCTTTGACACCTGGCGCATCAAGCTGTCCACCCGCCCCGAAAAGCGCATCGGCACCGAAGAAAGCTGGGACCATGCCGAGGCCGCACTGGCCAATGCCGTCACCGCCGCCGGTCATACTTATGAGATTTTCGAGGGCGAGGGCGCGTTCTATGGTCCCAAGCTGGAATTCGTGCTGACCGACGCCATCGGGCGCGACTGGCAATGCGGCACCTTGCAGGTGGACCCGAACCTGCCGGAACGGCTGGATGCGGAATATGTCGGCGAGGACGGGCAGAAGCATCGGCCCATCATGCTGCACCGCGCCGTGCTGGGGTCGTTCGAACGCTTCATCGGGATGCTGATCGAGAACTTTGCCGGCAAGCTGCCCTTGTGGCTGGCGCCGCGTCAGGTCGTGGTGGCCTCGATCGTGTCGGGGGCGGATGATTATGTGGCCGAGGTGGTCGCCACCCTGACCGCCGCCGGCATCCGCGCCGAGGCCGACATCCGCAACGAAAAGATCAACTACAAGGTGCGCGAGCATTCGCTGGCCAAGGTGCCGGTGATTCTCGCCATCGGCATGAAAGAGGTCGAGGACCGCAGTGTTTCGATGCGCCGTCTTGATCAGCAGGGCAGCCGGATGGTGGCCCTTGATGAGGTCGCGGCACTGCTCGGCGCCGAATCCACGCCTCCAGATCTGCGCTAGAAGCCGCAATATCGTCAAAGATTAACGTGGCTGTCACTTTCAGCCACGTTTAGCACTTGCGTTTTACTGGCGTTTCTCCATGCTTGCGCGCGTGAGCACGTCTTTCTACCGCCTCCCTTCACGGGGCAGCCGGAATTTCGAAAGGGCTGCACGGTCCGGACGCAAACCCGCGTTCCGGAAAACTTGAAGGAGACTACGGTATGGCCACTGGCACCGTGAAATGGTTCAACGCCACCAAAGGCTTTGGTTTTATTGCACCCGATTCGGGCGGCAAGGACGTTTTCGTCCACATCTCGGCGGTCGAGCGCGCCGGGCTGAAAGGTCTGCAGGACAATCAGAAGATCAGCTATGATCTTCAGGCTGGCCGTGATGGCCGCGAGTCGGCGACCGAGCTGAAACTGCTCTGATCTGTCAGAGAAGATGGAAAGGGGCCGCGCGGCCCCTTTTTCAACCGCCGGGATTTGTGCGGCCCTGTCCTTGCGCGGGCTTGCATGGCCGGATGTGGCCGGATCAGCCGCAGCACTCCCCCCCTGACATTCTCGCTGTGAATATCGTGGCCCGGACAGGCATGACTGACCGTTCCTGACGCGGGGGCCTTGCGCATCCGTTTTGCCGCCGGTGACATTGTCATTCCCGGCCGCATCATGGCAAAAGCAGTGCCGGCGCCTTGTCACATGCGCCCTGCCGAGGACCGCCATGACCCGACTGGATATTTTTGCAGACCCGACCTGCCCCTGGTGTCTGATCGCCAAGGCAGAACTGGACCACGCCCTTGAATCGCGCCCCGGCCATGGGCTGGAAATCAGCTGGCAGCCCTTTCGGCTGAACCCTGACATGCCGCCTGCGGGTATGGATCACGTCACCTATATGAAGGCAAAATTCGGGGATGAGGCCGGGATCATCGCGGCGAACCGCCCCGTGCTGGAGGCGTCCGAGCGGCTGGGGCTGTGGATCAATATGGCTGCGATTACCCGCGTTCCGCCGGTGCTGGATGCGCTGCGATTGCTGCATTGGGCCGCGATCGAGGGGGTGCAAAGCAGGGTGATGGCGGGGCTGATGCGCGCCCATTGGCGCGAGGGACGCAATATCGGCGCGGCGGATGAACTGGCCGCAATCGGTGCCGGGGCCGGAATGGATGCGGTGATGATCCGGCGCCTGCTGGCCAGTGATGCCGACCGCGACGAGGTGCTGGCACGCGAGGCCCATGCCCGCGAGCGCGGGGTCCGCGCGGTGCCGACCTTTATCCTCGGGGATCGCCATGTCCTGTCAGGTGCCCAGCCGGCGGGACTGTGGCAGCAGGTCATCGACGATCTTGCCGGGTTGGCGGGGAAATAACCGGGCCTCGCGCCCGATGCGCCCGGGCTGCCTGTCCGCAAATCCGCTCAGGTGCCCAGCCGGCGGGACTGGGGCAGCAGGTCATTGACGATCTTGCCGGGGTGGCGGGGAAATAACCGGGCATGGCGCGGTGTGCCGTGGCTGCCTGTCCGTAAATCCGCTCCGCAAATCCGCA
>JAUNTL010000091.1:0-295 GCA_030538705.1 Paracoccus sp. (in: a-proteobacteria) | reverse complement strand
GCCAAAGAACAAGGCCCGCCGGGGGCGGACCTCTCGGTGCGGGGACTGGCCCGGTGGGCTCAGGCGCCCCAGGTGCGGATCGGGCCGCAATCCATATGCACGAAATTCGAGCGCGAGTATTTGCCGACACCGCCGGCGCGGCAGGCTGCGGCGGCCTGGAACATCTGATTGACCGAGCGCGATTTCAGCCGCAGATCGGCGGCCTTGCCGGTCATATGCAGCGAGTTGCGCGCAACGCCCGACGATTGCGAACGCAGCATGGCATTGGTGCGGGGCGAGCGATAGCCCGACAGCA
>JAUNTL010000090.1 GCA_030538705.1 Paracoccus sp. (in: a-proteobacteria) | reverse complement strand
ATCTGGCCAACCGGCGCTTTTTCTTCTTCTGGATCGAGATCTGGCCGCATGAATTTTATTTCGTCGCGGGCCTTCTGGTCATGGCGGGGCTGGGGCTGTTTCTGTTTACATCCGCGCTTGGCCGGGTGTGGTGCGGCTATGCCTGCCCCCAGACGGTCTGGACCGATCTTTTCTTGCTGGTCGAGCGCCGGATCGAGGGCGACCGCAACAATCAGATCCGCCTGTGGCGGCAGAAATGGGACGCGCAGAAGATCCGACTGCGGCTGACAAAATGGGTGATCTGGCTGCTGATCGCCGTGGCCACAGGCGGGGCATGGGTGTTCTATTTCACCGATGCGCCGACGCTTTTGCGCAACCTGCTGACCGGCAGCGCCCATCCCATCGCCTATATGACCATCGCCATCATGACCGCGACGACTTTTCTGTTCGGCGGCTTTGCCCGCGAGCAGATCTGTATCTATGCCTGCCCCTGGCCGCGTATTCAGGGCGCCATGATGGACGAGGATACGCTGACCGTCGCTTACCGCGAATGGCGCGGAGAGCCGCGCGGCAAGATCGGCCGCGATGAGGCCACGAAATCCGACATGCCGCCGGGCGAAAAGGGCGACTGCATCGACTGCTTTGCCTGTGTGAATGTCTGCCCGGTGGGGATTGATATCCGTGACGGGCAGCAGCTTGAATGCATCACCTGTGCGCTGTGCATTGATGCCTGCAACGAAATCATGGACCGTATCGGCAAGCCGCACGGGCTGATCGACTATATGGCGCTCAAGGATGAGACGGCCGAGCAGGTCGGCGCGCCCGCCGGCTCTTTGCTGCGTCACGTGCTGCGGCCGCGCACGCTTTTGTATTTCGGGATGTGGTCGGCGATCGGCATCGCGCTTGTGGTCGCGCTGTTCATCCGCTCGCCCTTTGATCTCAACGTGACCCCGGTGCGCAATCCGCTGTTTGTGACCATGTCTGACGGCGCCATCCGCAACACCTATGAGCTGCGCCTGCGCAACAAGCAGCATGAGGAATTGCGCTTTGACGTCGGGGTGGCCGATGGCACGGGCGTATTCCCGCCGGCGCTTGATCTGAGTATCGAGGGGGTCGAGGGGCGTCAGGTCATGGTTGCCGCCGATACGATGGCCATCCTGCGCGTCTATCTGACGGCCGAACCCGGTTCGGCCCTGACCCGGCAGGCCAGCAGCGAACTGGACTTTGTCGTCTCGGATGACGAGGGCCGGCAAAGCCGGATCGAGACCGTCTTTCACGGAAGGAACTGAATGATGATGGAGTTTTGGCGCAACCTCATGCCGGGTCAGCAGGCCCTTGTGCTGGTGGTGATCGCGGCGGCGCTGTTCATCACGCCCTTTCTGCTGCTGGCCCGTGGCAAGCCGCTGACCGGACGGACCATGCTGGGCGTTTTCGTCGGCATGTTCACGGTCATCATCGCGGTCAATATCGTCATGGCGATGACGGCCGTGCGCAGCTTTCCCGGTGTCGAGGTGGCGAATTCCTATGTCGCCTCGCAAAGCTTTGACCGCGACCGCATGGCGCAGCAGGCGCTCGGCTGGACGGCTGAGCCCAGCTATGGCGACGGGCAACTCTTGCTGCGCATTACCGATGCCCAGGGCCTGCCGGCCCCGGTTCAGGCGCTGCGTGTCACGGTCAGCCGGCCGACGCAGAAACGTGACGATGTCTCGCCCGAGATGCATTATTCCGGCGGTCTGTGGCAGGCTGATCTGGATCTCGCGCCCGGCGCATGGGTCGTGCATCTGGAGGCCGACGCCCCGGGCGGCACGACCTTTCGCCAGCGGCTGAGCGGCTTTCCCGGTTCAACCGTAGAGGGCTGAGATGACGGATCTGAGCGCCGGCCGGGGTTATGAAGCCCGCCTCAGTGCCTGCCCGGCCTGCGATGCGGTGCCGCTGGCGGGGCGGGTGGCCAATGCCGCGATCACGCCGGGCGATCTTGTCCTGTCAATCCCCGATGCGCATTGCGCGGCCTGTATCACCGATGTCGAACGCGCGCTGATGGCGGCCGAGGGCGTGCGCGGCGCGCGGGTCAATCTGACATTGCGGCGGGTGATGATCGACGCGCCGGGCCGCAGCGCCGATGAGTTCATCCCCGTTCTCGCCCGGATCGGCTATGAGGCGCATGAGCTGGACCCCTCGGCGCTTGCCTCGACGGCGGTGGACCGGCAGGGGCGCGACATCCTGATGCGCATCGGCGTGTCGGGTTTCGCGATGATGAATGTCATGATCCTGTCGGTCGCGGTCTGGTCGGGGGCCGAGGGTGCGACGCGCGACATGTTCCACTGGATTTCGGGGCTGATCGCGCTGCCGACCGTGATCTTTGCCGGCAAGCCCTTTTTCGTCAGCGCCTGGCGCAGTCTGAGGGCGGGGCGGCTGGGAATGGATGTGCCGATCTCGCTGGCGCTGATCCTGACCTCGGCGATCTCTTTGTTCGAGACGGCCAATTCCGGCCGCCATGCCTATTTCGACGGCGTGGTGATGCTGTGCTTTTTCCTGCTGATCGGGCGCTATCTCGATTACCGGACCCGTGCCGTCGCCAGATCCGCCGCCGAGGAGCTGACCGCGCTGGAGGTGCCGCGCGCCGTGCTGCTGGATGACGGGGCCGAGACGGTGGTCAATGTGGCCGACCTGCGCCCGGGCGACGTGATCCGCATCCGTCCCGGCGCGCGCCTGCCCGCCGATGGCGAGGTGATCGCCGGCATGTCCGAGATCGACCGGTCGCTTTTGACCGGGGAAAGCCTGCCGGTTCAGGCCGGGCCGGGCATGGCGCTGTCGGCCGGTGAGGTCAATCTGACCGGTCCTCTGGATCTTCGGGTCACGGCGGCGGGGCGCGACAGCTCTCTGTCGCGGCTGGCGGGTCTGGTTGCGATGGCCGAGGCGTCGCGCGGGCGCTATGCCTCGCTGGCGGAACGCGCCTCGCGCGGATATTCGCCCGTCGTGCATCTGCTGGCGCTCGTCAGTTTCGGGGTCTGGATGTATCTGACCGGCGACTGGCGCGTGGCGATGAATGTCGCGGCCGCGGTGCTGATCATCACCTGTCCCTGCGCGCTTGGCCTGGCCGTGCCCGCGGTGGTCACGGCGGCCTCGGGGCGGCTGTTCCGGCGCGGTCTGCTGATCAAGGAGGGCACGGCGCTGGAACGTCTGGCCGAGGTCGATACCATCGCCTTTGACAAGACAGGCACGCTGACCATGGGTCAGCCCGAGCTGGTCGATATGGCGGATCTGCCGGACGGGTTGCGCCCGGTCGCACTTGCGGTTGCCTCGGCATCCGGTCACCCCTTGTCGCGCGCCCTCGCCGGGGCGCTGAGCGGGGCGGGCGTTCAGCCGGCCGGGCTGGACCATGTGGCCGAGGTGCCGGGTTACGGGGTCGAAGGCGAATGGATGGGCCGCCGCGTCCGTCTGGGCCGTGCCGACTGGGTCGGTGCGGGCGCGGGCGACGCGCATGAGGGCGGACCGGTCAGCGTGCTGGCCGTGGCCGGGCATGCGCCGGTGGTGCTGCGCTTTGCCGATGCGCTGCGGCCGGGGGCTGCGGAATCTGTGGCGGCGTTGCAGGCCCGTGGCTGCCGCGTCCTGATGCTGTCGGGTGATACGCCCGCCGCCGTCGCCCGCGCCGCGCGCGATCTGGGGATCGCAGAGTTCCACGCCGCCCTGACCCCGCAGGAAAAAGAGGCCGAGATCGCAGCACTTGCCGCTGATGGCCGCCATGTGCTGATGGTGGGTGACGGGCTGAACGATACGGCGGCCCTTGCACGGGCGCATGTCTCGGTCTCGCCGGCGACGGCGCTGGATGCCGCGCGCGTGGCCTCTGATATCGTGCTGATGGGGCAGGATCTCGCCCCCGTGGCCGAGGCACTGGAGGTCGCGTCCCGCGCGCGCAGGCGGATCAAGGAGAATTTCGCGATCTCGTTTGGCTATAATATCGTGGCGGTGCCGATCGCGCTCGTCGGTCTGGCGACGCCGCTGATCGCGGCGCTGGCGATGTCGATCAGTTCGATCACCGTGACGCTGAACGCGCTGAGGCTGCGCTGATGGAGATCCTGTTCATCCTGATCCCGGTTTCGATCCTGCTTGGCGCGGGCGGGCTGGTGGCATTCCTGTGGTCGCTCAGAAACCGGCAATATGAGGATCCCAAGGGCGATGCCGAACGCATCCTCAGCCGCGAATGGGATGACCGCCCCAAGCCGCCGGCCCCCTCAGCGCCGGCACCCCACGATCAGGACGGTGATCAGAACAGCGATCCCTGACGATCCGTGTCGGGCCGGGCCGGCAGGTTGTCGTCACTGAATTCGATGATCAGCCGCGCCGCGCGTGCCGCCTCTGCGGCCGTGGGCAGGATCTGCCCATGTGCGTCGCGGACCACGGCAAAGCCGCGCGCCAATGTCTGACGATAGCCAAGTGACACCCGCATCCGGTCAAGCCGGTTCAGCGCCTCGGCCCGCTGGGTGAGGCCGCGCGCGAATGCGGCGTGCAGACGCGTGTCAAGCGGGGTCAGACGGCTGCGGGCATCACCGATCATGCGCAGGCTGTCGGCCAGACCGCGCGCGCGCCCGTTCTCAAGCCGTGCCGTCAGCGCATCCAGCCGGTCGCGCCGCCGCGCATTGGGCTGGGCCGAGATCATCGCCAGATGACGCGACAGATTGTCCAGACCGCTGCGCGCACGATCGGTCACGCGCGCCAGCATGGTGGGCGTCAGCCGCAGCCCGGCCAGCCGGTCACGCCGCCGCGTCAGCCCGCCGCGCAGCGCCGGCTCCAGCGCGCCGCCGCGAAAATCCAGCCGCTGCCGCGCGCCCTCGGTCAGGGCCTGCGGCCGGCCAAGGGCACGGCCCAGATCGACCAGCCGCTGCGCTGCGCGCTCGTGGCGGATACGCAGCGAATGGCCCATGCGCTGCGCGGCCTGCTGCATGGCCGCAACCAGATCGCGACGCAGCGGCACCGCCATTTCGGCGGCCGCTGTCGGGGTCGGCGCGCGGCGGGCGGCGGCATGGTCGATCAGCGTCGTATCGGTTTCATGGCCCACGGCGGAAATCAGCGGGATCGTGCTGTCCGCCGCAGCGCGCACGACGATTTCCTCGTTAAACCCCCAAAGATCTTCCAGACTGCCGCCGCCGCGCGCGACGATGATCAGATCGGGGCGCGCGATTGGCCCGCCCTCAGACAGGGCGTTAAAGCCACGGATTGCCGCCGCCACCTCGGGCGCGCTGCCGGCGCCCTGCACGGCCACCGGCCAGATCACCACATGGCTGGGAAAGCGGTCGCGCAGCCGGTGCAGGATATCGCGGATCACCGCGCCCGAGGGCGAGGTCACAACACCGATCACGCGCGGAAGAAAGGGCAGGGGACGCTTGCGCGACTGATCGAACAGCCCTTCGGCGGCGAGGGCGCGGCGGCGTTTTTCCAGCATCATCATCAGCGCGCCGGCGCCGGCCGGTTCAAGCTGGTCGACGATCAGCTGATATTTCGACTGGCCGGGAAAGGTCGTCAGCTTGCCGGTCGCGATGACCTCCATCCCCTCTTCGGGGTGCTGCGTCAGCCTTGCGGCCTGTCCTTTCCATGTCACGGCGGCGATGACGGCGCGGTCATCCTTCAGGTCGAAATAGAGATGCCCCGAGGAAGGCCGCGACACCCGCCCGATCTCGCCACGCACGCGGACGCGGCCGAACTCGCCCTCGATCACGCGTTTGACCGCGCCCGAGATTTCGGACACCGACAGGGCGGGGGCGTTGCTGCCCTCGGCCGGGCCGGGGCTGTCATCTTCGAACATGTCCATGACCGCGCATCCTTTGCCGCCCGCGCGGGGTTGCGCTGCCGGGGGGCTGGCTCTAGTTCCGTTGGCGGCCACCTTATCGCGGTGGCGCAGGTGGTGAAAGGGCGGCGATGAATATCCTAATCCTTGGCGGCGGCGGTCGCGAACATGCACTGGCCTGGGCAATCCGGCAGAACCCGAAATGCGACCGGCTGATCGTTGCGCCGGGCAATGCCGGGATCGCGGATCTGGCCGAATGCGCCGATCTGGATATTCTGTCGCGCTCAGCCGTGCTGGAGTTTGCGCAGGAGAACGCGGTGGATTTCGTCGTCATCGGCCCCGAGGCGCCGCTTGCCGCCGGGGTGTCAGATGCGCTGCGCGATGCCGGCCTGCTGGTCTTTGGTCCGTCTCAGGCCGCCGCGCAGCTGGAATCCAGCAAGGCTTTCACCAAAGAGATCTGTGACAGCGTGAGCGCACCGACTGCGGCCTGGGCACGCTTTGACAGCGCAGCACCCGCGCGCGATTACGTCGTCGCCCGGGGCGCGCCCATCGTCATCAAGGCCGACGGTCTGGCCGCCGGCAAGGGCGTGACCGTGGCCGAGACCGAGGCGCAGGCGCTTGCCGCCATTGACGCGATCTTTGACGGCGAGTTTGGCGATACCTCGGTCGTGATCGAGGAGTTCATGCCCGGCGAGGAGGCCAGCTTTTTCGTGCTATGTGACGGCGAGACCTGTCTGGCGATCGGCAGCGCTCAGGATCACAAACGTGTCGGCGACGGCGATCGCGGGCCGAATACCGGCGGCATGGGCGCCTATAGCCCCGCCCCGGTCATGACGCCCGAAATCGAGGCGCAGGTCATGTCCGCGATCATCCGCCCGAGCATGGCCGAGATGGCGCGGCGCGGCATGCCGTTTCAAGGCGTGCTGTTCGCCGGGCTGATGATCGCCGACGGGCAGGCGCGTCTGGTCGAATATAACACGCGCTTTGGTGACCCCGAATGTCAGGTGCTGATGATGCGTCTGGGCGCGCAGGCGCTTGACCTGATCCATGCCTGCGCCACGGGGCGGCTGTCCGAGGTTGCGGTCAACTGGGCCGATGATCATGCGCTCTGCGTCGTCATGGCGGCCAGGGGCTATCCCGGAGCATATGAAAAAGGCACCCGGATCAAAGGGCTGGATATGCTGCCCGAGGACAGCTTTCATATGGTCTTTCACGCAGGCACGGCGCAGCGTGATGGCGCGGTCGTGGCGACAGGCGGGCGCGTGCTGGGCGTGACCGCGCGCGGGGACGGGCTGGCACAGGCCCATGGGCGTGCCTATGCGATGGTTGATGCGATCGACTGGCCGCAGGGGTTCTGCCGTCGCGATATCGGTTGGCGGGCGCTGTGATCCGGGGGCGGGGGGCGCGTATGGCCGCGGGAATTCAGCTGTCGCCCGGACGTCCTCCCTCTCAGGCCCGATGGCGCGGCTGATGCGGGCATGCCGCTGTCATCCCCGCGGCGCCGGCCGGTCCGATCCGGCCCCGGCCGGCATCAGAACGTGACCGTCACGCCGGGCAGATTCAGCGTCTGGATCAGCTCGCGCAATTCCTGCCGGGCGGCGATATTGGACATGTTAAGTTGCTCGGTGCCGATGTCTTTCAGATCCAGCAGCGTCAGCCCGCGCGGGAACAGCTCGCGAAAGATCACCCGCTCGGCAAAACCCGGAGCGACGCGAAAACCGATACGCCTGGATAATTGCGTCAGCGCGCTGCCGACGCGGCGCTTGTTATGCATTGCCTGAGTGCCCAGCCGGTTGCGCAATACGATCCAGTCAATCGGCCCCGCGCCCGCCGCCTGCCGGCCCTGCCGCGCGCCCCAGACCATTTCCGCATAGATCGACGGGCCAAGCACCTTGCCCTCGGGTGACATCCGCGCCAGCAGGTCAAAGTCGATAAAGCTGTCATTCATCGGTGTGATCAGGGTGTCGGCCAGCATATGCGCCATCTGCGCCAGCCGCGTATGCGAGCCGGGACAGTCGATCAGGATGAAATCATGGGCCGGCTCAAGCATGGCCATCGCATCCGACAGCGGGTCGGTGTCATTTGGGGATGTCGCCGCCAGTGCAGCCAATGTGGGCATCGGCAGGTCCAGCCCTTCGCGCGCGCAAAAATGGGCGCGGTTTTCCAGATAACGGCCAAAGCTGCGCTGACGGATATCGAGATCCAGTGCGGCGGTGCGGTGGCCCATTCGCGCCAGAGCCGTGGCGACATGCATCGCGGTCGTCGACTTGCCCGATCCGCCCTTTTCGTTTCCGACCACGATGATATGGGCCATCCGTCTTTCCGCCATTGCCTGAGGGTCGCGGGAACATAGGGCTTCGCCGCTGTCTTGGAAAGTCGTCAACGACGCCGCGACCTGTCGGGAATAAGTTGATTTCACGGCAGATTGCGCCATATCTGTTTCATGCTGACGCAAAAAATGAAATACGCCCTCAAGGCGCTGATCGTTCTGGCCGATGAGCATGCCCAATCCGCCCGCCCGCTTCAGATCGAAGAGGTTGCGCGGCGATCGGGTGCGCCCAAGCGGTTTTTGGAACATATCCTTCTGGATCTGCGTAAAGAGGGTGTGCTGGCCTCGGTCCGGGGCCGGGCAGGGGGATATCGGCTGAGCCGTGATCCCGCTCAGGTCCGGCTGGAACAGCTTTTGCGCCGCATTGATGGCCCTCTGGCGCCGCTGCCCTGCCTGTCACGCACGGCCTATCAGAAATGCGACGATTGCGGTGACGAATCGGAATGCCGGTTGCGGCGTGTCTTTGCAGAAGTGTTCTGGTCCTATCTGCTGCTTCTCGAATCGCTGACGCTGGCCGATCTGGTCAGCGCCGGCGGGGTCGAGGCACGCAAGATGCTGGCGGACTGATTTTAATCAGTTGATTTTAAATCATAAATCATAAGATCGAAAAAATCTGTTGAAAAACACGACAATCACTGTCGAGATAATGGTATAAAAAGAGGTAACCGACCCGACAAGGAGGAGGTGACGATGCCGCACCGCATTTTCAGCCATGCCGATGTGACCACCCGTGCCGCTTCGCCCGGACCACGCTACGTCAGGCCGTATTCGCTCAACCCCGGGGATCGGGGCCGGCATATGGCCGGGGGTGCGCCGCAGGCCGTCTCTGCCCGTAACCCCGGCAAAGAAAGATCCGGGCTGATGCGCAATCACGGCCCGCTGATCCCGGACGCCCCGACCAGGCGCCGTTTCCCGCAGGAGGTATGACCATGACTATGATGTTTTATCCGATCTCCGGCCATTACGGGGCTGTCGCCGAGGGCTTTGCCCTGCCCGAACCGGATGTGGCCGTGATGGGCGGGATGGGATATGCCGCCATTCCTCTGGGCCTGTTCGGCACCGCACAGGGCCCGGTGCTGCGCCGCTGGCGCGACGGCCGGGTCAGCATCGACGCCGGCGGGCAGGTCGTCAGCGGCTATCCGGCCGGCAGTCAGCCGCGCGGCTGGTGGTCCCGTATCTCGGGGCGCGCGGGTAAAATCCGGGGATAAAGACAAGCGCCGCCTTTCCGGGGCGGCGCTGATCTTAGTAAGGCTGACGATAGCCTTTTTCTTCCAGATAGTTAATCGCCAGTTCGGGCTCGTCTGTCTGGATCATCGTCACGCCCTGCCCAGCCCAGAACCCATAGACCGAATCCAGATCGCCAGTCGCTACCGCCCGCGCGTCGCCACGCCCACCCGAACGCATATCCGGCTGGTCGGGAAAGCTCAGCGTATTCACCCACAGATGCACGTCATGCTTTTGGGCCAGAGCCTGAGCATCAGCATTGAACAGCACGCCGCCGTCAGAGGTCAGCTCACCACCCGCATAGGTGTCGCGACCCTGCATCACCTCAAACGGAAAAGTGCCATAGATCATTTCAAGGTGATCCAGCCCCGAAATCCGGTCATCGCGCACATTTGGCATCAGCTGAACGCCTTGGGGCAGATCCGCCATCACACCATTCACAGCGGCCAGATCTTCGGCACTATTGGCCGCGATCGTGGTGACCACATAGGGGGTCATGCCCTCGGCCTCGACCACCTGATAGATACCGGGCAGATTCTCAGCCCCGACCTTGTTATCAAGGTTAATCATAATCCGACCCTTGGCGTTCTTCAGGAAATACGCCAGAGTTGGCACCGCCTCATCGGTCACATCCCGGTTCGGTCCCGACAGCAACCGACAATCTGACATTTCCGCAAATGCCATATCTTCCACGCTACCGGTGCAGTTGGTGGCCCGGTCCAGCGTTTCATCATGGCTGACAACGTAAACGCCATCTTTCGTGCGGCGGACGTCGATCTCGACCATATCCACCCCCAGATCGACCGCCCGGTTCAGCGACGCAATCGAGTTCTCGGCGACGACCTCTTGCCCCTCGCGGAAGGCCGCACCGCGATGGGCAACGACCATCACATTGCGTTGCGTCGCGTCCCGATTCTTGAAGCGATCCAGGATTTCATCCGCACGCGTTTCCGCAGCGGCGGCATTGGCGAAACCGATGGCGGCCAATAGGGCAAAGCAGGACAAACGGTGAAGGTTCATGATGAGACTCGTACAGATGGGTTTCCACGGCGAACCCTAGTCTCATTCCATGACACCCCCATGACCGCACAAATGAAAACGCCGCCCCAAGGGCGGCGCTTTCCTGTCCATGCTGCTTTGCAGCGGGGTTTAAAAGCCGAGACCCGCGTATTTGTTCTTGAACTTCGACACGCGCCCGCCGGTATCCATCAGCTTGGCCGAGCCGCCGGTCCATGCCGGGTGGCTGGTCGGGTCGATGTCCAGCGACATGGTGTCGCCTTCCTTGCCCCAGGTCGAACGGACCTGATAGGTGGTGCCGTCGGTCATCTTGACCGCGATCATGTGATAGTCGGGATGGATGTCCTTTTTCATGATCCGGCTCCTCAGGCTTTGGTTCCGGCCTTGTCGGCCTTGGGCTTGTAGTTGCTGACCTCGGCGATGCGGGCGGATTTGCCGCGGCGGTCGCGCAGGTAATACAGCTTCGCGCGGCGGACGCGGCCGCGACGCACAACGGTGATCGAGTCGATATTGGTCGAATAGAGCGGGAACACACGTTCCACGCCCTCGCCAAACGAGATCTTGCGAACGGTGAACGAGGCGCCGATGCCGCTGCCGCCCTTGCGCGAGATGCAGACACCTTCATAGTTCTGCACGCGGGTGCGGGTGCCTTCGGTCACCTTGTAGCCGACGCGGATGGTGTCGCCGGCCTTGAAATCGGGGATATCCTTGCCCAGAGCGGCAATCTGTTCAGCTTCGAGCTGTGCGATCAGATTCATCGCGGTTTTCCTTTTCCTGCGCGGGGTGGTTCCCCGCTTGGTCTGATGCGCCCGAGAGCTGTCGGTCCTTTGCCGGGTCCATATCCGTTTCCTTGCGGTCCAGATATGCCCGCCACAGGTCGGGGCGGCGTTCCTTGGTCAGGCTTTCGGCCTGTTCGCGTCGCCAAGCAGCAATGGCCGCATGATTTCCGGACATCACGATATCCGGTATCCTGCGGCCTTCCCATTCGGCGGGGCGCGTGTATTGCGGGTGTTCAAGCAGACCTTCGGAAAAGGATTCCTCGGTCAGCGACGCCTGATTCCCGATGACGCGCGGTATAAGCCGAACCGTCGCATCAATCAAGACCTGAGCCGCGATCTCGCCGCCGGTCAGGACATAGTCGCCGATGCTGACCTCTTCGATCCCGCGCTGATCGAGGATGCGCTGATCAACCCCTTCAAAACGCCCGCAAATCAGGGTGACGCCCGGGCCAAGGGCCAGGGCGCGCGCCCGGGCCTGGGTCAGCGGCCGGCCGCGCGGCGAGAGATAGATCACCGGCAGGCGCGGGTCGGCCTGATCCAGTGCGGCGCCCATGACATCGGCCCGGATCACCATGCCCGCCCCGCCCCCGGCCGGGGTATCATCGACATTGCGGTGCCGGCCGATACCGAAATCGCGCAGATGGGTCATGCGCAGGTTCCACAGCCCGTCCGACAGCGCCTTGCCGGTCAGCGACAGGCCGAGGGTTCCCGGAAAAGCCTCGGGAAACAGCGTGATGACATGGGCCGTCCATGCATCCGGGTGGGCCGGCTCGTCCATCAGCACGCGCGGGCGGCTGTGGGTGGCGGCGGATTTCAGCCCGTATGAGCGTGGCGGCGCGCTCATGCCCCGGCGTTTCCGGCCGTGCCGTCGCCGTCGCCATCCTCGCCCGGCGGGTCGGCGATGATGCGCCCGGCCGCCAGATCGACGGTCGGCACCACCGCGCGGGTAAAGGGCAGCAGCAGGGGCGGCGTCGCTGCAATCTCCAGGATATCACCGGCGCCGTGGTCATAGATCGCGCGGACACGGCCAAGCAGACGGCCGCCGGGGTCAAAAACCTCCAGCCCGATCAGGTCGGTGTGATAAAATTCGTCATCGGGTAGCGAGGGCAGGGCCGCGCGCGGCGCCCAGAGCGTCAGGCCGCGCAGGGCCTCGGCCTGTTCGCGCGTCTCTACGCCCGACAGTCGCGCCCCCATTCCGCCGGTCACCGGCCGCGTCAGGGTAACGTCAAAGCTGCGCCCGCCGTCCTCGGTCGCGAGCGGGCCATATGCGGCGATGGCGGCGGGATCGGCGGTAAAGCTTTTCAGACGCACCTCGCCGTGAACGCCAAAAGCGCCCGCGATCGCGCCTACGCAGATCCGATCAGACATCACCGGCCCTCTTGCATGTTGCATCCGCCCAGATACCGCCCCTGTCGTCGCAGGCGCGGATATGGTGGCCGCGTTCAGTGAACATGCCCGCAACAAAGGCCAGCATCAACAGAAAGGCCAGCCGGATCAGGCGCAAAACGAACATTGCGGCCCCCGAAGGACAGCCGGCCCGTCAGGCGGGCCGGCCGGTTCAGATCATTCCGAAGCTTCTTCGGCGGGTGCTTCTGCCGGGGCAGCAGCAGCCTCGGCGGCAGCGGCGGCCTTGTCGGCGCGGGACTTGGCGCGTTCCTGGGCTTTTTTGCCCGGCTCGGCCTTTTTCAGGTTCTTGCGCTCGGTTTTGGGTGCGACGCCGGCAGCTTCGAGGAAGCGGGCGACACGGTCGGTCGGCTGGGCGCCCTGGCTCAGCCAGTACTGGACGCGCTCCATGTTCATCTTGATGCGGTCTTCGCTGTCTTTGGCCAGCAGAGGATTGTAGGTGCCCAGCTTTTCGATGAAGCGGCCGTCGCGCGGCATGCGCGAATCAGATGCGACGATGGCGTAATGGGGGCGTTTTTTCGAACCACCACGGGCCAGACGGATTTTCATTGCCATTGGTTTTCTCCTTTTGAATGGCGGGCTTGGCGGGAAACCCGCCCTAGGCTTGGAATTTCTCGTGATGCCGGATGACTTCGGCGATCACGAAATTCAGGAATTTGCGCGCGAATTCCGGGTCGAGATCGGCCTCGCGCGCGAGGCGTTCCA
>JAUNTL010000089.1 GCA_030538705.1 Paracoccus sp. (in: a-proteobacteria) | reverse complement strand
GCCGGTCCCGGATCAGCTCCGGCGTGAACTTGTCCCGGACGCCGGAGGCGGTCAGCCCCTTGAGTTTGTCATCTTTGGGCGGCCCAAGCCCGAACCTGTCGATCAGCGTCTCGGAGATAAAGCTTGAGGCGCCTGCGGTGAGGGCGGATCTCAGCGCCTGGCTGGCGTCGAATTCGCCGGTGATCGCGCCGCTCGCCAGGCTGTTGAGCGTGCTGTCCAGCATGGCCTTCTGCCAGGGGTTCAGCCCGGCGATATTGCCCGTTGCCGCCGCGATCGCCACCGAAAGCAGGGCCTGGAAGGCGGGGTTGAGCTGGACCTGCTTGTCATACCAGCTCTGATCGCGCAGCGAGATCGTCTCATAGGTCGCGCCGCGATCATTCAGCAGCGTGCGGATATAGGCGTAATCGCCGCCGTAAGGCAGCTGATAATCATAGCTGTTGCTGACCTCGGCGGATTGGCTTTCGGCGGCATCGCTGTCCTTTGGCATATAAAGGCTGATGACCCGGTCGTCGAATTCGCGGCTGCTGACCGCATTGATGAGCAGCGTATTGAGCGCGGGCCCGTGATATCCCGCAATCACCACCTTGCCGCCCACGTCGAATTGGGCGGGCTGGACCGAATTTATCTTCGGCAATTCGGCACTTTCCACGATCTTCCCGGAATTGATCGTGGTGATGATCACCATATTGTCGCTGCGCGAATAATTGCTTTCGTAGATGCTGTTGATGGCGGCCTGGATATTCAGATCGCCCGCGGCGGAGACGGCGACGGTCTGGCCCGCATAGCTGCCCCCCACAATCGTCAGATCCGCCGATGATGTCAGCGTGAGGATCTCATCGGCCAGCATGGCATTGCCGGTCTGGGTGACCACGCGCTGTTTGCGGATGGAATCCCTGCTGCCGAAAGGCACGGCCCAGAGCAGTTTGCGCGAGGTCTCGGTCCGGGTTTCGTCGATATCGGTCTCTTCATAGGTGCCGAGCAGAATGCTCTGACCCGCCTCATGCGTGCTCACCGAGACATTCCGGGCCGTGATCGCGCTGCCGGCCGACAGGATCGCATTCAGCGGGCTGCTGGCGTCGGGGCTGTCCGCATCGCGCGCAAGCCGGCCCGTGGCGGCCAGCGAGACAGTGCCATTCGCCGCGATCAGCGTGGTGGGCTTGTAGATATCGCGGTAGCGGTCGACCGTAATCGTGGTCCGCTTCTGGTAAAGGCCAAGGGCTTTCTTCTTCGTCTTCGTATGCTGATGGCTATAGGCCCAGTAGCCGGGCGCGGCGAGCATGCTGATGCCGCCGGCCGATTGCAGCGTGATATTGCCATTCGCCGAGCGAAGCTGCGTTCCGATCAGATCCAGACCGGTGCCGGCGGAGATAGTGATATCGTCCCGGGCATGGATCTGGTTCTCATAGGCGCGCAGCTCATACATCTGCACCCGGCTACGGTCATGCCCGCTGTCGATATTGCCGTATCGGCTGTCAAAGGACCAACCCACATTGACCGGGCGGTCGCCCTGTTCATTCTCGACATGGACCGGCTCGCTCAGGAAGCGGCCGCCCGCGGTCAGATCGATGCTCCCTTCGGAATGGATCTTGCCCGATTGCAGGGTGATATCCTGCCCCGCCGTGAGCGTGATGCCCAGGCGCTGCGCGAGCAGGGGCGAGCCGCGCAGCCCGGCGCTGATCGTGCCCCACCAATTGCTGGTATCGGCCTGGTTCAGGGCGATCTTGTTGGCGTCACTCACATCCTGCCAGCCCAGGGTGGTATCCTCGGGCGTGGTGCCGAAGAACAGCTTCATCACGGCGATATGAGAGGCCGAGGTCGGGTTCTCGTCATAAGAGGGCAGGAACCCGGTGATTTTCTTCGCGCGCCAGTCGAAAGGATCGAAGGCAATGGTGATATTGTTCCCGGCCACATAGTCGATGCCGCCTGCGGAAATCACACTGTCAATCTGGGTGATGTCATGGATCGCCCGGAAGGTGACGGTCCTGTTGACGAAACGATGGTCGGAATTGACCACGATCACCTGCGCGCCCACCCGGAGGTCGTAACGCATCTCCTCCGGCAGCCAGTCGCTCGTGTAAAACCAGCCCTGCGTCTGGTTCAGCGTGACCTCTTTGGCCGATAGCAGGGTGTTGCCGTAATTCTTCAGGTGATTGTCGCCCTGAACATGCAGCGCTGTCCCTGCGGTCAGGCTGATGTCGCGCAGCCCCGCAAAATCCTTCGCCTGAAGGCCGATAGCCTTCCCGGCGGTGATCGTGCCGGTCAGGAACAGGTTCTGGGCGGCGACGATCTCGACCGAGCCGCTGGCGGCCAGGCTGGCCTGCTCATAACGCGCCACCGCAAGGCCGGGGCCATCGGTCAGCGGGGTCGCACTCGCCGCGCCAAACGAGCCGGCGGTCAGTTCGACATAAAGATCGCCGGGATTGGCCCCGACCACGCCAAGCTTGCGGTTGGTGGCGGTGATATCGCTGCGCTGGATATCCCCGGCGATGATCTGGGTCCGGGTTGCGCCCCGAAGCATGCCGCCCCGCGCCTTCAGCAGGCGCGCGGCATGAACGGAGAGCGTTTTTGCGGTGGCCGCCCCGGCCAGTGTCAGGTCCCCGGTGGTTGCGACAAGCCCCAGCCTGTCGCCCGCGCTGACCCCTGCCCTGAGATCGACGCTGGCGCCGCGTGCCAGCAGGCTGGAGCCCGCCGCGATCCCCGTCTCGGAGAGAAGCGCGCCTTTCTCGGCGATCAGGGTGATCTCGGGCCCGAAAAGCCCGCCATTATTATAAAGCCGGCCGGTTTCCACCGCGATCCCCAATGTGGCGGACCCGGCAAGCCGGTTATGGTTCTCGAAATTGCCCTTGACGATGACGGCGGTATCCGCGCCGCTCATGATGCCATGGTTGAAGACGCCGTAAGTATCGGACTGAACGCGCAGGACCTTCGTGGCCACGACCGAGCCCGCTTCCTGATTGGTCACGCCCGCCGCCAGAAGGGCCACATCCTCGCCCCGGATGGTCTTTCCATTGGTCAGCCAGCCGGCTGCGGAAAGCTGCGTTGAGCGCGCATTGGGTAGCGAAGTGCTGCCCGCCCCGCCGATCTGGCCGCTGTTCGACAGCCCCGCCCCGGAGGCCAGGACGATGGTTCGGGCAAGGATGCGGCCATCGCTGACATTGACGATCCCGCCGCCCCCGGCGACCATGGTGACAAGCTCGTCCCCGCGGATGGTGCCCCGATTGTGCAGCCCTCCGCCGATCTCCGCGAAGACCCCGAAGGCATGGATCATCCCGTTATTGTCGAGGCTGCCGGTCGTCTTGAGATCGATCTTGCCCGCGCGCAGGCTTGCGCCCCTGGCATTGTTCAGCCCCTCCGCCCGGATGAGAAGCGTTCTGGCACCAAAAATCTCGCCATGGTTTTCCAGAGAGGCATTGGCCCCGGCTGCATTCACTCTCAGTTCCAGATCGGTGGCCTCGATCTTGCCGCCGGTCTCGTTTCGAAACAGGCCCGCGCCGGTCAGGACCGCTTCACCCGCCGAACTGATATGCCCGGAGTTTGTCAGCCCGCCACCGGCGCCAAGCAGGAGTGTCTCCCCCGCATAGCTGGTGCCGCTGTGATCAAGCCCCGCCGCCGCTTGCGCCTTGAGGACAGTGGCATAGCTCTGCCCCGAGATCGCCAGCGTATCGGCCATGGCCTCGATCATGGCGCGCGCGCTGACCTGCCCCGCAAGCGTGATCCCGGCCCCGGATGACAAGGTGATATCATTGGCCGAAGACAGCATCGAAGGCGCGCGCAGCCGGATCGATCCGCCGTTTCGAAGGGTCACATTCTGCCCCACCAGATTGCCCGAGATATCGAAGCCCGGGCTGGAGGCCCCGCTCTTGCCCTGAAGAAGCAGATCGCCCGCGCTGCTCAGCAGGGTGGCCTCGGTCGTGACGAGGCTGGCCATGGTGATCACCAGTTGCCCGGCGGCATGGGCATGGCCCTCCTGCCGGAAGCCATTGGTGATATCCCAGAGATTGCTGCCGGTGCCGGTCAGGCTGATGGCCCCGCGGCTGGTGAAATTGCCCGCCGTCACCCGCAACTGTGCCGCCGAGATCAGGCCGGTATTGGCTTCTGCCTTGCCCGTCCCGGCATCGGGCGTCATCAGCCCTTTGTCCAGCAGAAGGCCCGTCGCCGTGATCGCCATGGCCCCGCCCGCGACGGTCGCACCGCGCAGCCGGGCCTCGCCTGCCGTCGCGAGGTTCATCGAGGTCACGGCCTGAAGATAGCCATCGTTGTGGATACTGGCGGCGGTGACCCGCAGCGAGACGTCGCTGCTGATCAGGCCCGTATTGCTCAGCGCGCCGCTCAGCCCCCATGTCGAAGCCTGCCCGACCGCCAGAACCCCGCTGTTGCTCAGCCGCCCGAAGCCCGCCGCCAGATCAAGGCGGCCACCGGTGACCAGTGACCCGGCATTCACCAGACCGGCCCTGGAGGCGATCGTGCCCACCCCCCCGGCATGGAGCGATGCGCCCCGTGTGATCGTGACATCGCTGCCCGCCAGCCTCAGATTCCCGGCCCGGGTCTGGACATTACCCCCGATCATCAGGGTCCGGGGCGTCTCGATCGTGATATGGCCGCCCGCGGCAATAGTGGCCCCGCGTCCCTCCTGTCCCGAGATCTCTATCCGCTCGGCACGCAGGATCAGCGCCGCCGCCGTCACGAGCACCTGGGTCTCGTCGTCGGGACGCAGGCCCGCGACCAGATGGCTGTCCTGGCCCAGCACGATCCGGGACAAGGCGTTGCGCCCGGTGATCTGGACCGACCCGGCCGAGGCGAAAGCCCCGTTGTTCTCGAAAAGATCAATGTCGCCCTTGCGCTCGAAGCTGTCGATCAGAAAGATCTTGCCGGAATTGATCAGGGAGGCGCTGGCGATCTTGCCGGTTTTAGCCCTGACAAGGGCGTCCGCGCCGGTATTGGCAAAGACCGGGCCGGTGATGGAAAGGGTTTTATCGGCGATCAGGGCGCCGCTGTTGGTGACCGAACCCGTAGCGGTCAGCTCGGCCAGATCATAGCTTGCCAGCGTGCCGGAACTGGTGATGTCCTTCCCCCTGAGCCGCAGCAGGGTCTGCGACACCAGCGTGCCGCTGTTGGTGATCTGATCGCCCGTGGCCGTGATCGCCCGCTCGCCGATGCTCAGCCCGGCATTCTCGATCCGGGCGGCCGCAAAGCTGATCGTGCCAAGGGCGTTGAGACTGCCCTGATTGCGCAGCGCGCCGGTCGCGGTGAGGTGCAGATCACCGGCAATCCGCAGATCACCAGTCCCCAGATTGCTGAGGCGGCCCGCGCTCAGCCAGCCCTGCGCCGCCTGTATGAAGCCGGCATTGCTCAGCACCGCGCCTGATATCAGTCGCAGATCGTTCTCGGCCATGATCGTGCCGCGATTGACCAGATCGCCCGTCGTGGTGATCCGGATATCCTGCGACAGCACCGCGCCGGTTTCGTTGTTGATGAGCCCGGCCAGATCGAGGGTGATGCTGTTCTCGCCGTAAAGGATGCCGCTGTTATGGACATGACCCCGATGCGAGATCGCAAGCGCCTCTGCCGACAGGATCCCGCCGGTCTCGTTGTGAAGATCCCCGCCCCAGGTGATCCGCGACAGATCGAAGCCCCGCAGATCGCCGCTGTTGCGGAAATCCCCGCTGATCGTCGCAATCAGGCTCGACGTGTCGGCCTCTGTCAGCCCGTCGATCACCACATCCCGGCCAAAGTGCAATTGCCGCGTGACGACGGGAAGATCTTCGGCCGCGAAGAAGGCCGAATGCGCAAGCCTGACCGAGGCCCCGAAATCCGTGCCGTCGATTTTTTGGGCAATCAGGCTGGCGCCGTCAAAACCGGCCGCGTCGCTGATATGAAAGCTGATCGTATCCGCAGCGACCGCATAGGCCCCGAAGCTCAGCCCGTGCCCGCGAAGCGTGATATCCTTGCCCGACTGCATCTCGCCCTGAGCCGAGATCTCGCCATGCGTGCTGTGAAGCGAGATCCCGGTCTCGCCGTAAAGGCCCGAACGCCCGCTCAGTCGCAGCGTATCGCGCGCCGTGACCGTGACCCGGCCCGTGGCCGCGCTCAGATCGCGGTCGATCTCGACCTGACCATGGCCGGAACGCACCGTCACATGGCGCTGCGCGAAGGCCGAACTGACCTCGACCTTGCCCGGGCCCGAGATCGTCACATCCGCGCTGTTGGCCTGCTGCGCGCCGCGCAGACGCACCCCCAGACCCTGCTCATTGCCGACGATCTGAATGCGGCCCGCCTCCATCGCGCCGAAGGCTGTCCCGTCGATCGCATAATCACTGCCCGCCGGTCCCGATGCCGTGCCCGCGCGCAGGTGGCGCCCCCCGGTCAGGTCGTAATCCTGTGCGCCGCCTTGCACATTCACGCCGTCGATCGCCGTCACCTTGCCGTCGATCACCACCGTGCGCCCGATCAGGTTGACAGAACCGACCCCGCTCGCCGCGCCGTCCAGCCCGCCCCGGCCAATGGTCACCGAGCCCCGCGCCACGCCAAGGCGCACCGCAGCACCCTCGACGACGGGCACGCCCGTCGACAGCGTGGCCTCGCCAGCGTTCAGGAAGCTGCACCCGTCGCATGTCAGCCCGTTCGGATTGACCACGATGACATGCGCCCGCGTGCCGGCGACCTCGATCCGGCCCTTCAGGCTGGTCTGCTCGCTCGAGGTGACCTCATTGACAATCGTCGACGCGCCAGCGCCGCCCGACAGGTTGCTGTTGCCCGCAATCTGCCCGGCAAGCCCGGTCATGCTGACCGAGGCCGAATTGTTCAGAACCACACCGCCGCCCGCAGGCGTATCGAGCCGCTTGTAGCGGTTATGCGACACGCCCCCCGCATTCGGCCGGGCAATATCAACCACCGGCGCAGAAGTCCCCCCTTGCAGCCGGGTGCCCACATTCCCATTCGGGTCAATGATGACCTGCTGACCCCAAGCCGCCTCCATCAACGCCGGCTGAACCGCCAGAACAACACTCAGAAGAAGCGAAAAGCCGCCATTCAGACGCGACGAAAAAGACATGCAAACACCCAAAACCCCCCACCAAAGACAGGAAATATGCAGAACTGATCAAGCACAAGCCGCTAGCCAAAACAAAACAAGCCGGCAACTAAAAAACAAAGACCCCCTGGCAGAACCGTAATCAGCCAGAGGCTACAGGCGCAGGGCAGGCAATCCTGATGTTCAGATCGTAATAAGGCATCGCAACCGGGCTTCCATAATAAACATGATTCGCCCCTCTCTCCCGAGAAACCTCACGATACCCCTGCGGGCAAAGCTTCTCGGCATCCGACCGGATCCAATGCTCCAGCTTCGATTCCGACCAAAGTGCGGTCGGCCAATGCTGAACCGTATAGACATAGATCGTCTGGCCGTTCTCGGTGCCGACATAGCTGTCGCGGCGGGCCTGTTCGGGGGTGGTGCAGGCCGCAACCAATGCGACAGCACCAATCAGAGACAATCTCAGCATACTGTTTACCATAGCTTCCTATCCACTCGTATTTGCAGCACTGGATCTTGCGACTCATTGCCCGAGATCAGAGGCACACCAAAAAGCGCCGAGGCCGTCATGCGATCTCCATACCATGACATCCCAAAACCCGCGCCAGCGGCGGTTTCGGTCTGATGCCGCGCCCTGTCGCGCGTCACGCCCAGATCCAGAAATAAATGCGGCTGCAATCTTTGCGCCGCGCTTTCCTGCCATGAACCGGGTAACCAGCCGGCCCAGATATCCGAGGCAAGGTAAAGATCATTGCGCAGATAAAGCCCGCTATCCCCGACCGCCTTGCTCTCGCTATAGCCCCGCACCGTCGACCATGAGCCAAGAGCCATCTGCTGGCTGGAATAAAGCGCGTGCGGGGCAAACTGGCCGCGCATGTCATTGACCATCGTACCGATATTTCCCAAAGCGCCTTGCCGCTGCCAGCCGAAAGCAAGTTTGACGAATTGTGCTTTAGGGGTGATGCCCTCATCGTCTGAGATGTTGTGATCCGCCCCAAAGAGCGGCAGCCCAACACTCAGGGTCGCATCCCAGGAATGACGTGCGCGTTCATCCAACCGCATGCGCCGCACCCCGATATCCAGCACCGTAAGCGCCTGCGGCGTCAGGCGGGCATCGTTGATCCAGCGATCCGCACGGTAGATATTCAGTGCCGCATTCAGCTCGGTTGTGGAAAATTGATCGCGCGCAGCCATATAGCGCAGATCAACGCGGGCGGAGTGGCTGTTTCCGAACAGTTCCGCCATCTCGTTCAGCGGTGTCAGATATTCGGAATAGCCGAGATCGACGCCGAAGGTAAAATACCCATAGGGAACCGAACCGCGCAGTGTCAGCGCATTGGTATTCAGCGACCCAGTATAGCCCAATGACCATGTGTCATTCGCGCCGAAAAAATCGTCCCATTCCGTATCGAGCGACAGACGCCTTTCGCCGGTGCTTTTCGCGCCTAGTGTGTCCGCGCGCAGATAGCCGCGGAAACGGTCTGATTGCACGCGCTGCACAATGACATGAGAGCCGCCCTCATGATCTCCGGGCTGAAGGCGCAAAACAGCCTCGACCGAGGCAAGCCGGTTCATCTGATCCAGCCCCTGTTCGAAGTCACGCAGTTGAAAGGGGCGGTTTTTCACGCCGGGAAACGCCGTTGCAAGCTGGCGGCGGCCCCGTGCGGTCTCGACCTGACCGGCATCGTCCAGCAGGATCAGCTCTTCGACCTGGCCTTCAACCACGGACAGAATCAGACTTCCACTGGTCAGGTTTTGCGCGGGGATATAGGTCTTGGTGGTGATATATCCACGCTCGGCATAGGCGGCATCGATCCCGCGCATGACCGCCTGAATATCCGCGCCCTCCATGCAGGATGGCACATAAGGGGCGATGATTGCGGCAAGCTCAGCCGGGGGAAGAAGCGTTACGCCCTCGATGCGAAGATCACGGACATCGAAGCAGGGGCCGCCGCGTTCCTGCGCCGGTCCCGGATCGGGAATAGATTCGCGCGCCGTAAAGGCACCCAGCTCATTGGTGCGCTGTTCCAGCGCCTGCTGGCGCTGATCCTCGATCAGAGGATCGACTTGTCCGATGTTCTGCGCAAAGGCAGCGCTTGCCCCGCCAATGAAAAGCAGCGTCAGGATCGAAACAACCCTCATCGCCTGTCAGCGTCCGAGACCGGTCAGGCTGCGCAGCAACCCGATATCTGCCGGGCCGATGACAGGCATTGCGGGCGGGGCCACTTGGTCCTCGCCATTGGCAAGCTCAATCCCGTTGCCCGCCGATAAAACGCCGCCCTGCACACGCACCGGCGCGGGCGAGGCCACCGTCAGCTGCCCGGTATCGGCGATAATCTGACCATATTGCGCGCGCAGGAATATCCATGCCGCTCTGGAGCCCCAGAAGTTGTAAAGCCCTCCGGGCCGATAGGCGATCACAGGGATATTGCTGGCGCGGGTGTCAAGGAGCGGTGTCTCGATGTCGATATCACGCTTCGCATAGAACACGCCGCCCTCGTTCAGCACATGTCCGGTCGCGTGGATCTGCAGATCCCGGCCGGACTCGATTCCGCCACCGTAGGTGAGAACGGTGCCAGAGCCTTCATAGGAGCAGCGGATCACGCAGACCCGGCGCAGCGCGAGGCGACCAGAATGGAGGCTGGCCGTTTCCACTACCAGAGCATCCAGCACGATATCCCCTTCGTCGGATCCGATATGCCCGCCCTCATTCAGGATCTGCGTGCCTGCCTGTACACGGACGCCTTGAGTGCCGCTTGTCAGCGCAATCCAATCCGGCGTCAAAACCTCGCCAAAATCATAGGAAAGACGGTCATGCCGTTCCCTTTTGAGGCCGAGGGTCCACCAGATCCGCTTGCCCGCCCGGCTCTCACGGGTGATGGTCGGCGCGCGCTCGCCGGTGGAATGCGCGATACGGTTCAGCACCGCACCCTGCGCCGTCAGGCTGACCACGCCATTGGCCAGAAACCTGCCGTTCAGATTCTCGATATCGCCGCCGGCAGTGATATCCACATCACCCGCAGCGCCGAAAACCACCGATAGCTGGTCCTCGCTATGGTTGCTGATGCGACCGCCAGCCTTCAGCGTGACCGCTCCGGCGGCAAGCGTTCCATCCGGGGTTGTCAAATCGTCCGCAGCCGTGCCGCCTTGCAGCAAGCTGCCTTTGCTTTCCAGATCGCCGTTGCTCGACAAGATCAGGCTTCCATGTTCAGCGATAATCTCGGTTTGACGCGAGCCCCCGGTAAAGCGCATACTCTGCCCTTGCCCGAGCAGATGCCCCGCCGAACGAAGCGCGGAATCCTGCGCCGCAAGCATACCTGCGGCGGTCAGCGAAAGTATCGCCTCGGATCGGATATCCGTTCCCGAGAATGACAGATCGGCACCACTCCGGAGAGCAATCTGGCTATCGGATGTGTAATGGCCGCGCATGTCCAGCAGATCGCCCGCGGCATCCAGATAGATCACGCCGGGATTATCCTCATCCCCCTTTGCTACCATCCGGCTGTCCGTGCTCTCAAACCTGTCGCTCGACTGGACAGAGACCGCCCTTGCGGCAATATCTGCCCTTTCCAGGCTGACCTTGCTGGCCGAGAGGGCAATCGCCCCATTCTCGGTTGCATGGGTCTTGCCACCATCGACCACGATCTCGCCGTCGCTGCGCAGCGAAAACCCCCGGGCACCGGCATAGCTTTCGCCAGCGAAACGCACACCCGCACCGGCGCCGTTCACCTCGATGCCGATATGATTGGCCCTCAGGACGCCGCTTCGCGTGATCTCCACAAGGAAGGACGGATCATCGCTTCCGCCATCCGCCGTCGTCCGACCCCAGTTCGCCGCCACATTGCCCGGCAATACCGCGCTGTCAAATTCAGTGCGCGACTGCCCGGCCACAAGACGGATCGCCGCGCCCTCGCGCCGGTCATCATTGCTGATGGCACCGGAAACCTTCAGCTCATGCGCGATCAGATCTACCGTGTCCATCTGCCCGCTCAGCCCACCTTCGCGGATCTCGATCCGACCCTCCGAGACCGTAGCAACCGCGTTTCGCTGGAAAATTCCAGGCGCGATCTGGCGATCCTCAAGCGTGATCCGTCCCGTGGTCGCAGCGACCCGCCCGGTATTGACGAAGCGCGCGCCGTCCAGAACGATCCCGTTGGGGTTGGCGACAATGACATGGGCACGCTGGCCAAGCACCTCGACCGGCCCCGCAATAGTGCTGACTTCAGTGCTGGTCACCTCATTGACGATGGTGCGCGCGGCCTCCTGCCGGTTGTCAAGCCGGACGCCGGGGCGCTCAACGTTAAACCTCTCATAGCGGTTCAGGCTGACCCCGCTGCGATCCGCCGGCGCAATGCCCACGGTGACCGCGCCGTCCTGGCCGAGAGTAACAGTGGTATTGGTGCTGCCATCCGGCACGACCTGCGCCGCTGCGATGGCCGTCGTCAAAAGCAATGCCAGCGCCGGGCAACCGCCCCTGAACCTGTCGCCGGAAATGGCGGACATCGGCTTACTCCGCAGCGGGTGGCATGCCCTCGTGGGCGATGGCTTCACCAGCGGCGGCAGCACTCGCTTTTACCTGCAAGGCCGCCATCAGATCACGCGCCTCGGCCTGCCCCGCCTCGATCTGGGCCGCGTCAAGCCCCGCCTCGAGCCGGTCTCGCTGTATCGCTGCCGCCGGATGAAGCAGGGCTGCCGCAACATTGGCATAGGCGTAGGCCTTGACCTTATCCACCCCGACCCCGAGGCCTTCGTCATAGGCCACAGATGTCTCGTAAAGCCCAAGCGGATTGCCTTCCAGTGCCGTCTGGCCGAACAGCCTGAAGGCCTCTGCCGGATCGGCTGGCACGGCTTCGCCCGTCTTATAAGCCATCCCGAGCAGGTTCATTGCCCCGATATGGCCTTGCTCTGCGGCTTGTTTCAGGTAGTCGACCGCCCGCCCGGCATCTGCTTCGATACCGCGCCCGTCGGACAGAACGATGGCGCAGTTGAACTGCGCATCCGCCTGCCCCTGATCGGCGGCCTGACAGACCAGCTCGGCGCCGCGCTTATAGTCCCGGATAACACCAGCCCCGTCCAGATAGAGCAAACCAAGGCGGTTCATCGCCAGCGCGCTGCCCTGATCGCTGGCAAGCTGATAGAGTTGCCGTGCCTGCGCAATGTCCGGCTCAGCACCGAGGCCCAGTTCCAGCATGCGTCCGATGTAGAAGGCGCCATCGCCATCTCCGGCGTCAAACGCGGTTTGAAACGCAACCGCCGCCGCTTCCGCGTCGCCCCGACCAAGCGCGTCAAGGCCAGCCTCGACATCTGCAAAAGCAGAGGTGCAGCACAAACCAAGCGCCACGCAACCACCGAACAACATCCGCATCAGGGGCACCTTTCACTTAAATCCGCTGTGGCCGCTACCCGCCAGACGAGCGCCCCGCAACCCCGATCACCGGTTCCGTCAATTTTACGTAACGATCTGTCGCAAGATCGCAACGAGACTTTGAGGTGAAGCCGGGAAAGGCAGGCTACTTGCTCAATCCCAATTATCCTGACCATCATTGACCTGCCAATGAATTTTCATCCAGCGGCGACCGGAGTCCGGTGTTTGTAGCACTGCCTACCAACTTTAGCCCCCCGATGGTAGAGTTTCCGGGCTTTGTTACAGCGGTGGGCTGGTGACGCCGCGGCGGAGAACAGATCCAAGACTACCGAAAGGTAAAGGCAACCCTCCGCCGTCCAGATATATGAGATGCCGGCCCCCATTTCTGATCCGGAGCCGTGCCGTAAAGTCCTGGGCCACGAGATTCGGCGCGACGGGCCAGCCATGTCCGCTGTGCGTCGCGCGCTGAAGCGACGCTTTTGGCGCGCGATCAACTGGTTCTCGCGCATCAGCCGCGCCGCGTGATGTCGCCCCATCCGATGGCCGTCATCTACCAGATCGCAGTGCATGCGCGGGCTGCCCTAGGTGTTCAGTCCCGGCATTTGGTGGATCGGGTTGCCCGAACCATCCCCCGCCAGCCAAGTGCGCTGAACGCCGGTGATCTTGCCATCATTGTCCGTGACGGCAGCGATCATCGCGGGCCAAATCTCGGTGACGCCATTCGCGCGATAGTAACAGCGCGGATGAGAGCGCAGCGCGTCGAGACCGGTGATTCGGGTGATGCCTCGGCTGCGCAGATAGGTCTCGGCCAAGGTGCCCGCAATGGGCTGCACGGCTGCGAATAGCCGCTGCGCTGCCTCGACAGACCCCGATGGCGTTTTGGGCTTTACCACATATGGCGCAGTATTGGCACCACTGCGGCAGCGCCAGAAACCGCCGCGCCTCGGCCAGTGCCTCACGGAACGGCACGTCACCCAAGCGGCGCTGAACTCGCCCTGATCCACTTCGGCCCAATGGGTCTCCGGCATCAGGTCCACCGGCACATTCTGCGCCTCCATC
>JAUNTL010000088.1 GCA_030538705.1 Paracoccus sp. (in: a-proteobacteria) | reverse complement strand
GGTTCTGACCCTGATCGGCTTGGGCGTATAGGATGCGGACATCTTTTGGCCTCCTTTCCTCGGGTTCAATATAGGCCCGCGCGCGCCGGGCCGCAAGAATCACTGCAATATTCCGGCGCGCCCGATCTCTTCCAGCCGCAGCGGGAACTTGTCGATTGCCGCGATGATCTCGCGCACGGTCCAGGGCGAGGGCTTGCGCTGTTTGACCTGCCCGTCCTTGTCCATGATGATCAGCGAGAACCCCCGCGGGTTGAGGCGCTGGCGCCAGATGCTGGCAGCCGCGGGATCGGTATCAACGATGACGACGACATCGCGCTCCATCAGGGCCTGAGGACGGCCGCGCAGAGATTCGATCTGGACACGAAAGGCCGGATCAGCGGCCGTATCGGCAAAGACCACAACCGGACGGGCCTGCCACAGGAATTGGTCCGGGGTCACGCTGTCGGCGGCCAAAAGTTCCAGCTCGCTTTGGGCAGCGCCGGCGTCGGTATCGGTCCGCGCAACGCCCGACTGCGCCGCATCAACATCCGCGGCCGATGGCGGGTTGACGCGTGTCCGGGGCGTCGGATCGCCGCCCCCGCCCATCGCGCCGGCCGGCAGACCAGCGGTCATCAGCGCCACAGCCAGCGTCAGGATTGGTATCAGATTTCGCATGCGCACCTCATATTTATCCACATATAGGTGAAACCGGGCCGGGAAACACCCCGGCGACGCGACAACCGTGACCCGAGACAAGCCCGCCGCGTCAGGTTACACAAACAGCCATGAGCATCACCGAAATGCCCCCGCCCCTTCCCGACGGTTTTGCGGCCCGCCTTGGCCGCTGCATCGCCGGTTTCGGCTTTCTGGAAGAGGCATTGAAACGGGCGATCTTTGCGCTCAGCCTGACCGGGCTGGGGCAGCGCCCCGATGACCGCGCGCTGGCGGCATGGCTGCATCGGATGGAGGATATCGCCGACGATACGCTGGGCACGCTCATCGATCAGTTCGTCAAACAGATGGGTAATGCAGGCACCAAAGGCCGCGAGAGGCTGGCCAGCGATCTGCGCGCGATCCGGCGCAACCGGAACCTTCTGTGCCACGCCTCATGGAAGGCGACAGCGGTGCCGGACCGCTGGCGGCCCTCGTTCATCAACACCCGCGGCGAGGTTTTCGACAAGGATATCGGCGATGATGATCTGGACGGGATTTTGCGCGACACGCTGGATGCGGCGACCCGGATCATCGCCATCATGCGCGCCACGGGGATCGAAGGCGAATGGCTGGGCCATGACCCCGATTAACTGGCGCCGCGCGCCCCTCCCGCTCGTCAGAGCGGCACGGGCGCACGCGCGCGTGTGGATCGCCTCTCGACCGGCGCGGTATTCGACATCTCGGGCGGCGCTGCATGGCGCGCGCGTGTGGATCGCCAATCCAGAGCCGCCCGGCGACTGGCTGGAAGGGGCTTGCACGGCGCACGCGTATTGCCCGCAACCCGTCGTTCTGCGCCCGGTCTGGCGGGCTGCCCCGTAACCCGATGAGGACAGGCAAATGAGAATCCCGGACTATCCGAAACTGTGGCTGGCGGTGATGATCGCCCTTGGCTGGGCCATCGGCCGGCTTGCGCCGCATGGCCCGCAATGGCTGGCATGGGTGGGCGGGCTGGCGGCCTCTGGCGGGCTGGCGCTGCTGATTGCGGCGGCAATGCAGATGCGGCGGATGGACACGCCCTCGGATCCTTATGGCGCGCCCCGGCATCTGGTCACGGGGGGGCTGTTTGCCCATTCGCGCAACCCGATCTATCTGGCCGATGCGATCATTCTGGGCGGGCTGACACTGGCCTTTCGCGCCCCCCTTGCCGTGGTGCCTCTGGTGGCGGCTTTCGTCACGATCATCACGCTGCGCTTTATCCACGCGGAAGAGGCGCGGCTGGCCGCCGCCTTTCCCGCCGCTTTTGCGGCCTATTGCGCCCGCACCCGGCGCTGGCTGTAAACCCGCCCGGTGCCCGCATCGTCTGGCCCGCGTTGCAACCCCGCGCGGGCCGCGCTAACACCGCGCGAATACAGATGAGAGGCTTTCATGTCCGCCCCCTTGCGCCTTGGCATCGCCGGGCTTGGCACCGTCGGCATCGGCGTGGTCAAGATCATTCAGAAACACGCCGATCTGCTGGCTGCGCGATCCGGCCGGCCGGTGGTGATCACCGCCGTCAGCGCCCGTGACCGCATGAAGAACCGCGATGCGGATCTGTCGGCCTATGAATGGGTCGATGATCCGGTGGCACTGGCCACGCGCGATGACGTCGATCTTTATATCGAGCTGATCGGCGGCGATAGCGGCCCGGCGCGCGATTCGGTCGAGGCCGCACTGCGCGCCGGCAAGGATGTCGTCACCGCCAACAAGGCGCTGCTGGCCATACATGGTCAGGAACTGGCCGAACTGGCCGAGAATGCGGGCCGGCTGATCCGCTTCGAGGCCGCCGTCGCCGGTGGCATCCCGATCATCAAGACGATGGCGGAATCCATGGCCGGCAACCGCATCACCCGCGTCATGGGGGTGATGAACGGCACCTGCAATTACATCCTCACCCGGATGGAAAGCGCCGGCCTGCCCTATGAGGCGGTCTTTGAAGAGGCCCGCCAGCTGGGCTATCTGGAGGCCGACCCGACGCTGGATGTCGGCGGTATCGACGCCAGCCACAAGCTGGCCCTGCTGTCATCGCTGGCATTCAGCACACAGGTCGCCTTTGATTCGGTCGAGATCGAGGGGATCGAGCGGGTGTCCATCGACGATATCCGCCGCGCCGCAGACATGGGTTACCGCATCAAGCTGCTGGGCGTGGCACAGATGACCGCGCGCGGGCTGGAACAGCGCATGTCGCCCTGTCTGGTGCCGGCGGACAGCCCGATCGGGCAATTGCAGGGCGGAACCAATATGGTCGTGGTCGAAGGCGATGCCGTGGGCCAGATCGTGCTGCGCGGCGCCGGTGCCGGCGAAGGCCCGACCGCCAGTGCCGTGATGTCCGATGTCGTCGAGCTGGCGCGTCATGTGCGCATCCCCGTCTTTGGCCAGCCCGCCGCCAGCCTTGAGCGCGCCCAGCCGGCGCGCACGGCTGTCCCCGCGGCCTATTACCTGCGGCTGGCCTTGCTGGACAAGCCCGGCGCCCTGGCCAAGATCGCCGCGGTGCTGGGTGATGCCGGCATTTCGATCCACCGGATGCGGCAATATGATCACGAGGGCGGGCCGGCCCCGGTGCTGATCGTCACCCACAAGACCACGCCCGAGGCGATCGACCATGCCATCGCAGAGCTGCCCCGGACCGGCGTGATCGCCGAAGATCCGGTCGAGCTGCGCATCGAGGAGGTCTGAGACGGGCTGAAACGCGGACCGGGGGTTGTCCACCCCCGGACCCCCGGAGGATATTTCACGACAGAAGAAGGGGAGCGACCGAGATGAGCCGCGAGCAGGTAAACCGCATCTGTGCCGCCCTGCCCGGGGCCGAATGGTCCGAACCTTTTGGCCCGGGGATCGAGGTCTGGAAGCTTGGCGGCAGGATTTTCGTGGCCATGGGCACGGGTAATGACCTGATCTCGGTCAAGACCGACAGTATCGAGACCGCCACCATGCTGATCGAGGTCGGCATCGGCATCAAGGCGCCCTATTTTCATCGCAGCTGGGTTGCACTGCCGCCTTCGGCGCCGGCCGATGAGCTGGAACACCGCATCCGCCAGTCCTATGCCATCATCCGCGCCAATCTGACGAAAAAGGCGCAGGCGGCGCTGCCGCCTCTGGGCTGAGGCGCCTGCCGGGGGCGGATCAGCGCCGCAGGGCGGTCCGTGGCGCACCCGCGTCCGGGTGACTGGCCGCAAGGATGAGCCGTTCTCACGGGGCATTGCATCGCGGCGGGATCAGGCGGGTTGTTGCCCTGGCGACAGTTCCAAGGGGGATATCCGGTCCTGTCCGGCTCCGGCCGCGCGCCCGGTGACAAGAGGCCGCCACGCCGACAGGGAACCGCGGCATGCGCCCTCAGCGCGGCGAACAGGAAAGTCGGGGGCGGCCGCTCTGATGCGAAACTGTCAGCGCAGGCGCCGCCGGAGAGACGCGCCAAGGGACCGCCCGCCGGGACCAAGATCACCACTGTCGCCTGCTGTCAGATGAGCAATCCCCGGATCATGGATAAACGGGCCGGCGTGCAAACCCGCGTGGCACCATCACGCGATGCGAAGGGGCCACGGCTGGCGGCGCCGGGGAAATCACGCAAGGGCCGCCTGCCGGCACAGGGGGACCAGTATCGCCGCCCTGCCCCCAGATCAGGGACGCCGCTGTGATGCGAAAGTGTCGGTGCAGGCGCCACCGAAAAACGCGCTGAAGGACCGCCCGCCGGGACCAGGATCACCGCTGCCGCCCGCTGTCAGATGAGCGATCCCCGGATCGGGGCAGCGCTCGGGGCGCGCGAACGGGTCGGGGTGCAAGCCGGGCGGCATTATCCGGGGGCTTGGTTACGATGGGATGGCGGCATCGCTCGCTACGCCGGGGAGATGCGCTAAAGGCTCATCCGCCGGGACCAAGATCACGGCTGCCACCCGCTGTCAGATCAGCGTTCCCCGGATCAGGGCAGCGCTCGGGGCGCGCGAAAGGGTCCGGGGTGCAAGCCGGGCGGCATTATCCGGGGGCTTGGTTACGGTGGGATGGCGGCACCCTCGCTACGCCGGAAAGCGCGCTAAAAGCTCATCCGCCGGGACAAAGATCACCGCCCTGCCGGTGCCGGGTCACTGTCCGTTGGCTGGCGGTGATGCGCTGTCGGGACCGGGGCGGGGCCAGACCTGTTCAAGCGCGCCCGATGACAGCAGCGCGCCGGGGGTGATGATGGCGATGTCGCGCAGCTCTTGCCAGCATTCCCCGGCCGTCAGAGCCGCGACGCAATAGGGATGCGCCTGCCAGTCGGCAAGGATCGCCTGAGCCAGAGGACCATCCATCGCCACCAGATCGCCGATCCGCTGCGGGCGGGCGATCACATGGCCGGCACTCAGCGCGGCCTCGAAGGGCAGTTCGGCATTGTAGAACTGTCCGTTGCCAAAAAGCATCCGGTCGTCAAACGGGCTGTCATAGGCCGACAGCAGCAGGTAATTCATCATCAGCCCCACCCCTTCGGCGGCCGCAGCGGTATTCCTGATGCGCCAGATGGCATAGCCGTCGGGGGCGCGGCTGTCGGTGATCTCGTAAAGGATCGCTTCGGTGACGCCGGCCTGTTCACCGGCATAGACGACACGGGGATCACCGCTGGAGGCGCGCAGGATACCGACCGATTCCCACGACCCGCCTTCGGCCCGGCGGATCAGCGCGTCGCGCGGGGTCAGATCGTTGAAAAAGATCAGATCGCCCGGCCGCCAGTCCCATTCTGCCTCGGCCATGAGGGCGGCGTAATCCGGCCCCGCGCCCGCCACCGCCATACCGGCCAGCAGCAGGGCGGCGCGCCCCTGCCTCATCTGAACAGGATCAGGCTGGAGGGCGACCAGGCCACCGTGGCGCGGGTGCCGACATCGGGGATATCGCGGCCAAAGACGTTACGCATCGAGATCCGGACGGGTTCGGACAGGGTTCCGTCAACCTCGTCCAGACGGGCGTCGTAATAGGTCATGTCACCGTAATAAACGACCTCGTCGATCACCGCGCCGCTCTGACGCGGGGCGTTCTGGGCCTGACCTTCGGGAAAGATGCTCATCGCCTCGGGACGAAAGCCGATCATCGGCGCCTCATCGGCATCATCACGGGCAGCGATCTGGGCATGGGGCAGGTCGATCTCGCCCAGACCCTCGACATCGACACGCACCGAATCAGTGCCTTCGGACAGGATCGTCGCGGGCAGAAAGTTCATCACCCCGATGAAATCCGCGACCCGGCGGCTGACGGGGCGGGAATACAGCGCCTCGGGATAGTCAAGCTGGGCGATCTGGCCGTCGAACATCACCGCGATCCGGTCCGACATCACAAGCGCCTCTTCCTGATCATGGGTGACCAGAACAAAGGTGATGCCGACCTGGCGTTGCAGCTTGATCAGCTCGACCTGCATCTGTTCGCGCATCTTGCGGTCGAGCGCCGACAGAGGTTCGTCCAGCAGCAGCACCTTGGGCTTGAGGATCAGCGCGCGGGCCAGGGCCACGCGCTGACGCTGCCCGCCCGACAGCGCATGCGCCGCACGCCCGCCATAGCCCGACAGCCCGACCATCTTGAGCGCCTCATCGACGGCGGCGGCCTTTTCGGCCCGCGTGCGCGGGTCGCGGCGCAGCCCGAAGGCAACATTTTCGGCCACGCTCAGATGCGGAAAGATCGCATAGGACTGAAACACCATATTGGTCGGGCGCTTGTTGGCCGGCACATCCGCCATGTCGAGCCCGTCAATCAGCACGACGCCGGAGCCGATCCCCTCGAACCCGGCGATGGTGCGCAAAAGCGTGGTCTTGCCACAGCCCGACGGGCCGAGCAGGGAAAAGAACTCGCCCTCTTTGATGGTCAGGTCGATGCCGCGCAGGGCGTGATAATCGCCGTAATATTTATGGACCCCGCGACATTCGATCATCGGGCGCGCGGCCTGAAGCTCGGCCCAGCGGGTCGCGGCCTTGGGCTTGCGGGCGGGAATGCTGGCGAGCGGATCGTTCACAGGAAACCTCCGGTATCCTTCTGGCCGGTGCGGGCGGCGCCGCGGCGGCGGAAATATTCGGCAAGCGCCAGCATCACGATCGAGATCAGCACCAGAACGGCGCCAAGCGCCATGATGACCGGAACCGATTTGGGAAAGCGCAGCTGGCTGAAGATATAGGTCGGCAGCGTCGGCTGATTGCCGGCGAGGAAATAGGCGATGATGAACTCGTCCAGCGAGATGGTAAAGCTCATCAGCATGGCCGAGATAATGCCCGGCATGACCAGCGGCAGGATCACCAGCCGGAAGGCGCTCCATTTCGTTTCGCCAAGGTCATAGGCGGCCTCTTCCAGCGATTTATCAAGGCTGTTGAAGGCGGTCGACAGAATCACCACCGTATAGGGCAGGCACAAAAGCGTATGGCCCATGATGACGGTCAGGATCGACAGCTGCACACCGATGGCCAGCAGCACGACCAGCAGCGACATGGCCACGATGATCTCGGGCAGAACGAGGGGCACCATGACCAGCCCCATAATCCCGGCCTTGCCCGGAAAGCTGTAGCGCGTCGAGGCGCGGGCGGCAAAGATGCCCAGACAGGTCGCCAGCACCGCCGAACTCAGCGCGATGGTCAGCGAATTGGCGAATGCCCGGCGCAGGGTGCGGTTGGCCAGCATTTCGGCAAACCAGTCGGTCGTGAACCCCTTGAGCGGAAATGCGATGACCGTGCCGCTGTTAAAGGCAAACAGCGGCAACAGCAGGATCGGCAGATAGAGAAACAACAGATACAGGACCGCATAGGCCCGCAGACCGCCCCCCTTCATCATTGCCGCACCCTCAGGAATTTGCGGTTCAGCGCCAGATAGATGACGCTGATGACCGCGACGATCAGCATGGCCGTCACCGCCAGCGCCGAGCCCAGCGGCCGGTTATCCAGCGCCAGCATATTGGCCTGCACCATATTGGCGACCATCGGCACCTTGCCGCCGCCGATCAGTTCGGGCGTGACGTAATCGCCGATCGTCGGAATGAACACGATCAGCGTCGCCGCGACCACGCCGGGCATCGCCAGCGGCAGCGTCACCCGCCAGAAGGTCATGAACCGCGATTCGCCCAGATCCCGCCCCGCCTCCAGCAGCGAGCGGTCGATCTTTTCCAGCGCGACATAGATCGGCAGGATCGCAAAGGGCGCATAGGCATGGGCCAGCGTGACCACCATGGCCTGCACATTGAACAACATGCCGGTAAAGGGCTGCGAGTCGATCCAGGGCAGCTGCATCAGCACCGAATTGACAACCCCGTTATCGGCCAGGATCACCTTCCACAGAAAGACCCGGATCAGATAAGAGGTCCAGAACGGGATCGTGATCAGAAAGATCCACATCGCCTTGCGCCCGGGCGAGACGACAAAGGACAGGAAATAGGCGACCGGAAAGGCCAGCAGAACGGTTGTCGCCGTCACCAGAAAGGCCACGACAACCGAACGCGTCATGACGCGGTGAAACACCGGGTCCGCGAATACGGCGCGATAGTTCTCCAGCGTGAATTCATGGATGACCTCAAGATAGCCATCCTTGAAAAAGGAATAGGCGAGAATCGTCGCCAGCGGCGCGGCCAGCATCAGCACCGCATAGATCAGCGGCGGCGAGACCATCGCCAGACCCTGCCGCGCCTCGGCGTCAAAGCGGGTTGCGGACACACTTACCTCCGTGCCGGAAATCTGTGGCGACAGTAGTCAGCGCCGAGGCCGATGAAAAGTGTGTTTGCGACTTTTCGCCGCGCGCCGCGCATCATGGGTCAGCCCCGCCAGCCCCACAGTTGCCGTAGCGTCAGATAAAATCGGCGCGACGTTTGGGCGTGACCCCCGTCTTTTGCCTCGACATGGCCCCGGGCGCATGCGCTATATGGCCCAAGCGGGGCCGGACGAACCCCGCGCAGTGGAGGAAACATGACCGATAAATCGAAACTCGACCGCCGCCGCTTTCTGACGCGCGCCACCATCGGCGGCGCATCCGCAGCCGCGGCCGGCACGCTGGCGGCCCCTGCCCTTGCGCAGGATGCACCGACCATCAACTGGCGGCTGACTTCTTCTTTCCCGCAGTCGCTCGACACCATTTTCGGCGGGGCCGAAACCCTGTCGCGCATGGTGTCCGAGGCGACCGACGGAAAATTCCAGATTCAGGTCTTTTCGGCCGGCGAGATCGTGCCGGGCCTTCAGGCAGCAGATGCCGCATCCGAAGGCACCGTCGATGCCGCCCATACCGTCGCCTATTACTATTGGGGCAAAGACCCGACCTGGGCGCTCGGCTCGGCCGTGCCCTTCGCGCTGTCGGCGCGGGCACATAATGCCTGGAACTATCACGGCGGCGGGATCGAGCTGTTCAACGAATTCCTCGGCAAGCAGAACCTTTTCGGTCTGCCGGGCGGCAATACCGGCGTCCAGATGGGCGGCTGGTATCGCAAAGAGATCAACACGGTCGAGGATCTGCGCGGCCTGAAAGTGCGCATCGGCGGCTTTGCCGGCGCGATCATCGAACGCCTTGGCGCGGTGCCCCAGCAGATTGCCGGCGGCGATATCTATCCCGCGCTTGAGCGTGGGACGATCGACGGCGCGGAATGGGTCGGCCCCTATGACGACCAGAAACTCGGCTTTGCCAAGGTCGCGCCCTATTACTATTACCCCGGCTGGTGGGAGGGCGGTCCGACCGTTCACTTCCTGTTCAACAAGCAGAAATACGAAGAACTGCCGGCGCAATATCAGTCGGTTCTGCGCACCGCATGTCAGGCTGCCGATGCCGACATGCTGCAAAAATACGACTGGAAGAACCCGACGGCACTCAAGGAACTGGTGGCCGAAGGCGCCCAGCTGCGCCCCTTCTCCGAAGAGGTTCTGCGCGCCTGCTACGAGGCCGCAAGCGAGGTCTATGCCGAGCTGGACGCCAATAACGCCAACTGGAAACCGATCTGGGATTCGATCAAGGCGTTCCGCAACGACTGGTATCTTTACAACCAGACGGCGGAATATACCTATGACACCTTCATGATGATCAAGCAGCGCGAAGGCGCGCTGTAAGACATCAGGTTGCCAAACAGCGATGCCGCCGGTGCGATGCCGGCGGCATCCCTCATACCCCACGCCCCAAAGACCCGGCCACCCGATGATGATGATCAGATCCGCCGCCCTTGCCGTGACCCTTGGTCTGATCTGCACCCCCCTCTGGGCCGAAAGGGCGGAATATGGCGCGGTCGAACTGAGCGGGCTGGCACGCGATGTCAGTTGGCCCTTCAACGCGCCCGGCCCGAGCAATGCCATGGTCTGCAACGTCAACGGTCCCGACGGTTTTCTGACCATCCGCGCCAATCCCGATGCCGGGTCGGCAACGATGCGCAGACTGGCGCGGCTGGCGGTGGTGCAGGTTGACACCGCGCAGCGGCGCGGCCACTGGATACGCGTTCAGGGGGCCTATCGCTATCACGACAAGAACGGCCGCCCCATCGCCCCCAAGTCGCTGCCCGTCACCGGCTGGGCGCATGACGGCTATCTGTGCAGCTTTCTGGACTGACACCCCCTTGCCTGCCAGAGCGGTTTCGGCTATAGGCGCGGCTTCGCGGCCACGCACCCTTGGAGGATGGCCGTAAACCGCAACACAAAGGAATATATCATGGCCAAAGAGATCCCTGATCTGGTGGCCGAGGCACGCACGGGGACAGGCAAGGGGGCCGCCCGTCAAGCTCGCCGTAATGGCAAGGTGCCCGGTATCGTTTATGGCGACCACAAAGACCCGGTCGCCGTTCAGTTCGACTTTAACCAGCTGCTGACCAAGCTGCGCGCCGGTCGCTTCATGTCCACGCTGTGGAACCTGAAGGTCGAGGGCCAGGAGGACGTGCGCGTCATCTGCCGCGGTGTGCAAAAGGATGTGGTCAAAGACCTGCCGACGCATATCGACTTTATGCGCCTGCGCCGCACGTCCAAGGTGAACCTGTTCATCCATGTTGAGTTCATCAACGAGGACAAATGCCCCGGCCTCAAGCGCGGCGGCACGCTGGTCACGGTGCGCCCCGAGGTCGAACTGATGGTCACCGCCGGCGATATCCCGGAAAGCGTGACCGTGGATCTGGAAGGCCGCCAGATCGGCGACACCATCCATATCAGCGATGTCGTCCTGCCCGCAGGCGCCAAGCCGACAATCGAGCGTAACTTCGTCATCGCCAATCTGGCCGCGCCCTCGGCGCTGGCATCGGCTGGCGGCGGAGATGATGAGGACGAGGCAGCCGGGACCGCTGCCGAAGAGTGATCCTGTCATCAGGCTGAACATGAAAGGCGGTGCGCTTGCGCCGCCTTTTTCTTATGGCAGGTCAGGCGCGCAGGGCGGCCAATTGCCCAAGATGGGCAACCAGATCGCCCTCGGCGCCCATGGCATTGATTGTCTTGAAATACTCATGCCAGCCCGAAGCCGATATTCCCGCAACAAGCGCATCCATCCCGGCCTTGTCCGCGCAACGCCAGATCGCCAGAAACTGCTGTGGGGCAGCATGGTCCACGCGGGGATCAACTTCGGACAGGCTGAGGGGTTCGACGCCCAATTCGCCCAAAGCCTCCATACCGGTTCCGACTGCTTCGAAAAAGGCGGCGCGCGCCTGTTCGTCAAGCGCAAGCCAGGCGGGCTTTGGCGAATAAAGCTCAACAAGATAATGCGTCATTGCCGTCATCCTTTTGTGGTGGAATTGTCTGCGCATCCGCACCCAGATTCTGCCTGATCCGGCCAAGAAGCTGGCGCAAGGCAGTGCGGTCGGCGGTCGAAAGACCGCCCGCAAGCGATGCGATCCAGCCCTGATGTTCATCACAAAGCTGATCGGCAAGCCCGCGCCCCTCAGGCGTCAGCCGGATGATGATGCGGCGGCGGTCGGCGCTGTCATGGCTGCGATCCAGAAGCCCGTCTTTCGCCATCCCGTCCAGTAATCCGGTCATCGTGGCGCGCGTCACACCCGCGCGCGCGGCCAGCAGATGCGGGGCCAGACCGTCGGGGTCGGATCGCAGCAGGCTCAGCAGCAGGAACCGGCTTTCCGAAAGCTGATGCGGGGCCAGACGCCGCGCGCAGTCCCGGTCAATCGCCGAGGCCAGGGACAGCAGCTCAAAGCAAATCCGAAGCTCATCCGCCTGTTCCGGGTCAGCCGCCCCCATCAGGGCAAGGTATTTCCGATCCAAATTCATAAGTCACCATATAATATGGCACCTTATTATATGCAACCAAATCATATCGCCGCCCCATTCCCGGCCTAGCCTGCCGGGGTTTCGGCCTTGTCGATGGCGTCAAGGGCCGCCTGCCATGACAGCATGATCGAGGCATGGCGGTTGGGGTAGTCGCGCGCGGGCAGAAGCACCTCAAGCTCTTGCCAGGGCGCATCGGGGGGGGCGCCCGCGCCTTTCAGCATGGCCTCAAGCTGCGCGGCACCCCGCGCGATCTCGGCGCGGCTGGCGCCCATCACGCCCTTGCCCAGCACCCCCGCCGATGCCTGACCAAGCGCACAGGCCCGGACCTCCTGCCCGAAATCCGCGATCCGGCCCTGTTGCATGCGCACATGCGCCGTCACCGTCGAGCCGCATTGCGGGGATCGTCGCATGGCGCTGCCCTGCGCATCCTCGATCCGGCCCAGATGCGGGATATCCGCCGCCAGCGCGAGGATCCGCTTGGAATAAAGCTGCATCATATCAGCGTCGGACATGTTCCCCTCGGGTCGCTCAGGGCTTAGATAGGCAGCGAGACCGGGAAAGGAAAGCCGATGTTCGACCCCGCAAGCCTTCGCTATGACGCCAATGGGCTGATTCCCGCCATCGCGCAGGATCACGCCAGCGGCGAGGTGCTGATGCTGGCCTGGATGAACGCCGAAGCAGTCGCCCGCACGCTGGAAAGCGGCCGCGTCACCTATTGGTCGCGCTCGCGCGCCAGCTTCTGGGTCAAGGGCGAAAGCTCGGGCCATACACAACGGCTGATCGAGATGCGGCTGGATTGCGACCGCGACTGTCTGCTGGTGCTGGTCGAACAGACCGGCCCGGCCTGCCACACCAACCGGCGATCATGTTTCTATACCGCCGTCCGCGCGGGCCAGGAGACAGAAATCATGCAACCAATGGTGTGAAACAGTTATACATCCACCGCCGGATGCACTAGGTTGCCGGCGTTTTCAACGCATGAACCCGGAGTCTCAATATGCGTGATTTTTTCATTGTCTGGGCTGAACGCCTGATCGCTGTCTTTGCCATCCTCGGCATGATTGTTGTGCTTTTCGTGTCCGCGATGGCGATGGCCGCGCCCGGACCGCAGGGCGGTATTGTGCCGGCCCTGCTGATGTTGATCGGCGGTGCGATCTATGTCACGATCATGGCCGGGATAATGTTCGTGGCCTTTGGCATCTTCCGCAATACGCAGGAAACCAACCGGCTGCTGGCCGAGCTTGTGAACAAAAGAACCTAAGGCAACATCAGCAGGCGCCGGATATCATCCGGCCCTGCGCCCTGTGCGCGCAATTCGCGCAATGACCGGGCATCATCGCGTTTGGCCAGCCGGCGGCCGCTCTCATCGCGGATCAGCCGGTGGTGATAATAGCCGGGCTGCGGCAGCTTCAACAGGCCTTGCAGCAGAACATGAATCCATGTGGCCTCGAACAGGTCGGCCCCGCGTGTGACCAATGTGATCCCCTGTGCCGCGTCATCGACCACGACAGAGAGGTGATAGGATGTCCCCATCCCGCGCCGCGACAGCACGATATCCCCGATTCCGGCCAGAAAACCGCTGCGGTCCAGCCGGTGGTGACCGGGTGATGGCGCCCCCCCGTCATGAAACTCCAGCCCCTCGGCCCCAAGG
>JAUNTL010000087.1:1032-13820 GCA_030538705.1 Paracoccus sp. (in: a-proteobacteria) | reverse complement strand
GCTATCCCCGAAGGCTGGGCGCTGGATGCGGCGGGCCAGCCGACGACCGATCCGGCGGCGGCGCTGGCGGGGATGATGGTCCCGCTGGGCGATGCCAAGGGCACGGCGCTGGCTCTGATGGTCGAGGCATTGGCGGCGGGTCTGGCAGGGGCGAATTTCGGATATGAGGCATCGTCCTTTCTTGATGCCGCGGGGCCGCCGCCCGGAACCGGACAATTGCTGATCGCCATCGCACCGGATGCCTTTGCGGCCGCCGGGACCGATCGCAGCCCGGTCGCGCGGATCGAAGATCTTTCGCGCGTGATCGAGGACCAGCCCGGCGCCCGTCTGCCCGGCGCCCGCCGTGACGAGACCGCCGCGCGGGTCATCGCACAGGGCATTGCCCTGGATGATGCGCTGATGGCCGAGATCGAAGCGGTGGGCCGGGGCTGAGCGATGCGCATCATGCCGAGCCTTGCGGGACCGGGCGGTGCGCGATTGCGGGCGCTGTTTCCCGGCGTCGCGGTCGCTGTGCTGGTCGCGGTCACCGCCCGGTTCCTGTCCGATCACTATGGTGCGCCGGCGATGCTGATGGCGCTGCTGATCGGGCTGGCGCTGAATTTTCTGGCCGAGGATGGCACACGCACGGCCGCCGGTGTCTCGTTTTCTGCGCGTTCCGTTCTGCGGCTGGGGGTGGCCCTGTTGGGTGCGCGGGTTTCGGCGCAGATGCTCGCCGGGCTGGGCGCGCAGATGATCCTTCTGGTGATCGCGGCCGTGGTGCTGACGATCCTTGCCGCGCTGTTGCTCGCGCGGCTGCTGGGCCGGGGCTGGAGCTTTGCGTTGCTGACCGGCGGTTCGGTCGCGATATGCGGTGCGTCGGCGGCAATGGCGATTGCGGCGGTCCTGCCGCGCGGGCCGAAATCCGAACGCGACCTTGCCTTTACCGTCATGTCTGTCACCGTTCTGTCGACGGTCGCGATGGTGGTCTATCCGCCTGTGGCCGCGGTTTTTGATTTCACGGCGCTGGAATCGGCGGTCTTTCTTGGCAGCACGATCCATGATGTCGCACAGGTCGTCGGCGCGGGCTTTTCAGTCAGTCCCGAGGTTGGCGAAAAGGCGACGCTGGTCAAGCTGATCCGGGTTTCGATGCTGGCGCCGGTGGTGCTGGTCTTTGCGCTCAGCCTGCGCGCCATGCATGCCGGTCACGGCGGCGCTGGCCCGCGCCCGCCGCTGTTGCCCGGCTTTGTGCTGGGGTTCATCGCGCTTGCGGCACTGAACTCTCTGGGGCTGGTGCCGGGATGGCTGGCTGACGGGGCGGGCGTGGTCAGCCGCTGGCTTTTGCTGATCGCCATCGCGGCGGTGGGGATCAAGACCTCGCTTATCCGCATGCTGGAGGTCGGTGGCCCGGCCGTGGCGCTGATCATCGCCGAGACGTTGTTTCTTGCCGGTTTCGTTCTGACCGGCCTGCATCTGCTGCGCTAGACAAGAATGCGGATCCGGCGGCGCTTGATGCCGTCGGGCGGTGGCAGACCGGCGGTCAGCCCGACCTCTGGCGGGCATGCGCCGGCCTTTCGGGCGATGGTGGCGCAGGCATCTTGCAAGCGGGCGCGGGCATCACCGGGCAGGGCGCCGGCAAGATGGAAATCCAGCCGCGCCGGCCCGTTCTGGCGCAAGGCCCAGTCCTGCGCGCCGGGGACCGACAATGCGGCCCGGCGCAGCGCCTCGCTGCTGATCCAGCGCCGTCCGCCGTCGGTTGCCGGCAGAAAGACCGCATCCCCCAGCCGCCCCTCGATCCGCGCGATCCGGGCCGAGGCACAGCCGCAGGGGCAGGGCGCGGGGTCCGGGTCGGGGACCAGCACGTCATCCAGCCGATAGTTCAGCACCGGCTGGCTGTGGCGGATCAGATCGCTGATGACCGGCACAAAGGCACCCGTATCCGCGTCGATGATCTCGCGCCGAAAGGCGACATGGCGTTCGTTCAGATGCAGGTTGTCATGGCGGCAGGTCATTGCCAGCACGCCCTCGGTGCATTGATAGATGATATCCGGGCGCGGGCCAAAGGCGGTCGCGAGCGCCTCAAGATCCTGCGGTTCGGCCGGCTCGGCGCCGCATAGCGTGACCGAGGGGCGCAGCCTTTCCGCCCCCGCCGCATCCAGTGCCGCCGCCACCGCCAGCAGAACCGAGGGCGGCCCGGCGATCACCGTCGGGCGCAGCGCGCTCAGCGCCGGCAGATGGGCCTCGGGCGGCAGGGCGGCATCGAAAAAGCGCAGCCGCAGCGGCCCGGCGTTCAATGCGGAATAAAGCCGGTTATCGGCGCGCAGAAACAGCGCGATACGCTGCGGGCGCAGCATGGGCCGGGGCCAGAACCGCCCGGCGACGGCGGCGGCCCAGATCCGGCGCTCGGCCGCGTCGGTGACGAACAGGCCGCGCCGTCCGCTGGTGCCGGTCGAAAACCCTGCGGCCAGCCCGTCGGGGCGGGGCGCAGGCGCGCTCGTGCCGGCGCCCGGTTCTGCGGCATGTGCCATTGCCTCGGCCTCGGCCCGCGTCAGCCCGGCGGTTGAAATCAGGTCGAAATCCCGCATGGCGCCATCGCGGTCCATCAGCGGCAGATCGGCAAGCGCGCGATCCGTCATTCCGGCATAAAGGGCCGAGCGCGGCATGACCTTTTTGCGGAACCGGGCCAGCAGCCGGTCCTGATGCGCGGTAATCGCGGCGCGGTCGCGAAACCGGCCCCAGCGATGGGCGGCAAAAACCGACAGCAGCCCGATCATGCCAGCAGCCCCTCGGCCGCGCGGGCGTCATGGCTGGGGATGATGCGCACGCCTTGTCCCAGCATGGCGCGCAGCGCCGCAAAGCTGCGGCGATAGGCGGCCGGATCGCCCAGCCGCGCCAGCAGGGCGGCGGGCGGCATGACGCCCGCCCGCAGGCCATCGGCGCAATAGACCGCATCCGCGGCCAGCAAAACCGCGCCGCGATCGGTTTGCGGCAGCCATAGCCCGATCTGGCCGGCGCCATGGCCCGGCAGCGGCACGGTGATCACATTGCCCTCGCCGGTCAGGTCATATCCGGGGCCAAGCGCGGCCAGAGGGCCGGGCAGGGCGGCGGCCGGTGCGCTGTCTTCGAACGCGCTTAACCCGCCGGTCTGGTGGAGCGCGGCCAGACGGCGGGCCAGAGGCAGGGGCAGGGCAGCGGCCACAGCCGAAAGACGCGCCGGCAATCCGGCCCGGCCCGAGGTCAGCCGGGCCAGATCATCAAGCGCGGCCCGGCTGGCAAACGCCGGCGGCAGCGGATCAAGATCAAACAGCCCGGCCGCGTGATCGGCATGAAGATGCGACAGCACCACCCGCGCGGGACGCGGCATGCCCAGCCGGCGCAGCGCCTCGGGCAGGTGCTGCTGCGCCGGCAGCCGGGCCGGCGTCGCCAGCCTGAGCGCGGCCTCGGGCAGGCGCGCTGTCGCCTCGAACCAGGCGCGGCCATAACCGGTATCGAACAGGATGATCCCTGCCCGCGCGGTTTCAAGCACCGTGACCAGCGACGGCACCGCGCGCGGCACGGGCGGCCGGTCGGCGCGCAGCCCCGTTTCCGGTGCAAGGCAGTGGCCGACCCGCAACAGCCGCAGTGACAGGGCCACGGGGCGGGCGTGGGCGGGCAGGGGCTGCGAGGCATGGTTGCCGGCAGGTTGAGGCGCGGGGCAGGCAGAGGCCGCAGAGGGGTCATGATCATCGTGGCGTCTGGCGGCGGCACCGCGCTTGGGTGACGGTCCGGCCGGGTCTGTATCGGCGCGTCCCGTGGCGGATGCGGCCGGGGCGGGGTCTGTGCCGCCGTCCTGCCCTTCGGCCGGCGCATCGCCGCGCTTTCGCTGCATGGATATGACAGGGGCAGCATCATTATGGCGTCTGGCGGCGGCACTGCGCTTGGGTGACGGTCCGGCCGGGTCTGCATCCCCTTGTCCGGCGGCGGATGCGGCCGGGGCGGGGTCTGTGCCGCCGTCCCGCTCATCGTCCTGCCCTTCGGCCAACTCATCGCCGCGCTTTCCCTGTGTGGATATGGCCGGGGCGGTATCATCGACGGGAACCGGGGCAGCGGGCTGACCCGTCGCCACCCTCCCGCGACCGCCGGCCGCGCCTGCGGGCGGGTCCGGCCCGTCCCGCCCGTCCGGCGTCAGATTTGCCATGCCTGCGGCCAGCGTTATCTGCGGCACATAACCCAGATCGCGCCGCGCCGCGCTGATATCCAGCGTCAGCGACAGCCCGAGCGCGGCGACCGCGTGGCGCGTGACAGGCGGTTCGTGATCAGGATTGCGCAGGCTCTGGGTCAGCTCGGCCAGCCGCGCGGCGGTCATGGCTGCGACATAGGGCACGGATTTTCGCGGGATCGTCCGGCCGAGCGCCTGCTCGATCAGGTCGAGCAGTTCGCTCAGCCGCACCGCCTGACCCGAGGTGATGTTATAGGCCCGCCCGCCGGCAACCGCACCCGGCGCAAGCGCGGCCAGCCGCATCGCGCGGGCGGCATCGCCCGCATGGGTCGGGTCGATCAGCGCCGTGCCGCCGCCGGGCAGGGGCAGCGCCCGCCCGCCCTCGACCGCGCGCAGCAGGCGCGGCAGCAGCGCACGGTCATGGCGGCCATAGATACCGCGCGGCCGCAGCGCGACCGTGGTCATTTCCGGCCCGTTTGCGGCGCGCACCAGTTGCTCGGAAATATATTTGGTGCGCGCATATTCGGTCAGAAACTGGCGGGGCAGGGGCGCGTCTTCGGCGAGGTTCAGGCGCGGGCGGCCATTGATGTAGATGCTCGGGGTCGAGGCATGGACAAAGCGCGCCACGCCGGCCCGCCGCGCCGCCGCCAGAAGATCCTCGGTCGCGGTGACATTGGCGGCATGGAAATCCGCCGCCCGGCCCCAGGCCGAGGACAGCGCCGCACAGTGAAAGACGACATCGACCCCGGCCAGCAGCTCATCCGGGATTGCCGCGCGCCCGAGATCAAGCGCGATATGGCGCGCGACCGGTGTCTCGGGCGGGGTGGCATGGCGCGACAGGCTGCGCAGCTGCCAGCCATTGGCCCAAAGATCGGCGCAGAGCGCCTGACCAAGGCAGCCCGTCGCGCCGGTCACAAGCGCGGTCGGGTTCGGCGGGAGATTGCTGCCCATCTCAGAACCTCAGCACCGCGCTGCCCAGCGAGATCCCCGCCGAGGTGCCAAGCAGCAGCGCCACCTGTCCGCGCCGCAACCGGCCCGAGGCGATGGCATGATGCAGCGCCGAGGGCAGCGAGGCGGCGATCTGGTTGCCGTGATCGGCAAAGATATCGACCATCTGTTCGTGGCGGAACCCCAGCAAATCCCGCGCATGTTCAAGTGCCTGCGCGCTTGCCTGATGCGGGATGACAGCGTCGATCCGGTCGCGCGTGATGCCTGCGGCGTCAAGCAGCCCGCGCAGGAACCGCGGCAGGCGCCGGCGGCTGATGCGAAAGGCGGTGGCGCCATCCATCTGAAAGGTCGCGTCCTCGGGCGCGATCCCGCCGGGGCGCGAGGGGTTGATCCGGGTGCCCCCGGCGGCCAGCACGCAGGCATCGCGCCCTTCGGACCAGGTTTCAAACCGCATCGCCAGCAGGGCAGAGCCATCGCCGGCCGCCGGCGCGTCAGGGGCGCCGGCATGGCCCAGAACCGCAGCCGCAGCGCCGTCGCCAAAGATCGCGGCGCCCTCGGGCCGCGACCAGTCCAGCCCGGCTGACGCGATATCGGCGGCGACCACCAGAACCCGGCGGGCCTGCCCGGCGGCGATTTTCAATGCGGCATGATCCAGTGCGGCGATGAATGACAGGCAGGTGGCGCCGATGTCATAGGCCGGGATGCCGCTGCCGGCCAGCCCGAGACGCGCATGGACCAGAACCGCAGTCGCCGGGATCGGCTGTTCGGCCACGCCGCAGGCGGCCAGAACCAGATCGACCTCATCGGCGGCGATGCCTGCGGCGGCCAGTGCCGCGCGCCCGGCCTCGGCCGCCATGAAGGACGTGGTTTCATCCGCCCCGGCGACCCCCCGGCTGTCGATCTGAAAACGCCCGGCGGTGCGTCCGCGCGGCCAGCCAAGGCGCGCGTCGATCTGATCCGAACTCAGGCTGACGCGCGGGCGATAGGCGCCGGTGCCCTCGATCCGGACGGGCAGTGCGGCGGCGCGCGGACGCGCGGGCTGATGAAGCGGCGAAAGATACATGACCAGTCCTTTCTGAACACTGTTCAATTTCAGACTTGACCCGCTTCCCGGCCTGAGTCAAGCTATTTCTGAACAGTGTTCAATATACCGGAGACCGTGATGCTGACCGAAACGCCCGCGCCGCCGTCCGGCCGCCGCCGCAGCCGGGATGAACTGCGCCGCGCCACACTTGACGCCGCGCGCCGCCTGATCGCCGAGGACGGGCCAGAGGCGCTGACCGCGCGCAAGCTGGCGGCGGCGGTGGGCTATACGCCGGGAACCATCTATAACCTGTTTGAAAGCCTCCCCGACGTCTTGTGGCACGTGAACCGCGAGAACTTCACCCGTATCGCGGCGCTGTTTGACGATCTGCCGCAGGCTGGCGCGGATGTCCGGCTGCGCGCGCTGGCGGCACGTTATCTTGATCTGGTGGATCAGGAGCCGGCGCTGTTTCGCGCCCTGTTCGAAGGCGCGCGCGTATCCGAGAGCTTTCCGCAATGGTATACGGATGCGATCAACGGATTGCTGGGGCGTATCGCGGCCGAGCTATCCGCCCTGGCGCCGCAGATGGATGCCGCACAGGCCAGACATGATGCCTCGGCGCTGTTCGGTGCGCTGCAAGGGATCGCGGCGCTGCACGGCTCGCGCCGGCTGGAACTGATCTCGGACATGCCGGCGGCGGATCTGGCCGACCGGCTGATCGCACGGGTGCTGCGCGATATCGCGGCCGGCAATGCCGGCTGATCGCGCGGCCCGGCCCGTTGATGCCAGTGGTATGGCCGGCACATTGCTGCTGGGTCCGGCGCGCTGCGGCTCGACCCTGATCTCGCGGATGCTGGCGGATCATCCTGCGGTGCTGAGCCTGTCGGAATGTTTCGCGATGATCGGCCCGCGTGCCTTTCGCCCCGATTTCTGTGACGGCCCGGCCTTCTGGCGCGCCCTGTCCGAACCGCTGCCGGGAATGAGCAGGATCGGCAATCCCGACACCGCCCCGGACGAGTTTCTTTATCACCTCGCCGCGCGGCGCGCCCATGATCCGTGGCGCTGCCCGCCGCTTCTGGCGATTACCCTGCCGCATCTGAGTGATGACCCCGATGCATTGTTCGATGCGCTGCGCCCGGTCATCATGGCGCGCGGATACGGGCCGCTGGCGGGGCATTATCTGGCGCTGTTCGGAGAGCTGGCGCGCGGTCGCGGCCCGGCGCCGGGGGTCTGGGCCGAGCGTTCGGGCGGATCGTTGGCCGCGGCCGGGGTGCTGACGCGGATGTTTCCGCAGGCGCGGCGCATCGTGTTGTTGCGCGCGGGGGCGGATACGGCGCTTTCCCTGCGCGACTATATCCCCGGCCGTCTGGCGATCTGGCTGTGGCGCAACGGGATGGGGCTGATCGACCCGATTTCGGTGCGCGGGCATCTGGGGCGGGGCGCGGTCTGGCCGCTGATGGCGCGGGTTGGGGGTGTGCTGCCGCTGGGACCGGTGCTGCGGCGGCGGCCGTCGCTGCGCGATTGCGGGCGATTCTGGTCGGCGCTGATGTGCCGGGGCGAGGCGGCGCTGGCGGGCGGTCCGGTCCTGACCTTGCGATATGAGGATCTGCTGGCTGATCCCCGCGCCGGTGCGCGGCGCCTTGGAATGGCGGTCGCGGATGCGGCCCCGGCATCGTGGCTGGCGCGCGCGGCCGCCCTGCCGCGTGCGCGCGCGGCGCGGCTGGCGGGGCTTGATCGTGCTGATCGCGATATCCTGCTGGAGGCCTGCGCGCCGGGCGAGGGTGCGGCGGCACGCCTGCATGCGCGCGGCGGCGAAGGCGTGGGCGGGTAACAGACATGACGCGCCCCACTGCCACACACCCGCCGGGCCAAAGATGCCGCGACCGTGCCACGGGCCGGCCCCGGACAGCGGCTGCGATATCCCGGCGGGGCCGCTGATCGCGGCCTTTATGCGCTGCCGGGAAAGGGTGATATTTCCTGTCACGCTCGTGTTGCAAAGCCGCTATAAGCACCCGGCCATGGCAACGATTGAACTGGACGATATCTCGCGCATTTTCGCTGCGACCCGCGCGGTTGACCGGGTTTCGGCCCGGATCGATTCGGGCCGCTTTCTGGCGTTGCTCGGTCCCTCGGGCTGCGGCAAGACCACGCTTTTGCGCCTGATCGCGGGGCTGGAACGCCCTGACGGCGGGCGCATCGTGCTGGATGGCCGGCCCGTCGCGGGACCGCAGGGCTTTATCGGACCGGAAAGCCGCGGGCTGGGCATGGTGTTTCAGTCCTACGCGCTCTGGCCGCATATGTCGGTGGCGGGCAATATCTCTTTTGGTCTGAACCGCCTGCCGGCCCCTGAACGTCAGGACCGCGTGGCGCAGGCCCTTCACATGGTCGGGCTGGAGCAGATGGCCGGGCGCCGCCCGCATGAGCTGTCGGGCGGTCAGCGTCAACGTGTGGCCCTTGCGCGCAGTCTGGCCGCGCGTCCGCGTATCCTGCTGCTGGACGAGCCGCTGGCCAATCTCGACGCCCATCTGCGCGGCACGATGCTGGCCGAGTTCCGCCGCATCCATGCCGCGACCGGCTGCACGATGGTCTTTGTGACCCATGACCAGAACGAGGCCATGGCGGTCGCCGATCTGGTCGGTGTCATGGAACGCGGGCGGCTGGAACAGCTTGCCGCGCCACATGATCTGTTTGACCGCCCGGCGACGCCTATGGTCGCGCGGTTTGTGGGCAATGGGCGGACCCTGCCGGTGATGGTCGAGGCCGGCGACGGGACCGCCTGCCGCATCCGTGTCGGCGGGCGGGTGCTGACCGTGCCCGGTGTCGCCGCGCCCGGTCCGGGCTGGTTATGTGTTCACGCCCGCGACCTCACCCCGGATCCGCAGGGGATCCCCGCACGCGTCAGCGCGACCCGGTTCGAGGATGGATACCGCATTGCCGAGGTGATTCCAGAGGCCATCCCGGAAACCGATCCGATCCCGATGCGGCTGGACCGCACCGCGCGTCAGGGCGAGGTGATCGGCGTCCGGCTGGGCGGGGGCTGGGTGCTGCCGCGCGAGGGGGCAGGGCCGGACCACGCGCCCGCCGCGCCGGCTGCGCAGCGCCATGCGGGCATTGTGGCCGCATGAACCGTCTGACGGCGCTTGGCGGTTTTGACGCGAAAGGTCCGGCCTGCTTTCTGCTGGAAACGGGGACCGCGCGGATCATGCTGGATTTCGGGCGCGGCCCGGATGGCAATGCGCGGCCCCGGCTGGCCGGTATCGGCCGGGTCGATGCGGTCCTGATCTCGCACGGGCATGGTGATCATACCGGCTCGCTCGACTGGCTGGGGCGGATCGGCACCCCGCCGGTCTATGCGACGGCGCCGGTGCGTGATCTGGCCGAACACCCCGCCCTGCGCGCGGCGAAATCGCTGCCTCACAGCGGTCATGTCGCCGGGGTCGAGCTGCTGACCGGGCCGGCCGGACATGCGCCCGGCGCGGTATGGATCAGGCTGGGGGGCGAGGGTGGTCTGCTGTATAGCGGCGATTATGGTGCCGAGGGCGGGTTGTTTGCATGCAGCGATCTGCCCCGCGCGGCGGTGGCGGTGCTTGATTGCTCATACGGTCCCTCGCCCGAGACATTGCCCGATCAGCGCGCCGCCCTGCTCGATCAGATCGGCGATGGTCCTTGCCTGTTGCCGGTGCCCGCCGCCGGGCGTGGGCTGGAGATCGCGCTTGCCTGTCTGGCCGCCGGGCGCGAGGTCGCGATCTGCGCGCAATTGCGCGCTGTGGCGGAACTGATGGCCGGGCGGCCGAACTGGCTTGTTACCGGTGCGGCCGCACGGCTGCGCGCGCTGCTGGCGCGGGCGCGGCGGCTGGACGAGGACGGGGCGCTCTGCGGCATCATGCTGGCCGCCGGGCCGAACTGCGGTTCAGGCGCGGCCGAAAGGCTGGGGCCGCGCGCCCTGCATGAGGGTGTGCCGGTGATCCTGACGGGGCATCTGTCGCGCGGCGCACCGGCGGTCGACTGGGTCGCATCCGGCCGTGCGCGCCGTATGAGCTGGAACGTGCATCCCGACCGCGCCACGACCGGCCGGATGCTGGATCAGACCGGCGCGCGGCATCTGATGGCGGCCTTTATCCATCCCGGCGGGCGCGAGACGCTGCGCCGCGCTTTTCCACAGGGTGGCTGGACCGGGCGCGGGGTGATCGAATGGTGAGCATTCCGCCGGGCGGCTTTTTGTTCATGCGCCATGGCCGCACGCAGGCCAATGCGGGCGATGTGATCTGCGGGCGCACCGATCTGCCGCTGGACGCCGAGGGGGTCCGTCAGGCGCAGCAGGCGGCGGATTTCCTGCGCGGGGCGCAGATTGCGCGGATCGTGACCTCGCCCTTGCTGCGTGCGCGCCAGACGGCGGATGCGGCGGCCCATGTGCTGGGGCTGGTGCCCGAACCCCTCGCCGGGCTGGCCGAACGCGACTGGGGCGCATGGGAGGGCCAGCCCCGCGCCGTCTTGCGCCGCGACCAGACCCCGCCGGGCGGCGAATCCCCCGCAGGTTTTCGCGCGCGCATCCTTGCGGCATTTGCCGCCATCCCGCGCGATCTGCCGCTGCTGATCGTCGCCCATTCCGGCACCGACCGCGAGATTCATGCGGCCCTGTCGCCCGCCCCTCACCGCCGTCTGCACAATGCCCAGATCGTGCTGTGGCAGCCCCATGCCGGGGGCTGGCACTGTCATGAATGTTTCAAAACAACCAGCTAGCAAGCCCCGAACCCGATGACAGGAGCGTTCCGATGAAATCCCTTCTTGCCGCCCCCTTTGCGCTGACCCTGCTGGCGGCCCCGCTGCTGGCCGCGCCTGCGGGCATGATCACCGTCTATACCTCGCAGCCGCAAGAGCAGATGGAGACCGTGGTCGCGGCCTTTAATCAGGACTATCCCGATGTGAAGGTCGAGATTTTCCGCACCGGCACGACCGAGCTGATGTCCAAGCTTCAGGCTGAATTTACCGCCGGCTCGACCCCCGCCGATGTGCTGCTGATCGCCGATGCGGTGGCGATGACGCAGCTGAAACAGGACGGCCGGCTGATGGCCTATGCCGATGCGCCGGTTGCGGGCATCCCCGCCGATGTCATCGACCCCGATATGACGTTTTTCGGCACCAAGCTGATCACCACCGGCATCGTCTATAACACCAATCTGGTCACCACAGCGCCCACCGGCTGGGACGATCTGCGCGCGCCGGAGGCGGCTGCGGCCACGATCATGCCCAGCCCGCTTTATTCCGGCGCGGCGGTGATCCATGTCGGCACCATGGTCCAGCAACCCGCCTTTGGCTGGGCCTATTACGAAGAGCTGGCCGCCAATGGTGCGGTCGCCGGTCAGGGCAATGGCACCGTGATCGAGGCCGTGGCGCGCGGCGAAAAGGCTTATGGCATCATCATCGAATATATGGCGATGAATGCGAAAAAGGCCGGGTCTCCGGTTGATTTCGTCTGGCCCGAACAGGGCGTCAGCGCCATCACCCAGCCCATCGCCATCGTCGAGGGCACCGCCAACCCGGAAGCAGCCAAGGCATTCGTGGACTGGCAGCTGTCGCGCGCGGCACAGGAACAGTCGGTCACGCAGGGCTATTTCCCGATCATCGAGGGCGTGGCCGCCCCCGAGGGCTATCCCGACCTGTCCGCGCTGACCATCCTGCCGCTGGATGCGGCGGCGCTGATGGCTGATGACACCGCCAACAAGGAACATTTCGCTGACCTCTTTGGCGGCTAAGACACGGGCTTTCGGGCTGAATTGGGGCGGCGGGTCATGGCTCGCCGTCCTCTTGGCCGTTTATGTGCTGCTCACGGGGCTGTGGCCGCTGATCCGGCTGTTTGTGCTGGGGCTTGGCCCCGGCGCGGATGGCGCGCCGCTTGGTCTGGCGCGTGAGACGCTGGCGAATGCCGCCTTTCAGCGCGCCTTCTGGAACACGCTGGCGGCCTCGGGGGCGTCGGTGGTGATCTCGGGCGTGCTGGGGCTGGGGCTGGCGCTGGCGACGGGGCTGGCGCGGCTGCCGGGGCGCGCGCTTGCGACATTTCTGGCGCTGTCGCCGCTGCTGATCCCCGCGCAGATCATGGCCTTGGCCTGGATCGAGCTGATGGGCAGCACCTCGGTCATCCTCGGGCCTTTGGGGCTGGCGCCCGCGCCGGGGCAGCCGAACCCGCTTTATTCCGGCGCGGGCATCGCCTGGCTGATGGGGATAGAACATATGCCGCTGGTGTTCATCGCCGTGCGCGCCAGCCTGTCCGCCATCCCCGCCGACCTGATCGAGGCCGCGCGCATCGCAGGTGCCGGGCAGGCGCGCATCATCTGGCGGGTGATCCTGCCGCTGACGCTGCCCGCGGCGCTGTCGGGCACGGTGCTGGCATTCGCCGCCGCCATCGGCAATTTCGGCATCCCGGCGCTGCTGGGGATTCCGGGGCGGTTTCCGGTGCTGACGACGCTGATCTATCAGCGCCTGAACGGTTTCGGCCCCGAGGTCATTCCCCGCGTCGCCGTCATGGCACTGGTGCTGGTGGCGATGGCGGGCGCGGCGCTGGCCTTGCGCCAGATCCTGCTGCGCGGGCTGGCGGTGCCCTTGCCCGCAGGCGCCGGGTTTCGCGGTTTTGCGCCTGCGCGCCCG
>JAUNTL010000087.1:0-982 GCA_030538705.1 Paracoccus sp. (in: a-proteobacteria) | reverse complement strand
TGGCGCTGATCTGGCTGGCGGTGCTGCCGATACTGGCGCTGATCGCCACCGCGCTGGTGCCTGCGCTGGGCGTGCCGCTGACATGGGACAGCGCCAGCCTGCGCAATTTCGAGGCCGCATGGGCCAGTGCCGCGATCCGGCGCGCATTCGCCAATTCCTTCATGCTGGCGGGGTTGGCGGCGGTGATCTCGGCGCTGATTGCCATCGTGCTGGCATGGTCGGCGGCGGTGGCGCGTGAGCGGCTGGCGCGCGCGGTCAGCTGGCTGGCCGATGCGGCTTTCGTGGTGCCCGGCACGGTGCTGGCGTTGGCGATGATCCTTGTCTGGCTGCGCCCCATCCCCGGCATCGGCTCGATCTATGGCACGGCCGCGATCCTGCTGGTGGCCTATCTGGGCCGCTTTCTGCCCATGGTGCTGCGCCCGGTCGAGGCCGCGATTGCCGCCACCGACCCCTCGCTGGACGAGGCCGCGCGCATCGCCGGCGCCAGCCGCGCGCGCCGCATCCTGTGGATCGGCGCGCCCGCGATGCTGCCCGCCGCAGCCGCCGGCGCGATGCTGATCTTTATGACCGCGGTGAACGAGTTGACGCTGTCGGCGCTGCTGTGGTCTGCGGGAAACGAGACCATCGGCGTGCAGATTTTTTCCATGCAATACGAGGGCAACTCGACCGGGGCGGCGGCGCTTTCGGTGCTGGCGCTTGCACTGGTCGGCGTGCTGGTGCTGCTGACCGACCTGTCTGGCCGCCGCCTGCCGCGTGGCACGCTGCCATGGCGGGCGGATTAGGGCGGGGCGATCCGGCGCCGGCGCCCCTATGCGACCGTCCATGCCGCGAGGTGACAGAGGATGGCTGACCGGGCCGGGGCCGCCATTATGCGCGCGCAGATAGGCCACCAGCAGGATGAAGGCGCGGGCTGCGTGCAAAGCCGGCCTTTTCAGGTTTGACCAGGTGATTGCGGGGCGGTCACCATGTCCCAAGCCAAGCC
>JAUNTL010000203.1 GCA_030538705.1 Paracoccus sp. (in: a-proteobacteria) | reverse complement strand
GTGCCTCGACGCAGTATTCGAACAGCTCGTTCAGGTGGTCCGTGCCATCGAAACGCAGCAGGGCCAGAATGTCGGTGCCGAGTTCCGTGGTGAGGCGACCAAGCCGGTTCGCCTGACGTAAGGGCGCTTTCATCAGGCCTCCGGAGTTGTCGCGATGAGTCAAATAATGGCCTGATGTTAACCTTTGCGTATCTGCCCTGCAATATGCGCCGCCGGATGCTCGCAGGCTTGTCGTGCCTGCTGCGGATTCGTGCCGTTCGCTTCCTTGCTACCTGTTTCCCCAGCAAATACTGGCTGAAATAGCCCTTCGCGTTACCATTCCGGTTCATTCCGCGCTTTCCGGTCCTGACCTGATGCAGCCCTGGCCTTCAATCATACGGAGGCAGAGATGCAGAACAACCGAGTCGAAATCACCCCGTCCAGCGGGGTGCTGCCATGAGCCATGCCGCCACCATCTGGGCCTTGCAGCAACGGGGCCTGACACCTGCTCAGCGCGTGGTGCTGTTCTATCTCGCCGACCGGCACAACCCGGATTACGGCTGTTTTCCAAAGCAGAACACGCTGGCCGCTGACGCCGAGATCTCGGTCAGCAGCTTGAACGATCACCTGGCCTATTTGGAGGAACGCGGGTTGATCCGCCGTGAACGCCGCGTCCACCCCGAGACGCGGCGGCAGATGTCGACCCGCTACATCCTCGCCTTCGAGGAGGGATTTGCGACCGATCAGGCAGAGGGTGCCAAGCCCCAAAAGCCTGACCCGGTTCCGAATTCCGGAGACGGAATGACCCCCGACCCGACTCCAGAAATCGGAGACGGAAACGCCCAAAAGCCGTCTCCGAAAATCACTGAAAGCCGACTCCGAAATTCGGAGACTAACCTTGTAAAGGAACCAGTAATTACTACTACCCCGCGCGCGAGCGGCGGGCCTGTGGATAACTCATCGCAGGGGCGCTGTCTGGCGGCAGCAGGTCGCGGGCTATGCCCAGCCGGTCGGCAGTCGATCACGGCGACGACCGATGTGATCGACGGCTGGCTGTCGGAGGGTTTGGATCTGGAACTGGACGTGCTGCCGGTGATTGCCAGCCGAACGGTGGCGATGCGGGCGGCGCCAATACGGACTTGGGCTTATTTCAGCGATGCGGTGAGGGAAGCGCATCGCGCTCGCGTTGCGAAGGCGGAGAGGGCGCAGAATGCTGAGAACAGCATGGTTTCTGGCGGCGGGGCTGGTGCTGATCGACTGGCGGCGGCACCTGCGGCGCGGTCGGCAGGGCGCGCAGTCACAGCCTCGGTCCCTGTGACGGCGCATGGGGCCGCCCCCACGGCGCCCGTTGTCGCGGGCGACGACCCAGCTCTGCGTTTCTTCGCGGATTGGGTGAATGGCGAGCGATACCTGCCCCAGAATGCGATCTCGAACCGCATGGCCAGTGCCCTGCTCAAGGCCGGACTGGTCAGCCGGGAACGGATGCGGGCGCGGGGCGTGCCGTTTGTGGACGGAGGCCGGTGATGCGCAAACCGTTCACGCCCCGCGATATCGAGGACCGTTTCGAGGAAGCCGCGCTGACGCTGCGCCGCTTGCCGAACCCGCCCGGCTCCGGCCCAAGGGGCTATGGCAGCGCCTGGCCGGAATACATCCATGAGGCCAAACATGCTTATGGTTACCACGAGGCGCGGATGCGGGTGGTGCCCAATCCGGCCGAGATCCAGCGGATGGAGGAGTGCCTGACCTGGCTGCGCTGGTTGGAGCCGGATGACGCGCGGATCGTCTGGATGCGGGCCGAGGGCTGTCGCTGGAAGCAGGTTT
>JAUNTL010000086.1 GCA_030538705.1 Paracoccus sp. (in: a-proteobacteria) | reverse complement strand
GAACCCGCCGCGTCATCGGCCACGCCGTTGAACGCAAGGTCCACAAGATCGTTGGTCAGACGGGTATTGAAGCCATCCTCGACCACCTGCATCAGGTTCGGATTGTCCTTATTCTCCCGCAAGAAATCCAGTTTCAGGGTCGGGAATAGTTGCACATCAAGCGCGGTCAGCTTGCAACCGTGTTCGGCGGCATCGACCGTATCGCCGTCTTCTGGGTCGCGACCCTGCGCCACGCGCACCAGCTGGCGGCGCATGATGTCGATCACGTCCACGTCTTTGGTCAGGCGGGACATGGTTTCGGTGGTGACTTTCGACAGGAAGTTGTCCGCAAACACCATCGAAATCAGCTTGCTGGCCGCCTGCGCCGACATCTGACCGCCATTGGCCAGATCGGCGGGGCCGATCAGCGCCTTGGCCAGCGCCACCAGATCGTGCATCTGGCGGGTGCTGCCCTGGGCGTCTTTCAGGGTGATGATCATGCGAAGCTCTCCACCAGCTTGACGCCCGCCGGATCGGCCTCGGTCACGCCTTTGGCGACCGCGCGGGCGATCTTGTCATCCAGCTTGGCCTCAATGCCTTCCAGCGCCTTGGCGACAGCGGCAGCAGCAGCTTCGGCAGGATCGGCGGGCTTTTCCGGTTCCTTGGCGAGGCCCGCCGATTTCAGCGCGTCCGTGATCAGACCGGGCATTTCGGCCCGCATGATCTCGCGCACTTTGTCTTCGTTCATGGTGTCAGTCTCCTTGGGGGTGGTGGGGTTGGCTTTCAGGGTGGGGAACAGACGGGCGAACCAGCGGGGCGGATGGGCGTCCTTTTCGGTGTAAGCGGGGTTCGCAGGCTGGCCGGGGTCAGGGTCCATCCGGGCCACGCCTGCCAGCGAAATCCCGGTCAACTCGCCCGCTTTCAGGGCCTGCCACAAATCGGCATCATGGATCTGGATGCCAACCGCCCATGCGCCTTCCGGTTCGTCCGGGAACAGATCGTCACCCACGCGCACCAGCCAGCTTTCGGCCACATAGGCCATCTGCGACGTGAAGCTGTGCTCGGTGTCGATGTTCTTCAGGCGACCTTCGCGCATGAACTCATAGGCCGCGCGGCGGATCGTCTTGGCGTCAGCCGTATCGCCGTGGCTGTCCACCTGATCGGGGGCATAGACCACGCCGTAAGCCACCATCCGTTCATCATCGGTCTTGGCGATGTGGAATGCCTCGGCCCGTTCGCCGGGCTTGGCGGATTTCAGGGTCAGGCCTTTGCCGGTGGCCGGTGCGCGCACCAGCGACAGGAAGCTGACAGAGAGGTCTTTCAGGGTGGCCAAGGGGATGGCTCCGGTTGGTTGCATGGCGGTCTGCAACCCTCCTGCCAGATGATCCCGTCGGGGCCTAGTATGTGGTATCTATTTACCGCCACGTGTGGCATTTCAATAGGTTGGGTGACTGCCTCGGGCCGGATTGGCTGTGTATGAGAGATGCATGGATACCACCGAACCCACCCCGCCGATGTCGGCAGAGATTCTGAAATTCGACCTGCCCGCGCTGCTGATGCAGCCGGGCAGCGGGGTCGATGGCGAATTCCTGTGGCCGATTGCGCCGATGGCTTTGGCCACCCTGTATCGGTCCAGCGCCGAGCATGGCCGGGCCATCAGCCTGAAAGCCGCCAGCGCCTTCGGCGGCGGGCTGATCGGCAAGGGTGCCGCCCGGATTGACGCGCTGTGCGACAGCGGGGCGACCGACATGCTGGTCAATCTGGGGGTTGATCTGGAAACTTATGGCAACGCTTTCGTGCAGGTCATCCGGGCCAAGGATCGGATCGCGGGGCTGCGCCGTCTGCCTGCCATCACTATGACCCGCTGGCGTGATGGGTTTCTTCAGCGGGTGCCGCTGCCCAATGGCGACACCCGCAAGATCACCTTCACGGCAGATGAGGTGATCCAGCTCAAAGTGCCGTGCCCGATGGGTGGGCGCTACGCCCTTCCCGAATGGATCGGGACCGAAGGGATGTTGGAGCTGGCGCGGGCAGCGATTGCTTACAACGCCAAATTTTTCAGCAACAACGCGATCCCTGAACACGCGGTGATCTTCAAGGGCGCAACGCCCACCCGCGATCAGAAGGACGTGGTGGCCGCGTTTTTCCGCCACGAATACAATGGGTTGGAAAACGCCCATCGCACCCTGCTTCTGCATGTCGGCGAAGATACCAGCGTCACTTTCGAACGCCTGACGGCGGATGTGAAGGACGCCGATTTCCTCAAGCTGATCGACGCCGCCCGCGACCGCATCCCGATTGCGCATGGCGTGCCGCCCCGGATGCTGGGCATCGTCACGGCGGGTGCCCTGGGTGGGGCCAGCGAGGTTTCGGGCCAGCTTTTTACCTTCGAATTGCTGACGCTGCGTCCCAAACGCCGCGCCATGCTGGACCAGTTGCGCCCGATCCTGTCGGCGCTTGGTCTCAAGCCCGGCGATCCTGATGATGGGCTTGCTGACGATCAGGTGGCCTTCCGCCCGCTTGACCTGACCCCGCCGGGTGAAGACACCGGCAAGCTGCCCGATCTCGTCAACAGCGGCATTCTCACGCCCGAGGAAGCCCGCCTGTTCCTGCCCGGTTTCGAAGCCGGTCAGGGGGCGGCACAGGCCACCGTCCAGCGCAGCGCCGCCCCGTCCGCGCTCGATGCGCTGGTCGCACTTCTGGCGCGGGTGTGAGGGTCAAAATGTCCGGTCGCGGAAAGCCCCCTAAAAACGGCCCACAGAGCGCCGCCAATCGCGCGCCGCTACCTCGTGTCGAAAAAACCGCTAAGGCGACTCCTACCCACGCCCCAGAGTCCCTGCGGGCATCCTCGCCGCGTGGCCGACCCTCCAAGTTCACGGACGCCGACCGCGAACAGGCTCTGGCCGAGTATCTGGCCGGTGACAGTGCTGCCGAAATCGCGGCCCGGATGGGATGCAGCGACCGCACCGTGCGTCAATGGATCAAGGCGGGTGACTGGGGTGCGGAACTGCGCGCGCGCCGCGAAACCACCGCCGGGCTTGAGGCGCAGATTTTACGCCTGTCGCGGGCGGCAAATCCAACGACGGCGCAGGCGCACCGGCTGGCCATGCTGACACGCAGCCTTGAACGGCTGCGCAAGGCGGCACCTGTCCCCAAGCCCCGCCCGCGCATCATGCAGGCCGTCAGCACCGAGGCGCTGGCCCGCGTGCTGGACCCTGATTATGGGCTTTACGCCTATCAGAGCGAGTTTTTGCAGGCCGACGAACGCTATCGGCTGATCCTGAAGGCGCGTCAGATCGGGTTTTCCTATGTCGTCGGCTTGGCAGTGCTGCTGGGCGCACTGGCCGGTCGTCCCCAGATCGTGGTCTCGGCGAGTGAACGGCAGGCCCAGATCATCCTGAACTATGTCCGCGTCCATGCCGTCAGGCTGGGCATCGCGCTGGATGAGGACACCGCCAAGGCGATCAAGGTCAAGGGCACCGACATCATCGCCGTCAGCACCAACTTCCGCACTGCGCAGGGCTTTGCGGGTGATGTCTGGCTGGATGAATTTGCATGGGTCCGCAACCAGAAACTGCTTTGGGCCGCAATCATCCCGTCGATCACGGCCATCGGCGGGCGCGTCACGGTGTTCTCGACGCCGTTCCTGCCGGGCAGCCTGTTTTGGGAAATGGCCACCAATCATAAAGGCAGATACGGCCATTTCCGCCAGTGGACCTATACGATCCACGATGCCATCGCCCAAGGAATGCCGCTGCCCGGCGGGCTGGACGAGCTGCGCATGCTGTTCGACAGCGAGGCTTGGGCGATGTTCTACGAATGCCAATGGGCCGAAAACGGCGCGGCGCTTTTGTCCTGGGAACTTCTGCACAGCCTCACGGACCCGGCGCTGGATGCGTCCCGCTTTGGCCGCTTGCGCGGCGGCGTGGACGTGGGCCGGATCAACGACCGCACCGCCATCGCCCTGATCGGCCAAGAGGCGCAGGGCCGAAAATGGGGCAACCGCTATGCGCTGGTCCACCATGAGATGCATAAGGGCATGGCCTTCGCGGGCCAGAAGGCGACCGTGCTGGATGTCGATGCGCGGTTTGACATCGAAGGCTGGAAGATCGACAAGACCGGCCTCGGGATGCAGCTGGCCGAGGAATTGCAGGCCGCTCATCCCGAGCGGTTCGAAGGTGTCTGGTTTTCGGCCCAACGCAAGGCACGGCTGGCGCTGAACCTGCTGAAACTGGCCGAGGATCGCCGGTTGATCCTGCCCAATGATCCGGGCGTGCTGGCGCAGTTGCACAGCGTCCAGAAACAGATCAGCGGCCAGTCGATCAAATACGACGCCGACCGCAACGATGACGGTCACGGCGACCTGTTCTGGGCCACAGCGCTGGCGGCGGATGGCCGTGCGGCAGCGGGCGGCGGCGGGGGCATCGGGGTCGAGGTGCTGACATGAGCCTGACCGATCAGCAGATCGCCCTGCAAATCGCGGAAAAGCTGCGCGAGATCGCCACGCGGCAGGGCAATGTGCCGTTTGATCGCGGCGATCTGCGCAAGTCCCACATCACCGAGCCATGGGGCGCGGACGGCGCGATCCTGTCGGCCAACATGCCCTACGCGCGCGCCGTCCATGACGGACGCCCGGCGCTGACCATCAAGCCAAAACGCAAAAAGGCCCTGAAATTCAAGGGCAAGAATGGCCCTGCCTTTGCCCGCGCGGTTCACCAGCCCGCCCGCAAAGGCAACCCGTGGCTGGCCCGCGCCGTCGCCACGCTGGAGACCGAGGGGCTGGATTTCCTCGCGCCCCGGATCGGTCAGGAAATGACCGACCGCCTGAACAAGGGCCTGCGTTCGCGCGGCCTGCACGTCAACCCCAAGCCTTGAAAGGACCCATCATGGCGAAAACCCCCACCAAACCCGCCGATACGGCACCCGCCGCGCCCGCCGTCAACGCCGCGCCATCCATCTTCGATCAGGCCGTCGCCTTCGTGCTGCGTGAGCGGATTGAAGGCGGCTACGTCAATGACCCACGCGACCCCGGCGGCGAAACAAACTTCGGGATTTCGAAGCGGTCTTACCCGCGCGAAAACATCCGCGCGCTGACCCGAGAGCGCGCCATTCAGATCTACAAGCGCGACTATTGGGACAAGCCCGGCTGCGACAAGCTGCCGCCCAAGCTGGCCGTGGCGCTGTTTGACTGCGCGATCAATCAGGGCGCGGGCATCGCGCCGAAGCTGCTGCAAAATGCGCTTGGCGTGAATGCCGATGGGACTATCGGGCCGGTCACGGCGGGCGCGGCAGCCAAGGCTGATCAGGATGACGCCGCCATCCAGTTCCTTGGCTGGCGGCTGCGCCGCTATGCCTTCACCGCCAATGCCTCGACCTACATGCGCGGGTGGTCGAACCGCGTCCTTGAGTTGCAGCGCTTCTTGCTGACCGAGTTGAAGGAGGCCGCATAATGGGCCAGATCATTTCCCAAGCCACCCCCCATCTGGTTGAGATCGCCAGCATCGTGTTGGCCAGCGCCATCGCATGGGCGGCAGCAGCGGCGCGCCGGAAATGGGGCATTGACGTTACGGCTCGCCACCGCGAGGCGCTGCATTCGGCAGTGATGACAGGGGCACTTCTGGCGGCAGGCGGCAATCTGACCCCGCAAGCGGCGTTGGCCATCGTGCTGGATCATGTCCGCGCCAGCGTGCCCGAAGCGCTGGCCGCGCTGACGCCAAGCACGAAGACCCTTGAAAACCTTGCTCGCGCCAAGCTGGCCGAGGTGCAACGCCGAGGCCGCGCAAAATGACCCCTGATGAAGCCAAGCGCCACCTTGCCGAGGTTCGCCGCTTTGCGGCCATCGCTTCGAACTCGGCCAGTGCAGCAGCACGTGCTGGCCGCGAGGCCGAAGCGCAGGCCGATCTGGCGGCAGGGCGGGCCATGGCCGCGCGATGGGCCGGGATCACAGTGGCGCGCGGCGATCCGGGCGCGCCGCCCTCATGGGACGGTGAGACCAACACATTGAGCATTCCGGCCGGCGAGACGGGGGACGACGGCACCAGCATGTCCATCCGCATCGCAACCACCGAAACCGCTGAGGCGCTCTCGGTGCAACATCCGGGTGATCTGATCGTGGTGCCTGCATGACCATCCTTGATTTGCAGGTCGCTGATCAACTCTGGCACGGCGGGGAGCGCATGGCGGCGGCTTGGATGGGTGGGCGCAGGGTCTGGGCCGTGCCGCGACCGCTTGGCGCATATGCCGGCGTCGGGCCGGGCCAGATCCCGATGGATCTGCGGTTCTGGGAAGCCAGTGATCGCACCATGAGCGGCAGCACAATCACCGCCCTGACCAATCGCGGCGGGGCGGGGGCGGCTTTCAACCTGTCTGGTGCAGACGGGCCGGTGCTGGATGATGGGGCTGCCCGTTTTGCTGGTGGCAAAGCCCTTGGCTTTTCCGTCACGCCGGATATTGACGGTGTTCACTTTCTGATCGCGATCAAGCCAACGGTCACGGGAGCAAACACCAATAAATTCGTAGCGCCCGGCATTTCTAATGGCGGCGTCTATTACACTGAGCGCAGCTTAACGATTCTGGATTGGCGGTATTACTTCGGCGGGTCAGGTCCAACTGTCCGCATCAATACGCCGCTGGATGCGTGGCACATTGGCGAGGTTCGGATCACAGACGGAGAGGCCGCGCTGATCTGGGATGGATCGGTCAGACACACTGTTGCCGAAACCAGAACTGGCTTGTCCATAACCGGCCTCGGAAGTCCTGCCTCTCTGTTCCAGGGCTACATTGGAGGTTTAATCAGTGTGATTTGCGCGCCAGGTCGCAGCGCAGCCATGCCCGAACCTGCCGTTCTGCTGGCTCGTCAGGTTCTCGCTTCAAAATATGGGGTTTCACTGACATGATCCGCGACCTCCTTACCCCTACCGCCCACCGCGACCCATACACATGGGCGGCGGTGCTGCTTGCTCATGCGGCCATCTGTCAGGGTCTCGTGCTGATCTTGGCGGGCATCCTTGGGCCGATCTGCGCCGCCTACGTGATCTCGGCGGGCTATCTGCTACTATGGGAGGGGCGGCAACTGCATATCGCCCTGCGGCGCGGTGATCAGCCCATAGCCGCGCTGGCCGATGGGCTGATAGACACGGCGGGCGTTACACTGGGCTGCCAGTTGATCGCCTATACCGCAGCCGGGCGGGACAGCGCGGCAATAACATGCTGGATGGCCCTGCTGCTGATCGCGGCCATTGGCTACCTGCTGCGCGAGAAAGGTCGAAAATGACTGATGTAATTAAAGAGTTCTGGGGAATGCTGCTGGCAGGTATCGGGGCGTTGTCCTGGCTCATCAGGCTTGAAGGTCGCATCACGATGAATGCATCCTCTATCGACCGGCTTGAGAAGCAGCGCCATGAGGACATGCTTGCCGCACGTGAATCCCGCGCGGCGACCAATGACGCCCTGCGCGATGTGAAGTCGGAACTGGCCGAGATGCGCCGAGACATCAAGGAACTGCTGCGTCACAGCGCAGGATAACGCGCGCGGCCCTGTCGGATCGCGCGCGCCGCTCATTCCAGCTTATTGTGGTCCGGTCCTATTGTTGGACTTCGGGGATCGGCCACCACCACCAGTGCGCTGCGGGGACAGCGGGGACGCGGCCTTCGGCGTCAGAGACATAGCCGCTAAGGGCCGTTTTCTTGTTGGCCTGATAGTGCTGGACTCCGAAGGCTGCATTGAACTGATCAGGGTTGGCCCGCCAGAACGCGTCAACAATATCCAGTTCGGCCCGCTGGTCGGGCGTCAGTTGATCGCGCACCATCTCGAACGCTGACCGTTCTTCCAGCGCCTCGTCCAGATCATATTCGCTGTCCGGCTCAAGGATGGACTGGTATCGCCCCAGACCCGCAAACAAGAGCGTCACACCATCCAGTGTGCCGTCCATATCATTCAGAACATAAGCCATTTCATAATGCCCCGTGCCGGTTGTTTGACGCCGCCCCTGAACGCCTCTGACTTCTTAAGGCCGGTCCGATGATGGCTGATAATGCGGTTGCTTTCCACAGCAACAATGGTTTTGGCCAGCGCGGCCCCGCCTTTGGAGGTCTTGGCGACACCCTCGAATATCATGCGCAGCTCCTGCGATCCATCGCGCTTGGTGTGCATCGTCAGATAAAGATCGCGATTGCCCCGGCGGATCAGATCTACCGCCGATTGCGAAAACCCCGATAACTCCTTGACCCGCAAAGCATCACGGTGCTTTTCGAAGGTTGCCCGCATCTTGTCATGATTTGCCCAACCAGCAGTTCGGGCGCGATCAATCATGGCGGCAACCTCTTTGCGGGTCAGCGCCACGCGGTCATAGGTCTTGCGCTCAACGTCATGCAGCGCGACATCCCTCCGGCCCATCTCGCCGATGGATATCTGCGCGGAAGGTGCGGGGGGCCAATACGCCACCGTAATCGTGCGGCAGCGGTAGTGATAGGGCGGGCTGCCGACGCCTTCCAGATCGCGGGTTGCGGTGGCCGACAGGTCCGCGCCCGAACCGTGCATGACCCATGCGCGCTTCATGGTCTCGATGTCACCGCGCCGCCCAGCCTCAAGATAAGTGTCGCGCTGATCTGACAGAGTGCTGACGGCGATCACGCGGCCATGCAGGTGGCGACAGACGGGCGTGGTGCGTTCGTCCAGATGGGCGCGGATCTGCACATACTCCATCCCGGCCCGCTCATAGCCCGTGACGCGCCCGATCTCACGCACTTTGGTGGCGGTGTGATCGGCGAACATTTCCCAATAGACATGGCTGCGGCTGGTCAGCGTGCGGAAATCATCTGCCATACGCTGCGCCAGACCATCACGCGTCATGCCGTCCCGGAAGAACTCGGTCAGCGCGGCATCCAGCTTCTTCTTGGTGTGGCTGTCCCATGTCTGCCCGATCCAGACCATGTTATTGTGTTTGAGCGCGTCCAGCGCATCCAGATCGGGGCGCGCGAAGGCGATGTCGATGCCAGCCGCCGCGCCGACCTCTGCCGCGCCCACCCGGAAAATCGCATCCGTCAGGTTGATGACCGGCTTGCGCATCGCGGCCTGAATAGCCTCGCGCCCGACACGTTCTTCCAGCGCCGACAGGATCGAGGTAGCATCAGCCTGCGTAAAGCTGCCGGGGCCAAGATCGCGCAGCCGGTCCAACGCATTGATGATCCCCTCGCGCATGGCATCGTCCCACGCCCGCGTCAGCGCTTGTTGCAATTCGGTCTGCAAGCGCGCGAAGGCCGCGCTGTCCTTGATCAGGATCGATCGGGACAGGCGGCGGCGGATGGTCTGGGCGAACAGGGTTTCAGTGTTCAGGGCGGTCATTTTTGCGGGGTTCCGGCGAGTTGAACAGGTCTGATCCTTGGGCCGTTTTACTGGACCGTTTGGGGCGGACGGGCGATTTGTCGGCCTCTTCCCACGCCTTCCAGCGGTGGCCGCATATCTTGCAAAGCCGATAGCGCATCATGACTGCTCCGTGATTAAAGGTGGACGTGACGCGGGTGCGGGCGCTGCCGCAATCAGGACACTGCATGGCCACCATCCTTGCCAGCCGCCCGGCGCATCCGCCGGATGCAGCGGTTCATGATGCGCTGGCGCTCGGCGATCTCAACGGCAAGGCCAGCTTTGCGGCGCTCGATCCGCAAATGCAGCTTGGCAAGCCGCCGCAACTCGGCCTCTGTGGCCGAGGCCAGCCAGCTTGACCCGATCCCGAACGGCAGCATCACCGGCCCGCCATTATGGCCGATCTGTGCAGCAGGTGCCGCTGCACGGGCCTGCCCCTTCCTGTGCGTCAAGTCTTTGTTACTGATTGGTTTTTTGATTTCAACCATTCTTCCATTCCCAAAATGACAGCGCTTGCCTGCTGGCGCGTCAGAAACCGGGTATCCTCGACCTTCGCCGTCCGCTTCACGAACGCTTTCAGGGCGGGGTCTTCCAGTCCTTTCCAGCCCATCGACCGTGACAGCCCGCCAATCTTGGCCCATTGCGCCGAGGTCGGGCGATCCGCCCCGCCCACGGTGCGACCGGCACCGCCACGCCCGCGATCCGGGACAAGACCGTCCTTGTGCAGGCGCTTGATCAACTCGATCCGCGCGTCCAGCGACAGCTTTGCCGCCGACCGCTGGCCGGTCAGGCGCTCAAGCCAATCCTCATAGGCCGCGCGCCCGTCACCGCCGCGCGACACATCGCCAAACAGGCGCTTTGCAGCCATGTGGACCATGGCCAGATCGCCATTACGGCGGGTATTCGGGGCGGATTTAACGGGCATGATCAGGGCCTTTCAGGTCAGAGCAAGGACCGGCGTGCCGCCGTTCCAGAATATTGTGGTCCGGGGAGGGCAGCGGCAACGCCATCTGACCGCGCGCCACCAAGGCAGCGTCGCGCAGATCGGCGGGCAGGCTGGAAAACTCGACCAGCGGACCGGGATGGATGCGCAAGGCCACGCCATGCCGTGCGGCCATGCCACGGCCCGGCGCTGAACTGGCTGATCACCCGGCGCATGTGCTTGACCGTGATGCGGGCAAGGGCGGCGATCTCGTCGGGGGCCAGGCGCTCGGTCATGGTGCTGACCCCTCGCGCAGCTTGACGATTTCGGCCTCAAGCGCGTCAATTTTCTGGCCGGCCTTTTCCAGAGCGGCCTTCAATTCGTCGATTTCGCCTTCCAGATTTCCCAGTTCGTCAGCGGGTGTCAAAGTGCCAAAGCACTCCCAGCACACATCATCCGGGCCAGCCGACCATTCACCAGCCGCCGACAGATACGCACAAGGGTTGGCCCATGTGATCCGGCCCACCACGTCGCAGCCCAGTTTCACTTCGCCATCAGGGGCGATCCACAGATGCGCGATCATCACAGCACCCCCAAAGCGCGGGGCGCATCTGCGCCGCTGACACCATGCATCAAGCCGACCCGACCACCAGCACCCCAACCAGCTGCGACAGCATCGTGGAACCGGGTATCACGATGCGGCGCGGAAACCGAACCCGCATCAGGAAAGCGCGAACGCCGCGCCGCGTCAGCCTCGGCCAGCGCTTTGGCCGACATCACCGGCGAAAACTGCTGGCGCAGTCGTTTCGCCAGCCGCGACACCATCCCAAAGGTAAAATCATGGACCGCCTGACGACGTGTCGCAGTCGACCGGCGGCGGCGATATTCCGGGGCTTTCTTGAAGTCCGCGACAGCGCGATCAATGGCGCGGTTCAGCAGCGTGAACAGATAGACAGCAATGTCCGGCCCCGGCGCAGGCCCGATGAACTGGATGTCGCTACCACGGCGGGCGGTCAGAAAAAACGGCGCGGTATTCGTGCAGCGCGCGACCGCATTCCAAAGCGGATCGCGCACCGAGCGGCCCGCCGTCTTGGACCGAACAGTCTGATCCTCAATATGGATTTCCGTTGCCGTCAGATTATATTCCAGCATCAGCGCCGCCGCCTTTGCGGATGCGGCCAGCGCCTCGGCCTCGGTGCATCCGGCGGCTGTGGTCATTGCCAGCAGCGCGGCTATTTTCCGTTTGATGTCCATGTTTTCCTCGGCTGCATCATCAGGACGGGGCCACCACGCCCCGCCGACCGGCCCACGCGGGGCCGGTTTCGCAGTGGGTCAGGCGACGGCCTTGGCCAGCGCGGCGCTGACCTTGGCGGTGACGACAGTTTTTGCCGGGATGTCGATGGCCGCGCCGGTCTGCGGGTTGCGGCCCGTGCGGGCGGCGCGGGCCTTGGGCGTCAGCTTGACGATGCCGGGGATGGTGACGGTTTCGCCGTCTGCCAGTTCTTCGGCGGCGACCTTCGCCAGCACGTCAAGCACCGCCTCGGCGGTGGCTTTCGTCAGCGGTTCATGCGCTGCCATCAGTGCAATCAGTTCAGATTTGGTCATGGTCATGTCCTTTCACAGAGGTTTGGTGCCTGCCGTTTCCGGCAGGCGGGGAATGTCAGAGTTTCGAGAAGTCCAGCGTGACAGCGCCGCCGTCAGCGCGGTCATAAAACCGGATGTAGGTCGCGGTGCCGGTCACGACGATCGCGTCCGAAACCGCATCCATGGCGCGTTTCCAGCGCAGGTCGGGCTGGCCGTCAGGGCCTTTCATGCTCAGGCGGCGCAGGCCAAGCACGCGCCCGGTGTCGATCCGGCCCGTTTTGTTAACCTGAAAGGCGAACTCAACCATTGTGATGATGTTGTCATTCGCGCCGGGCGACCAACCCTCAATGCACTCGTCGATCAAGGCTTTAGCGGCCTGAAGCTCGACGCCGAAACCGATCTGATCCGCGACAGCCACCTGCACTTCCTGCGTGCCATCGAAGGATTTCAGCCAGAAGTTGCCCTTCTTGCCGCCCATCTTGACCTGATACTTGTCAAAGATCAGGGCCTTCGCCGCCAGCGCCTCATCCAGCGCGGTGCGCTTGAACTCGGCCATGACCGACTGAACGGATTTCGCGCCCGCGACCAGTCGGCGCGTCACCTCGTCCTTCATCTGGTCGGCTTCGCTGATATTGGCCAGCCGGATGCGGTTGCCCGCCGCGTCCAGCCAATAGGTGTCGGTTTGTTGAATGGTCATTTGGTTTCCTTTCGGGGATTGGTGTTGCGGGATGCGGCACGGCGCTCGACAGCAGCGATCCAGTTCACCAGCAGACCATGCGGCCCGCTGGTGCATGAACAGGACACGCCCAGACCGCGCAGGCGTTGCGGGTCGCGGTCGTTTGTCCAGGTGAAACCATGGCCTGCCACCAGCATTTCAAGGACGGCGCGGGCGGATGATACGCGCAGTTGCGCACGGATACGTGCGGCCATGGCGATGGCCTCATGAATACAGTCCGTCACCATTCACCGCCTTCCTGCGGCCCGGGCAGGGCCAGAGATGGGGCGGGCAAGGCCAACGGTTTCGGCTTCGCCTTCGGCTGCTTTTTCGGTGCGGTTCGCTGTGGCTTTGGTTTATGCGCCTGCTGGATCGCTTCCAGCGCCTCAAGCTCGCTGTGCATCCGCCAGCCTTCGATCTCGACTTTCAGCGACAGGATCAGCTTGCCGCCTTTGACGGTGCCGGAATAAGACAGCAAACGCGCAAAATCGTCAGCATCAGACGACAGGATGAAATGCTCGGCCATCACCGCGCCCCAGCCATGAACGCAGCGGCGGTCTGCACGACCACCTCATCCAGCTTGTCGATACCCTCGGCCTTCATCAGCCGCTCGCAGGCGTCGCCCAGTTCCAGCGCCGCGCGCCAGTAACCGCCGGTCAGCTTGCGGAACTGGCGCGCAACGGACCGGCTGACTTTTCCAAAGCGCGGGACAACGCAATAGGCGGCAATCTCGTCATCGCTGGTCAGGGGGCCGGTGGCGACCATCTTGGCCCCGATCCGCTGGCGCAGCTGCGCCAGATAGGTGCTGACAGTGGCCGATGCGATGGTGCGCGACAGAATGTCCGTGCCGACAAGGATTAGACCGCAGCGGCCCAGATCGGACAGGCTGCGCAGGATTTCCAACTGCGCCCATTTCAGGTGATTTGCCTCATCGACGATAATCAGACGGCCTTCCAGCGCCGCGATCAGCCGTTTGAACAGCGTGTTGCCGGTGCCGGACGGATCAATGGCGATGCCCGTGGCATTCGCCGCCTCGACGATCAGGCGCAGCAAATCCTTGTCGCTGATCCGCGTCCAGCATTCGATGCGCAGGGCTTCCATTTCCTCAGTCAGCCAAAAAGTCAGCGCGCTTTTGCCGGTGCCGGGCTGGCCGGTGATCTGGCCGATCCGGCAGTGCGGGCGGGCGTCCAGCACCGCCTTGCACATGGCAAGCGTATTCTCTGCTGCCTCGGTGCGAATGAATTCGGGTTGTTCCATCAGGTTTCCTCATCTTCGAATTCGAGCGCCGCCAGCGCGGCATTGGTGCCGGTGTCCCATTGATTGGGCGCGCGGCGGGGTTCGGTATCGGGGGCGGCAAGGCGGGCGCGTTCCTCAGCTTCCAGCGCCGCCATGCGGTCCAGCATTTCTACGCTGACCACGGCAGCGACCGGCGCTTCGGGGGCATCGGGCATGTGCTGGACGTGGCGCTTGGTTTCGGCCACGAGGTCCAGCAGAACGACATGCTTGGCCTTCTGACTGATCTCGCGGCGCAACATTTTGTTGCGCGCACCACCCTCGACCGCACCGGCAGGATCGAGCGGGTGGAAGGTCCGTTCAGGCCGGGCTATGCCGATTGGGCTGCCGTCCGGCGCAAAACAGAACAGATATTGCGGATCATAGGCAGGCACGCGGATGGTGATCCGCTGCCCCGGATAGGCCAGCAGCGCGTCACAATAATACCGCTGCGCACCGCCATCACGCGGGGCATAGGTGATGCAACCGCGATCCACGACCCGGCTGTCCTCGGTCGAGAAAGCCAACGCCACAACATCGTCACGGTTCGGAACCGTCTTGCCCCAACCGGCGTCGATCCGGTCGCGCAGGGCCTCGTTCGGG
>JAUNTL010000202.1 GCA_030538705.1 Paracoccus sp. (in: a-proteobacteria) | reverse complement strand
CGAGATGGTTTCGGCCAACGACGTGCCGGGCCTCACCGACGACGCGGCCTTCGCACGCAAGCGCGCCATGCTGCGCGAGGAATGGTCGAAGGAGAAACGGCGGACGCGCCATAGCGGCCCATGCAGCAGGCGGCGGGACACCTGGCAGGCCGGAGCGATCACGCGGGCCGGATGGAGGGCGCAATGCGATTGCCCCGTCATGGTGTCGCCGCCGGTCCCCGACCACCTGATCGAACGCGCACTGGAACTGCTGCGTCCGACCGGCATCCCGTTCCTCGACGTGGCGATGCTGCACGGTCGGTTCCCCAGCACCAAGGTCCGCTTCTGCACCAGCGAAACCAAGCTCATCCCGCTGATGCACCGCAAGCGCCCGCTGCTCGACGCCGGGATCTCCGTCATAGACTGGATCGGCGAGCGCGCCGACGAGAGCGCGGCGCGGGCAAGGAAGAAGCCCATCCAATCGGTGCGCTACCCGTCCGGCGCCCGCAACGTGCTCTATCGGCCGATCTTCCGCTGGTCGGCGGCCGATGCCTTCGCCATCTCCGCGCGCCACGGCCTCAAGCACAACCCGCTTTATACGATGGGGATGAGCCGTGTCGGCTGCTCGACCTGCATCATGGTCAGGAAGCGCGAATTGCGCATGTGGGCCATGCGCTTCCCTGCCGAGGTGGACCGGGTGCGGGAATGGGAGCGGCTGGTCGGCCTCGTCTCGCGCCGCACGGCGGCCCTCGGCACGCCGGCGGCGCTCCTCGCCGCAGCGACGGTCCCCGGCGACCAAAACGATCACGGACGGGCGACCATCGACAAGGCGATCGACTGGTCGCGCACCGGCAAGGACGGTCGCAGCTACGACCTGTTGATCGAACTGGAGCAGCGCCAGGCCGACGAGGATGGCCTGTTCTGCGCCAGCGAATACGGGCTTTGCGAATGATGCGCGCCCTCGACCTGTTCAGCGCCGCCGCTGGCGGTTGGTCGCTAGGCCTGCATCGAGCCGGCTTCGTCACCATCGCCGCCTGCGAGATCGTCGAATGGCGGCGCATCCTTTACGCAGAGAACAATCCCCATGTCAGACTCTACGAAGACGTGCGCGGACTCACGGCAGCTCGCCTTGTTTCCGACCTTGGAATCCTTCCCGACATCATCGTCGGCAGCCCGCCGTGCCAGGACATCTCCAGCGCCAACACGAAAGGCAAAGGGATCGAGGGCGAACGGTCGGGCCTCTACCTCGAAGCCGTCCGCCTGGTCGGAGACTGCCGACCTCGCTGGTTCGCTTTTGAGAACAGCCCTAATCTCCGAACTCGCGGCGCTGACCGGCTGCTCGATGAACTGGAAACGCTCGGCTACGCCGTCGAGCCGTGCGTGGTGGGTGCTGACAATGTCGGCGCCAACCATATCCGCAAACGGTCATCGCTCATCGGCTATGACCCCGAACAGCTTGCCGACACCCGTATCGCAATCCCAGCAGGGCGGCATCCGTCTGGAGGGTGGATCGGGCGCGCGCAGGGCGATGAAGGAATCGGGTCTCTACGACCTGTTCCGCAACCGTCCGCTACCGACGCCGATGGCATCGGACGGGATGATGGATGGCGCGGGCGGCGGGGCGGGATCGACATATCCGCTCCGCATGATTCTAGCCACGCCGAGGAAGTCGGACGCGGATCGGGGCGGCCGGGGCGATGTGCTCAGTCAGCTGCAGGGTCATGCCAGCCGCCATGCGGGCATGATGGGAACCCCGACAGCCAATTCAGCGCCACGGGGGAGCGTTCTGCGCAAGCACAAGGGCCGGATGACATCGGACCAGGACGGCTTCGACAGGGCGCCGACGATGAGCGAGGTGCTGCATTTCGACAGCCTGGAACTGCCCTACG
>JAUNTL010000085.1 GCA_030538705.1 Paracoccus sp. (in: a-proteobacteria) | reverse complement strand
TCAACGCCTGGAACCGCTTTGCGGTGGGGTTTGGTTCGGTTCATGCGCTGCGGGCTGAATAAGGTCGATTGAAAGCGTCGGCGGCGGAACGAGTGGCACCGGCGTCGATGTCGCGCTGAATGTGATCCTGAAACCGGGTCCATTGCAGATGCGAGACCATCGTGCCGATGACGGTGGCGAGGTCGCCCGGCAGGTCGGCGGGGAAATGTTCCATCGCCGATTTGATCGCTGCCTCCAAACCCGTGACAGTGTCGAATCAGAGCGTCGGTGCACATCGACGTTTGGGTGGTCCCTATGGGCGGGGCAGGTCATGGTCTTGCAGGTTGGAGAGGGCAGGAGCCAGCACTCCCTACTATCGCACTGGCTTTGCTGAATAAATATCTCACGAACTTATGCGGAGCAACTTTTCCGCTTCCTTGATGCGAGCCGGGCTTTCCCGACGCCATCGCTTCCTGACCAGTTTACGCTTTACAAAAGTACTGAAGGTATAACATTATGAATAAACAAGAGGGTCGGCCGGTAAGGTTGGCAGTGCAGGCGTGCGCTTGCGGGTGCTGTCCGACCGGCGAGGAGGGGGCAACTTCATGGAGACATCGTCGCTCACGGCGCGAGAGCTTTACGAGCAAGCGAAGACCAATCCGACGCGCCGGCGCTTTGGTTTCGGGCGCAAGCCCATGCTGATCAATATTGACCTGCAACGCGCCTATACATCTGTTGGCGAGTTCGCGACGGCCTATGAAACCAACCCCCGACAGATTGATTACGTCAATCAGCTTGCCCGCCTCGCGCGCAATAAGGGGCTGCCAATCACCTGGACCTACGTCGCCTATATGCAGTCCGGCGAGGACTGCGGAGTGTGGGGAACGCGCACCGACACGCCGGATTCGCTTCAGAACATCAAGGTCGGTTCGCGCCGGGCAGAATTCGACCCGCGTCTGGACATAGACCATGTCCGCGATATCGTGATCAACAAGCGCATGGCCTCGCCCTTCCATGAAACCAATCTGCAATCGCTGATGGTCTGGCATCAGTGCGATACAGTGGTGCTGACGGGTGGATCGACCTCGGGTTGCGTGCGGGCCTGCGTGGTCGATGCTATCTCTCGCGGCTATCGGGTCATTGTTCCCGAGGAATGCGTAGCCGACAAGCATGAATCCCCGCACTTTGCCAACCTCTATGACATTTCGGTCAAGTATGGTGACGTGATCCCCATTGCCGACGCGCTGGCCTGGTATGAAGCCTGTCAGCCAGAGGCGCGAGGATGACGCAGATGCTGTCCGATCCCGGTCTTTACGATTTCCTGCCCTATGAGGGGCGCCCCCGGATCGTCTGGCCCGAGGGTAAGAAGATCGCAGTCTGGATCGCGCCGAATATCGAGTTCTACGAATACGCCCCGCCGCCGAACCCGACGCGGATGCCTTGGACGCGGCCTCTGCCGGACGTGTTGGCTTATTCGCACCGCGACTACGGCAATCGCGCCGGTTGGGGGCGGATGATGGCGGCGATGGACGAGGCGGGCTTTCGCGGCTCGGTCTCGCTGAATGTGGCGCTATGTGACCACCACCCCGAGATCATCCGGGAATGTGCCGACCGCGGATGGGAGTTCTATTCTCACGGCATTTATAACACCCGATATGTCTATAACATGACCATCGAACAGGAGCGCGAGATTATCCGCGACGCATTCAACACGGTCCGCAAGGTAACCGGGCAGACGCTGGCCGGATGGCTGTCACCGGCCCTGTCGAACAACCTCTGGACGATGGACATTCTGGCCGAGGCGGGAATTCTCTATACGTGCGACCTGTTTCACGATGACCAGCCGATGCCGGTCAAGGTGCGCTCTGGAAAGCTGATCTCGATGCCCTATTCGCTCGAGATGAATGACGTGATTGTCTATAATTCACAAAAGGCAACACCACGCCATTACGGCGAGATGATCCGCCGCCAGTTCGACCAGCTTTACAAAGAGGCCGAGACCAGCGGCACGGTAATGTGCATTCCGCTGCATCCGTATCTGGTCGGCCAGCCGCATCGCATCGACGCATTTGCCGAGGCAATCGCCTATATCGCGGGTCATGAAGGCGTCTGGCAGGCGACGGGCAGGGAAATCGCCCAAGCCTATCATCAAGACGGTTGGTATGACGCAATGAGCAGCGCCATCGCCGATCACAATGCGAAGGGATGCCGGTGATGTCGCTGACAGACGATTATCTGCGCTATCCCGCGCGCCGGCAGGGTATGGATCACGATCGCTACGAATGGTCGGACCTGTTCCGGCGTCCGCGGGTCGAGTGGCCGGGCAGTGCGCGCGTGGCTCTCTCCATCGTCACGCATGTTCAGTGGTTTCCGCTGGATATGTCCGCAAAGCCGTTCAAGGCGCCCGGCGCGCTGTCGATGCCCTATCCAGACTATCGCTATTATACGAACCGCGACTACGGCAACCGCGTGGGTATCTATCGCATCCTCAAGGTTCTGGCGAGGCGTGGGCTGGCCGCATCCTTTGCTGTGAACGGTGCGATTGCCGCGCGCTATCCGGCCGTTGTTGACGCCATCATCCGGGACGGGCACGAAATCGTCGGTCACGGGCAGGACATGGGCCGCGTACATCATTCTGGCCTGAGCGAGGCAGAGGAGAGCGGTCTGATTGCAGGCGCGCTGAGCCTGTTGCGCAAGGCAAGCGGGCAGGCGGTCGAAAGCTGGCTGTCCCCCGGCCGTGCGCAAAGCTATCTGACGCCGGAATTGCTGGTGCGGAACGGGGTGCAAAACTGCCTCGACTGGGCCAATGATGACATGCCGTATCAGATGCGCACGGACGACGGCCCGCTGCTGGCGATGCCGCTGGCCTATGAAACCGACGACCGCGTCGTTGCCACCGAATACCACCACAGCGAGCCGGAATGGGTCCGTCAGGTCAAGGACCGCTTTGACGTGCTGTATCGGGAAAGCGCGACACATGGCGGCCGCATAGTCAGCCTGCCGCTGCACAGCTGGATTTCGGGGATGCCCTATCGCGTCGCCTATCTGGAGGAAGCGTTGGACTACATGCTGGGCCATTCGGGCGTCTGGGTCGCGCCTGTCGGGCAGATCGCCCGAGCCTTCTGGCGGCAGGACAAGGCGCCATGATCTCGGCCAAGCCGCGCACGATGTTCGACAAGATATGGGACGCGCACGAGGTCATGCGGCACCCGTCCGGGCCATCGCTGTTGTATATTGACCGCGACATGATCCACGAGGGCAGCTTTCACGCCTTTGCCGATCTTCGGCGGCGCGGGCTGAAACCCCGACGACCCGGGCAAATCTTCGGCGTGGCGGATCATTACGTCCCGACACTCGGCCGTCTGCCGGGCGACGCGGCGAGTCCGGCCATCGCCCGGATGATCGAGACGTTCAATGCGAATATGCAATGGGGAGGCATCCGGCATTTCGGCCTGCAAAGCCGCGAACAAGGCATCGTCCATGTCGTCGCGCCAGAGCAGGGCATTACCCTGCCGGGGCTGACCATCGTTTGTTCCGACAGTCACACATCGACCCAGGGTGCCCTTGGCGCAATTGCCTTTGGGATCGGGCAGTCGGAAAACGCCCATGTGCTCGCGACGCAGACGCTGTGGCAGGTGCGCCCGAAAACAATGCGCGTCACCATCGACGGCAGGCTGGGGCACGGCGTCACGGCCAAGGACGTTATGCTGCATCTGATCGCGACAATCGGCGCGGGTGGCGCAGGCGGGCACGCGATCGAGTTTTCCGGGCAGGTCGTGCGCGATCTTAGCATCGAGGGTCGCCTGACATTGTGTAACATGTCGATTGAGGCTGCTGCCCGTTTGGGCATGATTGCCCCGGACGAAACGACCTTTGCCTATCTCTGTGGTCGCCGCTTTGCTCCGTCCGAACAGGAATGGGACATGGCGTTGGCGCAATGGCGCGCGCTACCCACCGATGATGGTGCTGCGTTCGATGCCGAGGTGATGCTTGACGGTAGTAGCATTGCGCCGATGGTGACTTGGGGCACCTCGCCGGAGGATGCCCTGCCGATTACCGCACGGGTGCCCGATCCGGCCAGCTTCGCCAGCGCAGACAAATGTAAGGCGGCAGAAAAGTCGTTAGAATACATGGGCCTGACACCGGGCACACCGCTGGACGGTCTTTCCATCGACCGGGTATTCATAGGCTCCTGCACCAACAGCCGGATCGAAGACCTGCGCGCCGCAGCCGCCGTCCTGAAAGGGCGCAAGGCCGCCGTGCAGGCCATCGTCGTGCCCGGCTCTACCCAGGTCAAAGCGCAGGCCGAGGCCGAGGGTCTGGCCGACATCTTCCGCAACGCTGGTTTCGAATGGCGCGAGTCCGGTTGCTCGATGTGCGCTGCGATGAACGGCGACGTGGTAGGGGCGGGCCAACGCTGCGCCTCGACTTCGAACCGGAACTTCGTCGGGCGGCAGGGTCCGGGTGCGCGCACGCATCTGGTCGGGCCGGCGATGGCTGCCGCCGCAGCGATCACTGGCAGACTGACTGATGTGCGCAAGATAGAGGGGGCGCCATGAGAGCCTTTGTCCGTGAGACCTCGTCCGTGGTTGTCGTTCCGGGCATGAACTGCGACACCGACCAGATCATCCCGGGCCGTTTTCTCAAGGCTGACCGCGCGCGAGGTTATGGCCAGTTCCTGTTTCACGATATCCGCCGCGATCCGGGCGGCAATCTGGACCTCGCCTTTCCGCTGAATCGCCCCGGTGCGGACAAAGCAACGATTCTGCTGGTCGAGGATAATTTCGGCTGCGGCTCATCGCGTGAAGGCGCGGTCTATGCGCTGATCGATCACGGTATCCGCGCGCTGATTGCGCCCAGCTTCGGGGATATCTTCCATAACAACGCGCTCAAGAACGGGCTGCTGCCGGTGAGGCTGGATGCCCGGCTGTGCAAACGGCTGACCCAAGTGCTGGCCGACGAGCCGGGCGCGCTGGTTACAATAGACCTTGAGGCAGGGCGCGTCGACCTGCCCGGCGGGTTGGGCAGCCACCCCGTCATCATCGAGCCGTTCGCCCGTGAGTGCATCCTGCGCGGTGTCGATGAAATCGAGATGACCCTTACCTTCATCGACCGGATCATCGAATTCGAAAACGCGCGCATCGCAAGAAATCCGTGGCTTGGACGCTGATCCGCCACGTCAAACAGGGAGAAAAGACATGATCATGAACCGTCGCCGACTGCTGCAAACATCGGGCGCGCTGCTGCTTGGTGGCCTGGCTGCCCCCGGTCTACTGCGTGCGCAGGTGCCAACCGTCAAGGTCGGCGTGCTCGAGCCACTGACCGGCAACCTTGCCTATAACGGCACCCAGTCAGCAGCCGGCGCGAAATTCGCTGCCGACGCGATCAACGCCGCCGGCGGGATCAAGAGCATGGGCGGCGCACAGATCGAGTTGGTCGTCGTTGACGCACAAAGCCGTCCCGAAGTCGCCGCCTCGGCCGTCGACACGCTGGCCGAAGCGGGCGTCTGCGCATTCACCGGTGCCACCGCCTCGTCGCTGGGGCTTGCCTCGTCGCAGGCGGCAGCCAGATACAATCTCGCGCAGGTCTTTTCCATCGGCACCGCCGAAACGGTCGTCGAGCGCGGTTTGCCGAACGTGTTCCGTTTTACCCCCGGCGTAAACAAATGCACCGACGTTGCGCTGGAAAACCTCAAGACGCTGAACGCCGATGCCGGCGGCCCGGTCAAAACCGCAGCCATCGTTCACGAGGATGGCCCATTCGGCTCGAACATGGCAAAAATTCTGACCGAGCGACTGCCGGAACAAGGGATTCAGGTTGCCGAGGTCATCTCTCATCCGACGCCGCACCGAGACTTCAACAACATCGCGCTGCGCGTAAGGGCGTCAAGGGCAGACATCCTGATTCCGTCCAACTATCTGAACGAATACACGCTCATGGCGCGTGCGCTGCATCAGCAGCGGGTTGAATTGATGGCGATCTACTCGATCTTGGGCGGTGCCGCCTCGAACATCAGGTTCGTTCGAGAAAACAGCGCGGTGGCGCAATATGTGATGGACTGCAACCACTGGTATGACCCCGGAAAGCCAGAATCCAGGGCACTGGCGCAGTCGGTCGCGGATGCCGACCTGGACCTCACCTATGACGTGATGGTCTCCTATGCGACGATTCAGGTCATCGCCGATGCGCTGGAGCGCGCGGCCAGTGGCGATCGCCAGAAGATGATCGAGGCGCTGGCAGCATCAACCTTTGACGGGTCGATCATGCCCTATGGGCCGACCAGATTCGTAAATGGCGACAACGTCAACGCGCGCCCGGTGAACACGCAGATCATCGGCGACAACATCGAGGTGATCCTGCCGACCGAATACGCGACGGCCCAGCCGGTCTTCCCGATGCCGGCCGAGGGCTGATGCGTGTTCCCCGCCCTCGGGTGGGGGCACCAACCGGAAAGGAGCCGGGATGTCCAGTCTTATCCTGCCCGCCATCCTCAGCGGCCTGACCCTGGGCGCGGTCTATGCGCTGATCGCTTTGGGTCTGACGCTGATCTATGGCGTTCTGCATATCATCAATTTTGCCCACGGCAGCTTGCTGATGCTGGCGCTTTATGCGGTCTACTTCCTGCATTTTCATCTGGGGATTGACCCGTATCTGGCTATCCCGATCGTACTGCCGGTGTTTTTCCTGCTGGGCTACGCGCTACAGCGCGGGATCATCGCGCCGATGAGCGGCGGGTCCGAGCAGAACGTCCTGCTGGTCACGCTGGCATTGGCGCTGATCATGGACAACCTCGCCCTGTATTTCTGGACGTCGAACACGCGAGCGGCGGACATTCCCTATGCCTATGACACGGTAGAGTTCCTGGGCGCCTATCTGCCGTTGGGGCGGGTCATTGCCTTCGTGACCGCGCTGGCCGCCGCGCCGATCCTGTGGGCGTTCATGACCTATACCCGCACCGGCGCGGCGATCCGCGCGGTCGCCATCGAAAAGCGCGGCGCCGAGATCGTCGGCATTGATGTGAACCACACCTATGCCATCTGCTTTGGGATTGGCACGGCCTGCGTTGCGCTGGCGGCCTGCCTGCTGCTGCCGACCTTCTACGTTACGCCGCAGGTCGGCTATACTTTCGTGCTGGTCGCCTTCACCACTGTCGTTCTGGGCGGAATGGGCAGCCTGCCCGGTGCATTGGTTGCGGGGCTGCTGCTGGGGGTGATCGAGTCGCTCGGCGGCCTGCTCCTTGGCGAAAGCCTTGGTCAGATTGGCATCTTCTTGGCATTCATCCTGATCCTGCTGTTCAGGCCTTCCGGCTTGTTTGGAAAGAGGGCAAGCTGATGAAACCTCTTTCTATCGGACAGATCGCGGTCGTTCTGGCCTGTGTCGTCTATCTGGCGGCGGTGTATTTCATGGCGTCGCCGGTATGGATGGGCTTTACCATCAATGCGCTGATCGTAACCGTGATCGCGCTGGCGTGGAACGTCACCGGCGGGTTCGGCGGAATGGCATCCTTCGGCCATGCGGCGATGTACGGAACCGGCGCCTATGCCTCGGCTGTCCTGCAGGCCCAGTATGGTGTCAATGCCGGGTTCGCCTTTGTCGCTGGGATCATGGCGGGCGCGGGCATGGGGGCTTTCATCGGTGCCCTGGCATTCCGCTATGGCCTGAAAGGCTCGTATTTTGCGCTTGTCACGCTGGCCTTTGCCGAGGTGCTGCGGATCTGTGCGTCATCCTTTGCAATCACCGGCGGAGGCAGCGGGTTGCAACTGACCCTCGCGCCCGGGTTGGTCACCCTGCAATTCACCGACCGGACGGTGTTCTATACGATCATGCTGGTCATCGTGGCGCTGGTCATGGCGATCACGGCGTGGCTGCGGTTGTCCCGCTTCGGCGCCTATCTGATCGCAGTGCGCGAGAACGAGGACGCGGCCCGCGCGCTGGGTATCAACACCTATCGCATCAAGGTGCTGGCGATGGCGATTTCCGGCGCACTGGCGGGCCTGGCAGGGGTGCTTTACCTTCAGCTTTGGTTATTCATCGACAGCACCATCGTTTACGGCAGTGCGGTTTCGATCGAGGCCCTGATCGGCCCGATCATCGGCGGTGCGGGCACCGTCTGGGGGCCACTGGTCGGCACGCTGGGCCTGCATTTGCTGGGCGAGGGCGCCAAGCACATCCTGCATAACGCGCCCGGCCTGAACTTTGTCCTTTACGCCATCGTGCTGATCGCGGCGCTGCGTTTTCTGCCGCAAGGGGTGATGGGTGCGGCGGCCAGAAGTGGCGCAGGGCGCAAGAAGGGGGGCAAAGATGCTTGAGGTTCGCAACCTGACCAAACGTTTCGGCGGACTGACCGCCGTCAGCGGCGCGTCGCTGGACGTAGCCGAGGGCAGTATCGTCGGTCTTTTGGGGCCGAACGGCGCGGGCAAGACGACCTGCTTTACCATGATTGCGGGGTTTACCCGGCCCAACGCCGGCACCGTGCGCTTTCGCGGCGAGGACATTACCGGGCTGGAGCCGCACCAGATCTGCGCCCGTGGGATGATCCGCACATTCCAGATCGTTCAGCCCTTTGCAGGACTGTCGGTTCAGGAAAACATTGCCGTCGGTGCCTATCTGCGCCGCCACGACCGGCGCGACGCGATGCGCGTCGCTGGGGATGTAGGCCGCCGCCTTGGCATGGGCCAGATGCTTGACCGGCCCGCATCCTCTCTGACCGTGGCCGGGCGCAAGCGGCTGGAACTGGCGCGTGCGCTCGCCACCGAGGCAAAGCTGCTTTTGCTGGACGAGGTGATGGCAGGGCTGATCCCGTCCGAAGTGGACGAGATCGTCGCCATCATCCGCCAGATCCGCGACGAGGGGCACACCTTCCTGCTGATCGAGCACGTCATGCAGGCCGTGATGAGCCTGGCCGAGACCGCCTATGTCCTCAACCACGGCAAGATGATCGCCTTTGGCCCGCCACGACAGTTGGTCAAGGATCCCGGGGTAATCGAGGCCTATCTGGGGCACGGCGCTGCAGCCCGGCTGCAAGAGGAGCGCGCCCATGCTTGAGGTTTCAGGCATCAGGGCAGGCTATGGCGCAATGTCGGTCCTTCAGGGCATCGACATCCAGATTGGCGCTGGCGAGATCGTCGCCCTGCTTGGCTCGAACGGTGTCGGCAAGACAACGCTGAACAACGTCATATCGGGCTTTATCCGGCCGAGCGCGGGCAGCGTTACCTTTGAGGGCGGGCGCATCACCGGCCTGCGTCCGCGTGACATCGTGGCGATGGGGGTCGCGCATGTCCCCGAAGGGCGCAAGATATTCCCGAACCTCACCGTCGCGGAGAACCTAGAAATGGGCGCGTTTCGCCGCGCCAATCGGAACAAGCGCCATAATTTCGACCGCATCTGCACCATCTTTCCACGGCTAAGGGAACGGCTGGGCCAACTGGCCGGGACTCTTTCCGGGGGCGAGCAGCAGATGCTGGCAATCGGGCGCGGGATGATGTCCGAACCCAGGTTGCTGATCCTGGACGAGCCGTCGCTGGGTCTGTCGCCGATCATGGTCGACGAGATGTTCAGCCTGATCGCGCACATCAATGGCGACGGCGCGGGTATCTTGCTGGTGGAGCAGAACGTCATGCAGTCGCTGGCCGTCGCTGGCCGCGCCTATGTTCTGGAACAGGGGCGCATCGTTATGCAGGGCGCAGCGGATGCGATGCTGGCCGACCCGCAACTGCGTCAGGCTTATCTGGGCCTTTGAACCCCATTTCATCGAGGGAATTTCCGATGTCCGTGACCCGCGCCAAACGTCTGCGCCAGCTGCTCAAGGGCGACCGAGCTATCATGGCGCCGGGTGTCGTCGATGCGATGTATGCCCGCCTTGTCGCTGAGGCCGGCTTTCCCGCCATGTATATGAGCGGGGCCGGAACCTCGGCCACGCGGCTGGGCTATCCTGACGTGGGGCTGCTGACGATGACGGAAATGGTCGATAACGCGACGCGTATTGCCGACGCTTCGGACGTGCCGCTGATTGCAGATGCCGATAACGGCTTCGGTGGTCCGCTGAACGTGCGCAGGGCCATTCAGCTATACGAACGCGGCGGCATCGCGGCAGTGCATCTGGAAGACCAGGTTTTGCCAAAACGCTGCGGCCACTTGGCGGGCAAACAGCTTATTCCGGCCGGGGACATGGTGGCCAAGATCAAGGCCGCCGTTGATGCCCGCGTCGATCCCGATTTCATCGTTATCGCCCGGACCGATGCGCTGGCGCTGGACGGACGCAATGCCGCGTTCGACCGGGCCGCGATGTATCGCGAGGCCGGGGCGGACGTGATTTTCATTGAAAGTCCCGGCCCGGACGACCTGCCTCATATCGCGCCGCGGTTTCCCGGTGTGCCCCTGCTTTACAACATGGCAACATCGGGCAAGACGCCATTCCTTGCGCGCGCAGAGGTCGAGGCGCTGGGGTTCAAGCTGATCATCTATCCCAACTGGCTTTTGCTGTCGGCGTGCGAGGCCGCGCGCCGGACGCTCGAAGTGCTGAAGACCGAAGAGAGCATCGCCTCGGTTGCACCAAGGGTAATGAGCTTTCGCCAGTTCTTCGACACCGTGCGGATGCCCGAGGTCAAGGAACTCGAGGCGCGCTACGGAACGCCGGAAAAAGCCCGCACCGATTACTGAGGGGAAAACAGATGGCCGTTCTGCCAGCCGATGGTGTGACATTCGATTTCAAAATCCCGGTCGTCGTCATCGGGGCAGGGGCCTGCGGTCTGATCGCTGCGCTGGCCGCGCACGATGACGGTGCCGAGGTTCTGGTGCTGGAAAGGGATGTGAACCCGCAAGGCTCCACCTCGCTTTCTGCCGGGCTGATCCCGGCCCCCTGCACACGGTTGCAAGAGGCGGCGGGGATTGATGACAGCCCCGAGCTTTTTGCAGCCGATCTGGTCGCAAAGACGCAAAGCCGCACACCCTATGACATGGCACTGCGCGCAGCGCAAACGGTGGGGCCGATGATCGACTGGCTGATGGATAGCCACGGGCTGAAATTCGAGATCGTCACCGGGTTTCGTTATCCGGGCCATTCGCGGATGCGGATGCACGGACCGGCCAGCCGCACCGGCGCCGATCTGGAACAGGCCCTGCTGGCGGCAGTTTCGGCGGCAGGGATCGACCTGCTGCCCGGCGCATCGGTCGAGGATATTTATGCTGACGCTGCGGGCCGTGTCGCCGGATTGCGGTTCCGCCGCCCCGACGGTGCATTAGAGACCATCGGTTGTGATGCGCTGGTCCTGGCCTGCTCCGGCTTTGCCGGGGATGCGCAGATGGTGCGCGATCACATCCCCGAGATCGCCGACGCCGAATGCTGCGGGCATCTGTCCAACACTGGTGATGCCGTAAAGTGGGGAGTCGGGCTTGGTGCGGCGGTGGCGGACATGGGCGGCTACCAGGGGCATGGCTCGGTCGCGCATCCCCACTCGCTGCCGCTGACATGGGCGGTCGTGACGCTCGGCGGCATCTTGGTCAACACGGAGGGACGCCGCTTTTCCGACGAGATGCGCGGTTATTCCGAGTGCGCGGCCGAGGTCGCGGCACAACCCGGCCATGTTGCATGGGATATTTTCGACACGCGCTGCGAGGAGGCCGCCCTAGGCTTTCACGACTATCGCGAGATCCGCAAGCTGGGCGCAGTGAAAACCGCCGAAACGCATGATGAACTGGCACAGGTAACGGGCCTGCCGCCCGACGCGCTGCAAGCCGAATTCGCGGCCATCGACCGCGCGATCGACAGCGGCAAACCTGATGCGTTCGGCCGCGTCTTTTCGCCCGAGCACCGCCTGCGCCCGCCGTTTCGCGCGGTGAAGGTCAATGGCGCGCTGTTTCACACACAGGGCGGACTGGTCATCGACCGCGACGCGCGGGTGCTGCGTCCGGACGGACAGCCCCTGCCGAACCTGCTGGCGGGTGGTGGCGCGGCGCGCGGCCTCTCGGGCGACGGCAATGATGGGTATCTGTCCGGCAACGGGCTGTTGTCGGCGACAGCCTTCGGCCGGTTGGCGGGGATTACTGCAGCCCGTATCGCAGGGGGCTAGGGATGAAAAGATACTGGTCAGCGCCCCTTTCCCGATGGCCGAGGAGGATCTGACCCGGCGCAAGACCCAGATTCAGGCCGTACACCTTGGCCCCGGAGTCGAACTGATCTATCGCCCCGTTCGCCTTGGACCGGCCAATTATTCCAGCCAGCACGGCATGACTCTGGCGGATTTCTCGATCCTCGACGCCGGGCTGAACGCCGGGACGCAGGGCTTTGACGCGGTATGCATCGACACGATGTCAGACAGCGATGCGGCGTTCGATTCTGACAATCCCGGTGATCGTACCGGGGCACCATGCAAAGCTGGTCGCACAGATGCTGGGTGAGACGTTCTCGATCCTGATGATGTGGGACCGCTGCGGATACTTTATACCAGAACACTTGCCGAGCTGGGGGTGGGCCATAATTGCGCCTCGGTGCGCTTGATCGGGGTGACGCCGGATAACAAGGTGTTGCTGTCTGGCAAGCAGGACGAAGTGTTCCTCCTGCTGCTTGATGCTGCGCGGGCGTGCTGGCGCTGATCCTTGGCTCGACCACAATGCACGAAACACATGAGTGGCTGGCAGCGCGGGTCGAGGTGCCGGTTATCGACCCAGGCCCGCTGACCTACAAGCTGGCGCAGATTGCGCTGGACCTGAAGCTCGCGCACAGCAAGGCGGCCTATCCTGCCCGGCTGGTGTCCATACACGATTTGATCGGCGCTGCCGGGGCTGAATGGCTGGAGGGACGCAGATGACCCGTATTCTCGTCATCGTACCCTTTGCTCTGAACAAAGCAGGCATCCGCAACCGCGAGGCGCAATCGGATCATGTGCTGCTGCCGGGCGACTGGCAACTTACCTACCGCCCGGTTACCTGCGGCCCGCAGTCGTTCATGTCTCCCCACGATTGGGGCCTGATGGATCTGGCCTCTTTGAGGCTGGATGCGCAGCCGCAGACGAAGAGTTCGATGCTGTGTGCATCGACACGATGTCAGACAGGGGCATGGCGATGCTGCGTTCGGTCCTGCCGATCCCCGTGATTGGTGCAGGTAAGGCGTCGATGCTGTATGCGCTGACGCTGGGCAGCCAGTTTTCCGTGTTCGCGCAATGGGCGCCTGCGTTGCCGCGCTACTGCACGGCTATCCGCGAATACGGGTTCGAACGCCAATGCGCCTCGGTCGGCAGTTTCGACCAGCCGCCGGATTTCTTGAACCTGCTGGGCGGCAAGGAGGACGCGGTCTTTCCCCGGATGCACGACGTTGCCATGCGCTGCGTCGAGGAGGACAGGGCCGAGGTGATCTGCCTGGGCGCGACCACCATGCACCAAGCGGGCATGTATCTGGCCGATCGTTTGCCAGTGTCCGTCGTGAACCCCGGCCCGCTGCGCTGTAAACCTGTCGAGGTGCTTTTGGCACGGGGGTTATGCCACGGTCCCGACGCCTATGCGCCGCCAGTCCAGCCGCGTCTGAATGTGCTGCGGGCGATGATGCGGGCCGCAGCAGGGCTTTAGGCCCGCCCTGTATCGCTGACCTTGAAATCCTGACCCGGTTCGCGCCGCAAGGTGACATGGTATTCGTAAAGATCGGCGCGATACAGGATTTCCGCCGCATAGAACGGGACCAGATCGGCATCGAAGAACAGGCGATTCACACGCATCAGCGGTGCGCCGACCGGCACCTCAAGATGCTGCGCCGATGCTTCCTCAGCAAGCGTCGCGGTCAGCACCTGGTTGACCTTTTCCACCGAGGCCCCGGCTCGCTGAACCAGATTTATCATCGAGGTATTCGCCAGATCGGTCGCCGTCAGCCGGCCGCCGATCCGTCGCAGAAGATAACTGTTTGACAGCGAATAAGGCATATCATGCAGATCACGGATGCGCACCGCGCGCACCAGCTCGCTGTCCGGCGGAACCTGTAACAACGAGCAGATGCGGGGCGGTGCCTCACCCGTATCGAGAGAAACGACACGCAATCTGGTCGAAAGCTCTACCGCATTCAGATAGTCAAGCAGCCCCTGCACGTCAGATACCACCGAGCGGTTGAAGCTGCTGCGCTGCGCTTTTGCGGTGACGAACGTGCCGCGACCGCGCGTGCGCGTCACCAGCCCGTCACTGGTGAGCATTTGCATCGCCTTGCGGATCGTGATGCGGCTGGCGGCGAAACTGTCGGCAAGCTCTGCCTCTGACGGCATCGCGATCTCGGCGGGGTAATAGCCGTTCACGACGCGCTCTCGCAGGACATTGTAAATCCTGTGATAAAGTGGAGTGGGGGAGGTAATCTCTGCCATTGCGACCCCTTGTGCAGCGTTAACCCCTATCAACCCAGCATCGCCTGATAAGTCAACGAGACTTGGCCGGGGCATGGCCCGCCGCGCCGGTGACGGGCTAAGCAGCGAGCCCGACCGGCGCCCCACGCCCGCCGACCGTGTCAGCGCAGCATCGGCTTGCCAGGTCTATGAAATGGCACCGGAGGTCATATGAGCCGGAACGAAGATGCGCAGATGGCGGCC
>JAUNTL010000003.1 GCA_030538705.1 Paracoccus sp. (in: a-proteobacteria) | reverse complement strand
CGATCGTGCCAATGTTGACGTGCGGTTTGGTGCGCTCGAATTTTGCCTTTGCCATCTTGGCCTCCTGATCGGTGGCCGCCCCCGGTCGGGACGGCCCGGTTTTCGCAATCCGCGGCGATGTAGATGCAGATTCGGGAAAAATCAAGGCGTCTTGGGCGCGCAGATGCCACGCCGCGACAAGACGCCGGGCGGAACCCGCGACCCGGCGCCGCGTTCAGCCTGCGATGTGCTGGGCAACCGCCCGCCGCACGAGTGGAGGACGACATGAGTCTGATGAAAAGTCTGGCCCGCGTGGCCGCAGGGGTGATCGTCGCAAAGGGCATCGGTTCGGTGATGCAAAACCGTAATCAGGGCGGCACCACCGCGCGCGGTCGCACCACCGGCGGCGGCATTCTGGGTGATCTGTTCGGTCAGGGCGGCAGCACTGCGCAAGGCAGCGGTGGCGGGCTGGCCGAGACGCTGGGCCGCGTGCTGGGCGGCGGGCAGACACCGGCAGGCAGCGGCCAGCGTTACGGCGGCAGCAATTCGCCGGGACGCGCGCAGGGCGGTCTGGGCGGCATGTTCGACCAGCTTTCGGGCGCCGCAGGCGGCGTTTTGGGCGGGGTTCTGGGTGGCACGCTGGCGCAGCGCGGCAGCCAGCCGCAAAACGATGCCAGCTTTGGCGAGTTGTTCAACGACGCCATCACCCGGCAGGACGAGCCGCAGATCGCCCCCACACCGGAGCAGAACGCGCTGGCTGGCCTGATGCTGAAGGCGATGATCCAGGCCGCGAAGGCCGACGGACAGATCGACGAGGCCGAGCGCGCGCGGCTGCTGGACCAGATCGGTGATCTGGACGACGACGAACGCGCCTTTATCCGCGACCAGATGGCCGCGCCGGTCGATGTCGCGGCGCTGGCGCGCGAGGTGCCGCGCGGGATGGAGGGGCAGATCTATTCCATCTCGGTCATGGCGATTGATTTCGACAGCGAGGCCGAGGCGCGTTATCTGCACGATCTGGCGCAGGCGCTGGGGCTGGAGAAAGCCGTCGTCAACGGCATTCACAACCAGCTTGGCGTGACGCCGCTTTATGCCTGAAGGCCTCGCGACCTCTTGATCCCGCAGGGTGCGCCTTTGACCTTGCGGGATTTTCCGGCTTGCCGCTAGTCTGACCCTGACCGCCCCCGCAAGACCACCGGGGGCGGCATTTAGCAGACCGATTTCGCGCAAACGACACCCATTGCCACCGACAGGAGATTTCCGATGCGCCTTTCCCTTCTTGCTGCCGCCAGCCTGCTGGCTGCCCTCCCCCTCGCCAGCTATGCGCGGGACAGCGAGGCCGTCGATGCGGCACTCGAGTCGCGCCAGGGCTATTTCACCATGCTGAACGTGAACATGGGCACGCTGGCGGGCATGGCGCGCGGCACCGTCGAATATGACGAGGCCACAGCCCGCCAGGCGGGTGACAATTTGCAGGCGTTGGGCGCCTATGACGTCAGCGTGCATTTCCTGCCCGGCACCTCGAACACCGATCTGGCCGGCCGCACGCAGGCACGCGCAATCATCTGGGAAAACCCCGATGATTTCGCCGCCAAGGCCGCAGCCCTGCGCGAGGCCACGGCAGGCGCGGGCGAGGCCGTGGCCAGCGGGCAAGCTGCCATCGGCCCGGTGATTGGCGCCATCGGCGGCACCTGCAAGGCCTGCCACGACAATTATCGGAGCAACTGACCGATGCCCGCCGCAGGCCCCGACCTGGCCTCTGCCCCCCTGCCACCCGGCGTGACCGAGGCCGCGGTCTGGGATCCGTTCCTGCGGCTCTATCACTGGCTTTTGGCGATTTCGGTCGCCGGGGCCTGGATATTGGGCAGTTTCGGCGGCGCTATGGGCATCACCCGCATGACGCTGCATTTCTGGTTTGGCTATATGGTCATTGCCCTGCTGGCGTTCCGGCTGGTCTGGGGCGTGATCGGTCCCGGCCCGGCGCGGTTCGCGCAGTTCCTGCGCGGTCCGGGCGCGGTGATGGATTACGCCCGCCATATGGGCGCGCGCCGCCCCTCCTACTGGCCGGGGCACAATCCGCTGGGGGCGCTGTCGGTCGTCGCGATGATGGCGGCACTGGCGGCGCAGGTGGCCACGGGGTTGATTGCCGACCCGAATGACTTCGTGAATTACGGCCCGCTATCGGCGCAGGTCTCGGCCGCGACCAGCCGCGCGGCGGTGGGCTGGCACGATCTGGGCGCGAATATCGTGCTGGCGCTGGTGGTCCTGCATGTCGCGGTGATCCTGTTCTATCGCTGGTGGAAGCGCGAGGATCTGATCCGCCCGATGATAACCGGCCGCAAACTGGTGCGCCGCGAGGACTGACGGTGCAAGGCTGACGGTCTAAGAACTGACGGCCTGAGGAACGGCAGCGGGCACGGATCATACGCGCCGCGCATCCCCCGGCAAGCCGCAACTTCGGGCGGGCCGGAACGCAGCGCGCGCCGCAGCCGGTGGTCTGCCCGATGTTGCGGCACGCCCCGCAGGAACGCCCCTGCGGCATCACCCTCAGGCCATACCAAGGGCGGCCTTGTAGGTTTCCAGAATCGCTTCTTCTTCGGCCAGATCGTCGCGGTCGCGTTTGCGCATGGCGACGATCTTTTTCATCACCTTGGTGTCATAGCCGCGCGCCTTGGCCTCGGACATCAGGTCTTTCTGCTGCTCGGTCAGGTCTTTCTTTTCGGCCTCAAGATTTTCATATTGCTCGATAAACTGGCGCAACTCGTCGGCGGCTACGGAATAGGCGGCGTCGTTGGGCATCACAGGTTCCTTTCGGGGGCGGCATTGGCGCGGGGGGCGCGGGGTTCGGGGCCTGTGGTCTAGGCGGTCTTGCCCGGATGCGCAATCACGGCTAGGCGAAACCCCGCGACATGCGGAGGGACGAATGGGACAGGTTTTGATCTGGGCGGGCGCGGTGCTGACGACCGCGGGGCTGGCGGCGATCATCTGGTGCATCCTGACGGTGCGCGCAGCCCGGATGCAGGGCGAGGAGGCCCTGCGCGCGCGGATGCAGACGGTGATTCCGGTCAATTTCGCCGCCCTTGCCGCCTCGACGCTGGGGCTGATGGCGGTCATCATCGGCATCGTGCTGCGCTGAGGCGCTTGACACATATCGACCCTTGAATATGGTCTCTGCGTCCTGACACATCGAAGGGGAGGCGAGGGCCATGACGGATTATCTGCGCCCGGAATGGCTGCGCGGTCTGGCGGGCGGACTGATGATCGGCGCGGCGGCGGCCCTGTATCTGCTGGGCAATGCGCGCGTGATGGGGGCCTCGGGCATCCTCGGCGGCGTGATCGACGGCAGCGCGCGCGGCCCCGAGCGGGCGGAGCGGATGGTCTTTCTGGCCGGGCTGCTGGCCATGCCGGCGCTGATGGTCGCAGCAAATCTCGGGGCGCCTGCCGCCCCGGTTGCAGGCTGGACCGGGCTGGTCCTGGCCGGGCTGCTGGTGGGTTTTGGCACGCGTCTGGGCAATGGCTGCACCTCGGGGCACGGGGTCTGCGGCATCTCGCGGCTGTCGCGGCGCGGCATCACGGCGACGGCGGTTTATCTGGTGGCGGGCGGCGCAGGCGTCATCCTCGCCCGCGTTCTGGGTATGGGAACAGCAGCATGAGTCCGGCACGCCTGATGATCGCGCTGGCGGCGGGGGCGCTGTTCGGTGCGGGGCTGCTGGTCTCGGGGATGACGGACCCCGCGCGGGTGCGCGGCTGGCTGGACGTGTTCGGGGCCTGGGATCCGACGCTGGCCTTTGTGCTGGGTGGGGCCGTGCTGCCCATGACGCTGGCCTGGTGGGCGGCGGGGCAATTCGCACGCCAGCCTGTATCGCCGCGTGCCAGCCTGACGGGCGCGCCGCTGCCGCATCCCGGCGCGGGCGCGGTGGATGCGCGCCTGATCGGCGGCGCGGCCCTGTTCGGCCTTGGCTGGGGAATCGCGGGCTATTGCCCCGGTCCCGCCCTCGCCTCGGTGGGCATTGGCGGTGCGCCGGTGCTGGTTTTCGTGGCTGCGATGGCCGCAGGCATGATTGCCGCAAGGGTGGTCATGCGACCAAAGGCGCAGCCATAGGCACGCAGCCCCTGCGCGCGATCAACCGGCCATGCACGAACCGCTGGTCCGTGACAATGCAGCGGACGGCAGCGCCCAAACTGCCGCACAGCAGAAGGAAGGAGGCAGGGGCGCGGGCCTAACCCTCCTCCTCGCCGTCCTCCGTCACCTCGATCTCGCCCAGCTTGCGCGCGACGACCCATGCCACCGGCACCGAGGCCACGGCACCGATTGCCGCCGCAATCAGGATGGGCGTGGTCGCGTAATAGCCCATGCTCAGCGCGACGATCACGCCGATACCCGCCCCCGTGCCAAGGGCAATCGTCAACATCAACAGAAACAACCGGGTCATCCCGACCTCCACCCATAGGGAATCACATCCGCCCTGCCCTATCACGGGATTGTAAAGAAAGGCTTGATCCATGTCAGACCGATCTTGCAGCCACGCAAAACCCGACTTAGCGATAGGCGCATGAACGCTGTGCTGACCGATCTTGCCGCCACCGCGCCCGAGGGCGTAAGCCGTGACCCCGCCCGTCGCGAGGCCGCGCGCGCCGACTGGTCGGGTGCCCCGGCCGAGGCCCCGCTGGCCGTTGTGCGGCCCCGGACCACGGCCGAGGCGGCGTTGATCCTTGCCGCCTGCGACCGCCATCGCCAGCCGGTCGTGCCGCAAGGCGGGCTGACGGGGCTGGCGGGGGCCGCGAACACGCGCGCAAGCGACATCGCCCTTGCCACGGATGCGCTGACCGGCATCGAATCGCTGGACCGCGAGGCCGGAACCATCACGCTGCGGGCGGGCACGCCGCTGGCCATCGCGCAGGCCGCAGCCGATGCCGAGGGCTGGCTGCTGCCCATTGACCTCGGGGCGCGCGACAGTGCGCGGATCGGTGGCTGTATCGCGACCAATGCCGGGGGCTTGCGGGTGCTGCGTCACGGGCTGACGCGCGCCAATCTGCTGGGGGTCGAACTGGTGCTGCCCTCGGGTGCGGTGGTCGGCGATCTGCGGGGGCTGGGCAAGGACAACACCGGCTATCATCTGCCCTCGCTGGTCTGCGGGGCCGAAGGCACGCTGGGCCTTGTCACCCGCGCCGTAATCCGCCTGCATCCGTGCCCCGCTGGCCGGTTGACGGCGCTGTGCGGGCTGCCCGATTTCGCCGCCGTGCTGGCGCTGATGGGCCGCGCGCGCGCCGAACTGCCCGGATTGTCGGCGTTCGAGGTCATGTGGGGTGCGCATTACGCCTTCAACTCCGAGGCCGAGGGGCTGCGCCTGCTGTCCGCGCCCCCACCATTCGCCGTCATTCTGGAGGCCGAGACCGACACCTCGCCGCGCGAGGCCGAGGCATTCGAGGCCCTGCTGGCCCACGCCTTCGAGGACGGCATCATCGCCGACGCCATGCTGCCCCAGTCCGAACGCGAATTGCGCCAGATCTGGACCATCCGCGAGGGGCTGGCGATGGACCGGCTGTTGCCGGGGCTGGTCAATCTGGACATATCGGCCCCGCCCGCAAGGCTGGGCGATCTGGCCGAGGCGGCGCGCGCCGCGCTGATCGCCGCCATGCCCGGCGTGGTCGTGCTGATCTATGGCCATCTGGGCGACGGAAATCTGCACATCACGGCGGCCCGGCCCGAGGCAGGGGCGGATTTCGTGCATCATGTGGATGCGGTGGTCTATCCGCTGGTTGCCGCAGCCGGTGGCTCGATCTCGGCGGAACATGGCATCGGGTTGCTGAAACGCGACTGGCTGCATCTTATGCGCCGCCCCGAGGAGCTGACGCTGATGCGCGCTATCAAATCCGCCTTTGATCCCAACGGCATCATGAATCCGGGCAAGCTGATCCCCTGATTACCAATATGCCTGCGCCGGATCGGGCAGCGGAATCGCGTCCAGCAGGCTGCGCGTGTAATCGTCCTGCGGGGCGGCGAACAACTGTGCGGTGGGCGCGGCCTCGACGATGCGGCCCTGATGCAGCACCACCACCTGCGCACACAGCCGCCGGATCACCGAAAGATCATGGCTGATAAAGGCCAGCGTCAGGCCCATATCGCGCACCAACTGTCCCAGCAGCGCCATGATCTGCGCCTGCGACGACACATCAAGGCCCGACACGATCTCGTCCGCCAGAATGAAATCGGGGCGCATGGCGATGGCGCGCGCAATGCCCACGCGCTGACGTTGCCCGCCCGATAGCTCGTGCGGGTAGCGCACGGCGAATGCGCGCGGCAGCCCGACCTGATCCAGCGCCTCGGCTGCCAGCCGGTCGGCCTGCGCGAACCCGTGCAGACGCAAGGGCGCGGCAATGATCCGGCCCACCCGGTGACGCGGGTTCAGCGACGACATCGGGTCTTGAAAGATCATCTGGAACCGGCGGCGCAGCGGACGCAACGCGGCCTCGTCCAGATGCGTGATGTCGTGGCCATCGAAATGGAGGCTGCCCGCCCGAGGCTCCAGCAGGCGCACCAGACAGCGCCTCAGCGTCGATTTACCGGAGCCAGAGCCACCGACGATCCCCACCGTCGCGCCGCGCGCAATGTCGAGGTCCAGCCCTTTGAGGATATCGACCTGAGGGGCGGGACCAAAGCCCCGGCGCGCGGCCAGATCGGGCAGCGACAACCGCAATCCGCGCAGGCGATACAGCATCTCAGCCATGACGGGCGGCCCTTTCGTGGACGGCGGCAGCCTGCGCACGCACCTGTGCGATGACCGAATCCGGCACCGGGTTCAGCCCCGCATCCGGGTCGTCATAACGCGGTGTCGCGGCCAGCAGCGCGGCCGAATAGGGATGCGCAGGCCGGGCAAAGAAATCGACCACGCCCGCGTCCTCGACCACCGTGCCGCCATACAGCACCGTCAGCGTCTGACAGATTTTCGACACCACCCCCAGATCATGCGTCACGAACAGGATCGCGGTGCCGTGGCGCGCCTGCATCGCGCGGATCAGGCCCAGCACCTGTTTCTGCACGGTCACATCCAGGGCGGTCGTGGGTTCGTCGGCGACGATCAGCCGGGGTTCCGCCGCAAAGGCCGAGGCGATCAGCACCCGCTGGCGCATCCCGCCCGACAATTCATGCGGATAGCGGCGCAGCACCCCCTCGGGGTCGGGGATGTGAACCTCGGCCAGCAATTCGGCGGCACGGGTCCGGGCGCGGGCGCGGTCCCAGCCCAGAATGTCGCGCAGCCGGTCGGTGATCTGCGGCCCGATCCGGCGCACCGGGTTCAGCGCGGTCAGCGGGTCTTGCGGGATCAACGCCGCCTGCGCGGCCACAAAGCGGCGCCGGTCGGCTGGGCGCATCCCGCCCAGATCCTCGCCCGCCAGTTCGATGCGCCCGCCCGCCTGCCGCGCCGCACGCGGCAGGATGCCCAGAATCGCCTTGCCGATCATGGATTTGCCCGCCCCGCTTTCACCGACCAGCCCGCGCACCTCGCCCGCAGCGACATCCAGCGACACATCGGTCAGCAGCGGCAACCCCGAGGCCAGCCGCACCGAAAGGTTCTCCAGCCGCAGAAAGCTCATCTCAGCACCGGGTCAAAGCGGTCCTTCAGCCCCTCGCCCAGTTGCGAGAATGCCAGAACGGTCAGAAACAGCGCCACCAGCGGGAACACCAGCACCCACCAGGCCTGATGAATCGCCGTGCGCCCCTCGGCGATCATGCCGCCCCATGTCGGCGCATCGGTCGAGATGGACAGGTTCACAAACGACAGGATCGCCTCGACGATGACGGCAATACCCATCTCCAGCGTCAGCAGGGCCACGATGGTCGGCGCGACATTGGGCAGGATTTCGGTCAGCAGCGTGGACAGCCGCCCCCGCCCCGCGACCTGCGCGGATGCGACGTAATCCATCGCCGCCTGCCCCATCGTCTCGGCCCGCAGCACGCGCGCGAAACGGGTCCAGTCGATGACGATGATGGCAATGATGATCGAGGTCAGACCGGGGCCAAGAACGGCAATCAGCAAAATGGCGAACAGCACCGGCGGAAAGGCCATCCAGATGTCGATCAGACGCGAGATGACGGCATCCACCCAGCCCCGGAAATACCCTGCGGCCAGCCCCAGCGCAGCACCGATCAGCGCCGTCAGAACCCCTGCGATCAGCGCCACCTGCAAGGCGATGCGCGCACCCCAGATGATGCGCGACAACACATCGCGGCCAAGGCTGTCGGCACCCAGCGGATAGCCCGGCTCGGCCCCCGCGGCCCAGAAGGGCGGCGCGCGCGTGGTCATCAGATCCTGCATCAGCGGGTCTTGGGGGGCCAGCCAGGGTGCGAACAGCGCCGCCAGCGCCAGCAGCAGCAGCCAGCCCCCCGACAGCCACAGTCGCAGCCCGACCGGGCGGCGCAGCGATCCGCGTGCATCGGTCATGCTGGCCTCAGCCATGACGCAGCCTCGGATTCAGGGCGGCATAGGACAGATCGACCAGCAGGTTGACCAGCGTAAAGATCAGCGCAAACACGATCACGATGCCCTGTATCAGCGGCAGATCACGGTTGATGACGGCGTCGATGGCCATGTTGCCAAGCCCCTCGTATGAAAACAGCCGCTCGATGATGACGGTGCCGCCGATCAGAAAGGTAAACTGCACCCCGATCAGCGTCAGCGTCGGCAAGACGGCATTGGGCAGCGCCTCGCGGGTGATGACGTGGTTTTCGCCGTAACCCTTGACGCGTGATAGGGTGACGTAATCCAGGTGCATGACCTCTTTCAGCGACTGTTTCAGCAGTTGCGCGATGATCGCCGCCAGCGGAATCGACAACGCCAGCGCAGGCATAAAGTTGTGGGTAATCAGGTTCCACCATACATCCAGCCGCCCCCGCGCCAGCGCCTCGAACAGAAAGAACTGGGTGTGAAACTGGAAATCCAGCCCTGGCGTGACCCTGCCAGAGATGGCAAAGACCGGCACCAGCACGCCAAACAGCAGGATCAGCACCAGCCCCCACAGGAAATCTGGGATCGACAGCGCCACGCCGTTGATGATGTCGATGATGCCCTCGGCCGGGGTGCCGCGCAGCCGCGTGCCGGTCAGCGCCAGCGTGCCGCCCATGATGATCGCCAGCACCAGCGCAAAGATCGACAACTCCAGCGTGGCGGGCAACCGGTTCAGCACCAGCCCCAGCACCGGCTGACGCTGGCTGATCGAGGTGCCGAAATCACCCTGCACCACCCCCGACAGCCAGATGACGAACTGTTCGGGGATGGATTTGTCCAGACCATACAGCGCCTGAAGGCGCGCGATGTCGGCCTCGGTCGCGCCGGGGGGCAGCATCATGGCGACGGGATTGCCCGGCACCACCCGGATCACGACAAAGACGATCACGGCCACGCCCAGCAGCGTCACCGCAACCATCGCCAGCCGCATCAGAACGGCGCGCAGCAACTGCATGGCGCCGGCCCTCAGCCGCGCGTCATCAGCGCGGGCAACAGCGCACCCGATTTATGCGGCACCACCGTCACGCCGGGGGCTGCCACAATGGGTTGCACATATTGCAGCAGGGGCAGCACATAGGCGTTTTCGGCGATATAGGCGCTGACATCCTTCCAGCCCTGAATGCGCGCCTCCTCGTCCGCCTCGGACCACAGGGGTATGATCTTCTCGATCAGGTCGGGGCTGTCCCAGACCGAATGCGGCGACGGCCCGAACATCGCAAACCCGGTCGAGGTCGTCGGATCACCCACCGCATTGCCCCAGTTATAGAACGCCATCGGGGCCAACTGGTCGGCTGCGCGCAACTCGTAATGCTTGGCGACCTCATAGACCTCGATCTCGGCCTCGATGCCGACGCGGCGCCACATGCCGACGATGGCCTGGATGATCTCGTAGTCCTTGGGCTTGAAACCGCGCGTGGTCTGTATCTTGAAGCGCACCGGATTATCCGTCGAATAGCCCGAGGCCGCCAGTAATTCCCGCGCCAGATCAGGGTCATAGGGCGTCTTGATCGACGGGTCATAGGCGATGTAATCGGGCGTCTCCAGCGTGTCGAGGGCCACGCCGTAACCCGACAGCAACCGGTCGATGATAAGCTGCTTGTCCACGGCGTGAATGGCGGCCTTGCGCACATTGGCGTCCAGCATCGGGTCCACATCATTGATGAAGATCATCGCGATGTCCGACACGGGTTCGGCCCAGCCATACAGATTGCCGCGCGTCAGGCGGTCATATTCCTCGTAGGGGATTTCCAGCGTGACATGCGCGTTGCCCGATTCCACCTCGGCCACGCGGCTGGCGGCGTCGGTCACGAATTTGATGGTCACGGTCTGGAATTCGGGCTGCGCGCCCCAGTAATCGGGAAACGCCTTCAGCCGCACATAGGCGCCGCGCTCGAACCGCTCGACCATATAGGGGCCGGAGCCGACGGGCGCGGCCTCGAATCCGGCCTCGCCCACGCGCTCGATATACGCCTTGGGCATGACATAGCCGGTCAGAAAGGCCATCCATTTGAAGATCGCCGGCTCGAATTCCAGCACATCGGCGGTGATGACCTGCCCGTCGATGCTGAAATTGCCGATCTTGGACCAGATAAAGCTGATGGGATTGCCGGTTTCGGGATCGGCGGCGCGGGTCAGCGACCAGACCACGTCCTCAGGCGTCAGATCGCTGCCGTCATGCCATTTCACCCCCTCGCGCACGGTCAGGCGGATCTGGCTGCGATCCTCGGTCCAGCCCCATTCGGTGATGATGCCGGGGCCAAAGGACAGATCCGGGTTCTGCCAGATGAACATGTCGAACACGGACTGATAGATGCCCTGGATCGTCGGGTTCACCGCCGAAGGGCCGATGGTCGGATCCCAGCTAGGCAGGTTGACGTTATAGGCGATGACCAGTTCCTGCGACGGGTCGGTGGCGGCAAGGGCGGGCAGGCCGATGGCGGCCAGCATCAGCCCGGCAGAGGTCGAGGCCAGCAGGCTGCGACGGGTCAGTTTCATGGTGGTCTCCCTGAGGTTTCTTGTCTGTTTTTGTCGTTTTTCAGTTTGTTAGCAGATTTTCGGCCAGCAAGCGGCCCGATCCCGCGCCGGTTCCGGCACCCGGCCAGACAGCGGCGCCGGTCAGCCACAGATTTTCCAGCGGCGTGCTGCCATCGGCATGGCCGCGTGCGGGACGGCGCAGGAAATGCTGGCCAAGGTGATGGCTGCCGCAGATCTGGTCGCCGCCGACAAGGTTCGGGTTCGATGCCTCCAGCTCAACCGGCGTCACCACGCGCTGCCCGATGATGCGCGCGCGCAGGCCCGGCGCATGGGCCTCGATCAGATCAATTGCCCGCGCGGCAAAGGGGGCGGCGGCCTCTGACCAGTCGCGCGCGGCGATCTGGCCCGCGCCGTCCCCGGCGATGATGCCCGGCGCCATGCGGACCTGCACCCACAGGATTGCCTTGCCGTTGGGCGCGCGGCCGGGGTCCACCGCGCAGGGCTGCCCCACCACCAGCACCGGGCGCGCGGGCAAAAGCCCCTGCCGCGCCTGATCGTAGGCGCGCTGCATCATGTCCAGATCGGGCGCGATATGGACATAGGCGAAACGCTGCAACTCTGTCCCTGCGCGCCAGTCGGGGGCCGCATCAAGGGCAAGGTGAATCATCATCGTGCCGGGCGCATGGCGGAAACTGCACATCGCACGGTCAAAACCCGGCGCCATCGGCCCGGCCAGCCGCACCAGCGCCGCCGGTGCAACACCTGCGATGACCGCGCGCCGGGCGATGATCGTGCGGCCATCGGCCAGCGTGATGCCGGTCGCGCGTTGGCCGTCGCGGGTGATGGCAGTGACCTCGGCGCCGGTCTCGATCACGCCGCCCAACTCGGCCAGCAGCCCGGTCATGGCGCGGATCGCCACATCGGCACCGCCCTGCCCCAACGCCATGCCAAAGCCCTGATTCGCCATGCTTTCCAGATAGGGGAACACCGCGCCGCCCGGCACATCGGGCGCGAAATCCAGATGCATTCCCCAGGCCGCCATCATCGCCCGCAACTGCGGCGATTCGAAATGCTGCCCCAGCCAGTCGCGCGCCGAAGCCCGCAGCAGACCCGCCATCGCAAGGCTGTCGCGCAGACCGCGCCCGCGCAGCGCACCTGCGGCAATGGATGCAAATGCACCGATTCGCGGCGGCGCACCCAATGCGGCGAACAGATGCGGCGCGCGGCCCGGAAATGCCGCGGCCATATCACGCCAGACCTGCGCATCGCGCGGCGAAAACCCGGCGATCCGCGCCGCCGTGGCCTCCAGATCGGTGGAAACCCCCAGCCAGCGCCCGTCCTCAAAGACCGAGGCAAAGCAATCCGCAGCGGGCGCAAAAGCCAGCCCGTGCCGCGTCAGCGCCGCACCATGCGCCGCGACAAAGGGCGATCCGGCGAACAACGACAGGTTCATCGCCGCCCAGTCATGGCGAAATCCGGGCAATGTATATTCGCCGCTTTGCACAGCGCCGCCGGGCACCGCCCCACGCTCGAACAGGGCCACACGCCAGCCGGCCTGCGCCAGCATGATCGCAGATGCCAGCGCATTATGCCCGGCCCCGATGAACACCGCATCGAAATCCTGCGCCATGCCTCCCCCAACAATCGCGCGATAACAGATTGATCTTTGCAAACGCATGAAAACCTGTCTAGCCTGTTTTCGAAAACCCGAAACGGGAAAATCACAGGGAGGATGTCATGTCGAAATCTGCCGAGACGCTGGCCGATCTGGCCACGGGGCTTGCTTCGGGCGCCATCGAGGTCGTGGACTGCTCGGGCGTGCTTGGTCCCGAGACGCCGCTGCTGAAACTGCCGCCGGAACTGGCCAGGGACACGCCCGCAATCGAGATTCACAAGATCAGCGAATATGACAGCGACGGTCCCTTCTGGGCGTGGAACTGGCTGAAGCTGGGCGAGCATTCCGGCACCCATTTCGACGCGCCGCATCACTGGATCACCGGGCGCGATTATGCCGACGGCTATACTGACACCCTGCCCGTGCAGCGCGTCGTTGCACCGGTCAATGTCATCGACTGTTCGGCCGAGGCCGCAGCCGATCCCGATTTCCTGCTGACGATCGAGCACGTCAAGGCGTGGGAGGCCGAACACGGCGCAATCAACCCCGGCGAATGGGTGGTGATGCGCACCGACTGGGACCAGTATGCCGATGACGAGGGCAGGTTCCTGAACGCGGACGAGACCGGCCCCCACACCCCCGGCCCGACCGCCGAGGTCATTCAATATCTGGTGGACAAGGGCATCGTCGGCTGGGGCACGCAATGTATCGGCACCGATGCCGGGCAGGCCGGCGGCATGACCCCGCCCTTCCCCGCGCATAACCTGCTGCACGCCAATGACCGCTACGGCCTCGCCAGCCTCGCCAATCTGTCGAAACTGCCGCCCAAGGGCGCGATCCTGATTGCCGCGCCGCTGAAGATCAAACACGGCACCGGCTCGCCCATCCGGGCGCTGGCGCTCGTGGCACGGGGCTGAGGGGATGGCGCGGGCAGCGGCGGGGGGACCGGATCACGTCATCATCGGTTCGGGCATCAACGGGCTGGTGGCGGCGGCGATGCTGGGGCGCGCGGGCCGCCGCGTGCTGGTGCTGGAAGGGGCGGAGGTCGCGGGCGGATGTATGCGCAGCGCACCCCTGACGCTGCCCGGATTCACCCATGACCCGCTGGCCGCGACCTTTGTTCTGTTCACCACCGGCCTGGCTTTTGCCGCCCTCGGCCCCGACCTTGCGCGCCACGGGCTGGAGTTCTGCAACGGCCCCCACCCGACCGGGGTGCTGACGCCCGACGGGCAGGCACGGGTGCTGTCCACCGACCGCGCCGCAAATGTGGCCGCCTTCGGCGCCGATGCGCCGGGATTCGAGGCCGCCGTGAACGGCATTGGCGCCGATGCACCCTTTCTGTTTGGGTTGCTCGGCGGCCCCCTCTGGACGCGCGGTACCGCGACGACATTGGGAAAGCGGGCATGGAAAACCGGCACCCGTAGCCTTGCCGCATGGATGGGCGAGGCGCTGACACCCGCGCGCGGCTGGCTGGAAACCGCATTCGCCGACCCGCTGAACCGCGCGCTGCTGGCGCCCTGGGTGCTGCATTGCGGGCTGACCCCCGAATCTACCTATTCGGGCGAGATGGCAAAGGTCGTGGCCTTTGCGCTGGAGGCCGCAGGCGCGCCCGTGGCCAAGGGCGGCGCGGCCGCCGCCCCCGCCGCCTTTCAACGCCTGATCGAATCGCAAGGCGGCGAGGTGCGCGTGAACGCTCGCGTGGCGCGCATCGACACCGCCGGGGGCGCCGTCACCGGCGTCACGCTGGCCGATGGCGAGGCGATCCGCTGCAAATCCGTGCTGGCATCGGTGGCGCCCAAGGCGCTTTATCACGATCTGCTGGACGTGGAACTGCCGCATCAGCGCGCACAGGCCGCGCGGTTCCGCCACGGGCGCGGTGATTTCCAGTGCCATTTCGCATTGGACGGCGAACCCGACTGGATCACCGGCGGCTTGCAGGACGTGGCATTGCTGCATCTGAGCGCGGGGCTGGATGCCGTCTCGCGTTCCGCGAACGAGGCCGAGCGCGGGTTGCTGCCTGCCGTGCCCACCATCTGCGTGGGCCAGCCGCATCGCATGGACCCCTCGCGCTGCCCGGAAGGCAAGGCGGTGCTGTGGCTGCAAATCCCTGACGCGCCGCGCGACCCGCAGGGCGATGCGGGCGGCGACATCGCCGTCACCCCCGGCGCGGGCTGGACCGAGGCGCTGCGCGAATCCTTCGCCGACCGGCTGGAAAACATCCTGCGCCGCCATATCCGCAACTGGGACGAAATCCGTCTGGCCCGCGCCGCCATCTCGCCCGCCGATCTGGAGGCGATGAACCCCAATCTGGTGGGCGGCGATCCTTATGGCGGCGCGTGCAGCATCGACCAGTTCTTTCTGTTTCGCCCCTTCCCCGACAGCAAGAACAACGAGACCGCGATCAAGGGCCTGCTGCATATCGGGGCCTCGACGCATCCGGGGCCGGGGCTGGCCGGTGGCTCGGGCTTCAACGCGGCGAAACGGCTGGGGGCCTAACCCCCCCCCGTTTTTGCGCCCGCTAACGGCTTTCCAGCCATGCGCGCGCGGCCGTGCGCACATGGCGAAAGCGGTCGCCGCCCAGATGCCTGCCGCCATACCACCGCGTCACGATCAGCACATGATCGCGCAGCCCGGCGGCCTCCAGCTCGGCCAGAATGATCGCGCCCGCGCCGGATTCGCCATCGTCATCCTTGACCGCCTCGCCGTCCAGCCATGCGCCCCAACTGTTATGGGTGGCCTTGGCGAACCGCTTGTTGCGGCGCAAGCTGGCCAGCACGGCGGCCACCTCCTCGCGGCTGGCGGCGGGCGCACCGGATGCGGCATAGCGCGAGCCACGGTCGTTGATGATCTTGTCCAGAATGCGAAGGCTGTCGGTCATGCGGCCTTTCCTGCCATCGGCGCGAATGCGGCGCAACCACCGCTTGAAGCGGCCACCCCGCGCCGGTAAACCACCCCCAAGCGGAAAGGAAAACGCATGTCCATCACCGAAACCGAGGCGCGCAAGGTCGCCCATCTGGCCCGCATCCGCGTGGCCGAGGCCGACCTGCCGGGGCTGGCCGACAAACTGAACGGCATCCTGCATTTCATGGAACAGTTGAACGAGGTGGATGTCGAGGGGATCGAGCCGATGACCGGCGTGACCCCCATGCGGCTGAAACGGCGCGAGGATGTGGTGACGGATGGTGACATGCAGCAGAAAATCCTCGCCAATGCGCCCGATGCGCGCGAGGGTTTCTTTGCCGTGCCGAAGGTGGTGGAATGAGCAAGCTGAATGATCTGGGCATCGACGAGGCCCGCGAGGGCCTGCGCGCGCGCAAGTTTTCCGCCCTTGAGCTGACAAATGCCTGCCTTGATGCCATTGACGGCGCGGGCGCGCTGAACGCATTCGTGCATCACACCCCTGACATCGCACGCGCCGCCGCCGCCGCCGCCGATCAGCGGCTGGCCTCGGGCGATGCGCCCGCGCTGTGCGGCATTCCGCTGGGCATCAAGGATCTGTTCTGCACCCAAGGCGTGCCCACGCAGGCCGCCAGCCGGATTCTGGAGGGGTTCCGCCCGGAATACGAATCCGCCGTGACGCAAAACCTGTGGGATGCAGGCGCGATCATGCTGGGCAAGCTGAACATGGACGAGTTCGCGATGGGGTCCAGCAACGAGACCTCTGTTTATGGCGATGCGGTCAACCCGTGGCGCGGCGCGGATGGCGCGCGGCTGACGCCGGGGGGCAGTTCCGGCGGCTCGGCTGCGGCGGTGGCTGCGGGCCTGTGTCTGGGGGCCACGGGCACGGATACCGGCGGCTCGATCCGGCAGCCTGCGGCCTTTACCGGCACCGTGGGGCTGAAACCCACTTACGGGCGCGTCAGCCGCTGGGGGACGATTGCTTTTGCCAGTTCGCTGGATCAGGCGGGACCGATGACGCGCAGCGTGCGCGATGCGGCGATCATGCTGGGGGCGATGGCCTCGGTCGATCCGCGCGATTCCACCTCGGCCGAACGTCCGGTGCCGGATTACGAGGCCGCGCTGACTGGCGATATTCGCGGCAAACGCATCGGTATCCCGCGCGAATACCGCATGGACGGGATGCCGGCCGAGATTGACAGCCTTTGGCAAAGAGGTGCCGACATGCTGCGCGACGCAGGTGCCGAGATCATCGAGATCAGCCTGCCGCACACCAGATACGCCCTGCCCGCCTATTACGTCATCGCGCCCGCCGAGGCGTCCTCGAACCTCGCGCGGTATGACGGGGTGCGTTACGGGCGGCGCGCGGTCCTGGCGGCAGGCGACGGCATCACGGATATGTATGAGAAAACCCGCGCCGAAGGCTTTGGCGGCGAGGTGCAGCGGCGCGTGATGATCGGCACCTATGTGCTGTCGGCGGGGTTTTACGACGCCTATTACAACCGCGCGCGCAAGGTGCGCAGCCTCATCAAGCGCGATTTCGATCTGGCCTTCGCGGACGGCATCGACGCGATCCTGACGCCCGCGACGCCCTCGGCGGCATTCACGCTGGGGTCGATGGATGACGCCGATCCGGTGCAGATGTATCTGAACGATGTGTTCACGGTAACGGTGAATCTGGCCGGTCTGCCCGGTATCGCGTTGCCTGCGGGGCTGGATGCGCAGGGGCTGCCCCTCGGTTTGCAACTGATCGGGCGCCCCTTCGAGGAGGGGGATTTGCTGAATCACGCCTATGCGCTGGAGCGTGCGGCGGGCTTTACCGCGCGCCCGGAACGCTGGTGGTAACGAAAAAGGGGGGCTGAGGATGCGCGGAGACTGGATCGCGGGGGGCGTGGCGCTGCTGCTGCTGGCAGGCTGCGGCGAGAATGACGGCTGGAACCCGAATTATCGTTATCCCGCATCGCCTTACGGGCAGTATTTGCAGGAACGCGAGGCCGCCCTTCAGGGACAGGCCGCCATGCCGCGCGTGATCCCGGTGACAGAACCGCGCCGCGCCCCCACGCCCGCCGAAATCACCGGCCAGCCGATCCTTGCCCGCACGCAGCCCGCCGCTGCGACCGCTGCGGTTTCCGCGCCGGAACCCGCCCGCATCCGCCCCGCGCAGGTGGCGCAGCCCTATGCCGGTGATGCGGGGCAGACCGCATTGGCGCGCTATGCACAGGCCATGCAGCACAGGCCGGGCACGCGGCTGTGGCAGCGTCCGGGCGGGTCCGAGGCCACCGCGATGCGCGCCTGCCGCAGCTATGCCTCGGCGGATGCCGCGCAGCTTGCCTTTATCGCGGCAGGTGGTCCGGCCACCGACACGCTGGGGCTGGACCCGGATGGCGACGGCTATGTCTGCGGCTGGGTTCCCGCGCCTGCGGTGCCCGCGCCCGCCCCGCTGTGATCGCGCGGGTTTGACCTCGCCCAATCACGGGGAACGACGCGGTGGGGTGCGTCCCTCGCTGGTCGTGGTGCATTTCACCGGCATGGCCGATTGCGCCGCGGCGCGCGCCCGGCTATGCGACCCCGCAGCCGAAGTCAGCGCGCATTGGCTGATCGCCGAGGACGGTAGGACCGAGGCGCTGGTGCCCGAGGATCGCCGCGCCTGGCATGCGGGCGCGGGTGCATGGCGCGGGGTCGCGGACATCAACAGCCACTCGGTCGGAATCGAACTGGCCAATCCCGGCGACCGGCCCTTTCCCGCGCCGCAGATGACCGCGCTGGAGGGGCTGCTGGCGCAGATCATGGCGCGCTGGGGCATCGGGCCGCAAGGCGTGATCGCGCATTCCGACATGGCGCCGGGGCGCAAATCCGATCCGGGGCCGCGTTTCGACTGGCGCAGGCTGGCGCGTGCCGGGCTGGCGATCTGGCCTGATGCGCCGGGTGATGCGCAGGCACCGCTGGCCGCCAGCCTCGACGCCATCGGCTATCCCGAGGCCGACCCCGACACCCGGCTGACAGCGTTCCGCCTGCGCTGGCGCCCCTGGGGCACGGGGGCCGAGACGGCAGAGGATCGGGCGATGGCAGATGCGGTGCGCGCGCTGATGGCGCGGCCGGTATAGCGAAACCGCCCGGCACCAGGGCGCCGGGCGGTCCGTATCATCAGCCACGGGCGGGGACGGTCAGCCCCCTGCCCTCAATGCCCCAGAATCTGCGACAGGAACAGCTTTGTGCGCTCGTTCTGGGGGTTGTTGAAGAACTCGCGCGGTTCGTTCTGCTCGACGATCTGGCCCTGATCCATAAAGATCACCCGGTTGGCCACCGCCTGCGCAAAGCCCATCTCATGCGTGACGCACAACATGGTCATCCCCTCCTCGGCCAGTTGGATCATGGTGTCCAGCACCTCCTTGATCATCTCGGGGTCAAGGGCCGAGGTCGGCTCGTCGAACAGCATGATACGCGGCTCCATGCACAGCGACCGGGCGATCGCTACGCGCTGTTGCTGGCCGCCCGACAACTGGCCGGGGTATTTCAGCGCCTGTTCGGGGATTTTCACCTTTTCCAGATAGCGCATCGCGGTTTCCTCGGCCTGACGGCGCGGAACCTTGCGCACCCAGATCGGGGCCAGCGTGCAGTTTTCCAGAACGGTCAGATGCGGGAACAGGTTGAAATGCTGGAACACCATCCCGACCTCGGAACGAACCTTGTCGATGTTCTTGATGTCGTTCGTCAACTCGATCCCGTCCACGATGATGCGGCCCGACTGGTGTTCCTCCAGCCGGTTGATACAGCGGATCAGCGTGGATTTACCGGAACCCGACGGCCCGGCAATCACGATCCGCTCGCCCTGACGCACAGTCAGGTTGATGTCGCGCAGCACATGGAAGGTGCCGTACCACTTGTTCATCGCCTCGATCTCGATGGCGATTTCGTCGCTGACGGCCATGCGGGCGCGGTCGGCGTGCAGGTTCATTTCGGGTTGGGTCATGTCCCCGCCTTTCCTAGTGATGATCGCGCTTTAGCCGCGTTTCCAGATACATGGAGTATCGCGACATCGCAAAGCAGACGATGAAGAAGATGGCGCCGGCGAACAGATACGGCTCCCAGTAGATGCCCTTCCAGGCCATGTCCTGACGCACGATGTCCGACACCCCTTTCAGCGGATCGTAAAGGCTGATGAAGGCGACCAGCGTCGTATCCTTGAACACCCCGATAAAGGTCGAGACGATGGCAGGAATAGCGATCTTCAGCGCCTGCGGCAGAATGATCAGACGCTGCGCCTGCCAATAGGTCAGCCCCAGCGAGTCGGCGGCCTCGTATTGCCCCTTGGGCAGCGCGGCCAGCCCGCCCCGGATCACCTCGGCCATATAGGCCGAGGCGAACAGCGTCACCATGATCACCACGCGCAGGATCTTGTCGAAATTGGTGCCGCGCGGCATGAAATAATTCAGCAGCAGGGATGCGACGAACAGCAGCGTTATCAGCGGCACGCCGCGGATGAACTCGATGAACATGACCGCGAATGCCTTGACCACCGGCATGTCGGAGCGCCGTGCCAGCGCCAGAACGATGCCGATGGGCAGCGACATGGCGATGCCAGAAACCCCGATCACCGTGGACAGCAGGAACCCCCCGAACAGATCGGACGACACCCGTTGCAGCCCGAACGGGATCAGCCCGTTCATCGCATCGGCGAACACGTCATTGGCATAGAACCACCACAGGACCGCCGCCACAAAGCCCGCGACCACGCCCAACAGCGGCGCGATACGCGACACCAGCAGACCCGCCATGCCGCCCACCACAAAACCCAGCGCCACCGCGATGGTCCACCAGACCGGCCCGCCCCAAAGCAACCAATAGGCCAGCAGCGGAAAACACAGGCTGAATATCAGCATGACGCGCGGGCGCAGCCACAGCAGCGCCGCCGCAACCGCCAGAACCACCAGCGTGACGATGATCGGCGCATCGGGCGCATGGGCGTAATGCAGCGAGGCCACCGTGAACACGGCAACAATGGCCCAAAGGATCATGCGCAGCCGGCGTTGCTCGGCGAACAGCACCGGGATCAGCGCGATCAGCAGCAGGCCAAAGGCCAAGATCGGACGCCACCACAGCGCGGGCGGATAAAAGCCGTAAATCCATTGATACCAGCGCGCCCGGATCACGGCCCAGCACGCCCCGGTCGAGCCTTCGCCCCAGGTTTCGGCGATGATGGCCCGGCACTCGTTCAGGCTGTCGGCGCGCCAGACGGAATGCGCGAACCACGGCCAGAACTGGGCGAAAAGCGCCCAGATCGCGATCAGCCCGATAATGGTCATGCTGATATTGGCGGGGCCAGAGAACAGGTTCTCGCGCAGCCAGTTGACCGTCCCGCCCTGCCGCGTGGGCGGGGGCGCGGGCGGGATCATCGCGTCGCGCACCCATGCGACGGGGGGCGTGGCGATGGTCTGACGGGGGGTTGCGGTATCGCTCATCTCACCGCTCCTTCAGGCGCACGCGCGCGTTATAGATGTTCATCGCGCCGGAAATGGTCAGGCTGATGACCAGATAGATCGCCATCATCAGCGCCATCGCCTCCAGCTCGCGGCCAGACTGGTTCAGCGTCGTGCCGCCCAGCGTGCCGCGCAGGTCCATATACCCCACCGCGATGGCCAGAGAGCTGTTCTTGGTCAGGTTCAGATATTGCGAGATCAGCGGCGGGATGATGACGCGCAGCGCCTGCGGCAGGATCACCAGCGACATGATGCGGCGCGGCCGCAGGCCAAGCGCGGCGGCGGCCTCGGTCTGGCCCTTGGGAATGGCGAGGACACCGGCGCGCACGATCTCGGCGATGAAGGCGGCGGTGTATAGCGACAGTGCCAGCCACAGCGCGAAAAAGGCGTTGTCCAGATTCACCCCGCCCTGAAAGTTGAAGCCCCGCAGTTCCGGCGGGATCAGATGCATCCCGAAATAGAACCACAGCAGCACAAAGGGCACCAGCCATAGCGCAAGGTTGATCCACCAGGTCGTCGGGCGGCGCCCGGACCGGTTCTGCTGCGCGCGCGCCCAGCGATTGATAAAGAACCGCGCGATCAGCGCCAATAGCGCCACGCCCGCGAATGCCAGAAACGCATAGCTGACGGCCGAACGCCCCATCATCACGACACCCGGATCATTGCTCATGCCGATGGCCGGAATGGCGATATAGCGGTTCGTCGGCGCCACCATGTCGAACAGGATCATCCGGGCAGCCGGATCGTCGCCGCGATAGGCCGAGGGCGCAGGCGCGATTTCGGTCATCATCGCGCCGACGGCGAGTATCCACAACAGCAGCGGCACGTTGCGGAACGCCTCGATATAGACGGTCATCATGCGCGAGATCAGCCAGTTGCGCGACAGGCGCAACACACCGATGATGACCCCCAGAATGGTGGCCGCGATACAGCCCAGAACGGCGATCATCAGCGTGTTCAGCAACCCCACGATCGCGGCGCGCAGATGCGTGTCGTCCGAGGTAAAGGGGATCAGTTGCTGCGGGATGTCATAGCCCGCGCGACGAAACAGGAACGACATGTCAAAGGGCTTGCCCAGCGCCGCGAGATTGCTCATCGCGTTGCCGATCAGCCACCAGACCGTCAGCATCACAAGGATGAACACCACCGTTTGCAGGGTCAGCGAACGGTAACGCCGATCCGTCACCAGCATAGACAGTCGGAATACCGGGCCTTCGGGGGCCATCGGTTGTGGGGAATGGGTCATCTGGACCTTCCTTGGCGCAGGATACCGCGCAGCCCGCGCGCGGCCTCGGTCAAGGCGGCACGGGGGATACGGGCCGGTCAGGGGTCGCGCCGGGGCATCAGCCCCCGCGCGACCCCGCTGCGATCAGGCTGCGCCGATCAGCGGAAGGGCATCGCGTACAGCAGACCGCCCTGCGTCCACTGGGCGTTCAGGCCACGCGCCAGGCCGATGGGCGTCTGCTCGCCGATGGTCGAGGCAAAGATTTCGCCGTAATTGCCCGAGGCAGCGATAGCGCGCTTGGCCCATTCCGCATCCAGCCCAAGCACGGCGCCCAGATCGTCGGTCGCACCCAGCAGGCGGCGCACCTCGGGGTTCTGGGACGAACGCGCCAGTTCCTCGATATTGGCCGAGGTCACGCCGTATTCCTCGGCTGCGATCAGGGCGTAAAGCGTCCAGCGCACGATCGAGGCCCATTGATCGTCACCCTGACGCACCGCCGGCCCCAGAGGCTCTTTCGAGATGATCTCGGGCAGGATGACGTAATCGTCGGGATTGGCAAAGGCCGCGCGCGTCGAGGCCAGACCCGACACGTCGGTCGTATAGGCGTCGCAGGCACCGGCGAGGAATTGCTGCTCGCCCTCGGCATTGCTGTCGATGTTGACGGGCTGATAGCTCATGCCGTTGGCCATGAAATAATCGGCCAGGTTCAGTTCGGTCGTGGTGCCGGTCTGGATGCAGACGGTCGCGCCCTCGAGATCCTTGGCCGAGGTCACGCCCAGCGCCTTGGGCACCATAAAGCCCTGACCGTCATAGTAGTTCACGCCGATAAAGGTCAGCTTGAGGTCGTTTTCGCGCAGGAAGGTCCAGGTCGAGTTGCGCGCCAGCAAGTCCACCTCGCCCGAGGCCAGCGCGGTAAAGCGCGTCTGCCCCGATGTGCCGACATAGCGCACCTTGTTCGGGTCGCCCAGAACTGCGGCGGCGACGGCCTTGCAGACGGCCACGTCAAAGCCCGACCAGTTGCCATTGGCATCAGGGGCCGAAAAACCGACCAGACCCGTGTTGACGCCGCAAACCAGCTCGCCGCGCGCCTTGACATCATCCAGCGTGGCCGCGGCGGCCATCCCGGCCATTGCGACGGTCGCCGTGGCGGCGGTGGCAAGCAGTGTGGAAAGTTTCATCGAGATAACCTCTTTGCTGTTGAGTGGCGCGCGTTTCTGTATGCGCACCTTATGGGCCAGACGCGACTGCGTCGTGACATGTCGTCTAAGCGGCATTGTGCCGATGCGGACCCATCCGTCAAGAATGCAGGCGTCCTATTACGCCGTGGCTGCATAAAAAAATTGCATCGCGCCCCGCCCGGATACGGGAATGCGTATTTTTTCAAGAAAGAAATCAGACGATTGCGCGAAAGCGCCCGGATTATGGTCAGACGCTTGCGCGGGACGCGCGGTCATCGCCCAGCAGATGCCAGAAGGTTTCGGCATGGCGCAGCGCCTCAAGGCGGGCGGCGGCGGCGGCCTCGGCCTCGTCGTCGCGGCCCCAGTCACGGGCCTGATGGTCCTCGTCGATGCGCGACAGGGCATGTGCCTCATCCGCCGTCAGCCGACCGTCGATCACCGCCAACCCAAGGACAAGCGAGCCGGGCAGCGTCACCAGATCATGCAGCGCCGTCAGCGCAAAGGGGCCGAGGCTGGCCACGGCCGCCTCCAGCCGCGCCAGCGCCTGCGGATCCTGGGCAATCGGCATGATGCCGGGCGCGTGGACCAGCCGCGCGCCATAGCGGTCCGCGCACCAGTCCATCAACCCGTCCCAACCCTCGGCCTGCGCCGCGACCAGCCGGGCCGGACGTTCGGCCCGGTGGCATAGCAGGTCAGACGGCGCATAGCCCGCCAGCATCGCCGCCACCTCGGCGCGCTGCGGTGTCACGCGCTCGATGGCAGAGTTGGCGGCGCGGGTCAGCGGCATGGTCTCGGGGCGGATCAGATCGCCTTGGGCAGCCCATTCGGCGGCCACGGCCTCTGCCAGTACGCGCGTGGGCAGGATCAGCGGCAGCTTGCCGGGCGTGCGCAGCAGCCGGTCGTCAAGCGCCACCTGCCAGCCATCGGGCGTGTCGCGCGCCTCGGCTTTGGTCCAGAACCGCCGCGCAGCCCAGCCGCCGGCATTGCTGGTCGGGGGCGCGCTCATGCGTCTGCCTCCTGATGCCATCGCAACAGCGCCTGCGTCAGCGCCGTGAAATCCGAAAACACCCGTGCAGCACCCGCATCATGCAGCGCCGCCACCTCGTGATAGCCCCAGGCCACGCCCCAGCCGGCGACGCCCGCCGCGCGCGCCATTTCGATGTCGAACACGGTATCACCCACCATGACCGCGCGCCCGGCCTCGGTGCCGGTCTCGGACAGCGCCTTCAGCAGCATTTCGGGATGCGGTTTCGAAGGGTTGCCGTCGGCGGTCTGGATGGTCGCGAAACGCCCGTGCAACCCGTGCAGATCGACCATCGCATCCAGTCCCCGCCGCCCCTTGCCGGTGGCCACCCCCAGCAACAGCGCATCATGCCCCGCCAGCGCGTCGAGGCAATCCAGCGCCCCCGTGAACAGCGGCGCATCCTCGCGCATCCGCCGAGTGATAAAGGCATCCTTATAGGCCGCGACCAGCGGTTCGGGATCGTGGCCGGGCGCCAGTTCCGCCATCGCCACCGGCAGCGACAGCCCAACGATGCGGCGCACGGCGGCCAGATCGGGGGCCGTCAGCCCCTCGGCCGCAAAGGCCGCGCGCATCGCGCCGTGGATGTGGTGCTGGCTGTCGATCAGCGTGCCGTCCACATCGAAAATCGCCAGTGACAGGGTCATTGCATATCCTCGAACGGGTCGGCAGGCGCATCCTCGGCGCGCCAGCCAAAGGTTTCCCATGTGCGGGCCATATGCTCGGGCAAGGGGGCGGTCAGGGTCAGCACCTCGCCCGTCACCGGATGGGTGAACCGGATCGCGCGCGCGTGCAGATGCAGCTTGCGTGACAGCCCGCCGCCCAGACCCGCGCCCCAGCCGTCGCCCTTGTTCTCCTGACCCGAGCCGCCGTATTTGCCATCCCCGATGATCGGGTGGCCGATCTCTGCCATATGGGCGCGCAATTGATGCGTGCGCCCGGTGATCGGCACCAGCGCCGCCCATGCCAGCCGCGTGCCCAACGCCTCGATCACCGCATAATCGGTGGTGGCGCGCTTTGCGCCATCGGTCTTGTCCACGTCGCGGGGATGGATGGCGCGCATCTTTTCGCCCTCGCCGCCGCGCCCGTGACCCGGCGCCTTGACCAGACCGAAACGGATCGTGCCCATTGGCGGATTGGGCACACCCGCGACGGCAGCCCAGTAAATCTTGCGCGTCGCGCGGTCGCGAAACGCCTCGGACAGACGGCGCGCCACGCGGTCGGTGCGCGCCAGCAGCATGATGCCCGAGGTGTCCTTGTCCAGCCGATGCACCAGCTTTGGTCGCTCTTTATAGTCAAAGCGCAGCGCATCGGCGAGGCCGTCCACATGCCGCGCCCCCTGCCCCGAGCCGCCCTGCGAGGGCAGACCCGCGGGCTTGTTCAGCGCGATGATGTGCTGGTCGCGCCACAGCACGGCCGCGCGGATCATCTCGTTATCGGCATCTGTCGGCTGATCGGCGCGCAACAGCGCCGGGGCCGCCAACGCATCGGGCGTCGAGGCCGGGGCCGGGGGCAGCGGGGGAATGCGGACCTCCTGCCCGGCCGTGATGCGGGTATTGGCCTTGACGCGGCCACCATCGACGCGGATCTGGCCGGTGCGGCACAGTTTTTCCACCGCGCCTTGTGTCAGTTGCGGAAAACTCTTGCGCAGCCAACGGTCCAGGCGCTGATCGCCCTCGTCCTCGCCGATCCGCCGCATCTGAACGCCACTCATCCCAACCCCCGCATTGCGGCAAGGCCGAGGCCCACCGCGCCCAAAGACAGCAGCACCGAGGCCGCGACATATGCCCCCGCCAGCATCATCTGACCGCGCGTCAGCATCTGCCAGACCTCCAGCGAAAAGGCGGAAAACGTGGTGAAACCGCCCATCAACCCCACCATCAGCGCGGGCTGCCATTCGGCGCGCGCGGGCAGGCTGGCGGCCAGCATCCCGATGGCGAGACCGCCCAGCACATTCACGGTCAGCGTGTGCAGCGGCCAGCCGCGACCGTCCCATGCCAGCATCCGCCCCACGCCATAGCGCGCGACAGACCCGAGCGCGCCGCCAAGCGCCACCTGTAACCACGGATTCACCATGCCCGCAGCCATCGGGCGCGCGCGCCGCGTTGTCAAGCCGGTGTCCGGCGATGCGCGGCAGCGGGCGGGGGGGGCATCGCAGGCGGTATCGCACGGGCGGACATGAAGGGCGAACGGGTCGGCAGACATGACAGGTGGGCAAGGCGTGCGGACAGGACGGGCTGACGCGCCGTGCGGTGGGTGGTGGTGCCTTACGAACCCGGCACCGTCAGCAACCCCTGCACACGCTGCGCCAGCCCCTCCAGATCGGGGTCGGGCAGACCCATCCGGGCCAGATGGGTAACGGTGTTGAACAGATAATCGGCATTGGGGCCGCGCCCGCCCTGTGCATTGGCGATGATCGCGGCCTGATCCTCCAGCGACAGCCCGGCGGCGTGCTGGGGGTGGCCCGCGCGCATCACATAGGCCACCGCCTCGACGCGCCGCCCGTCGGCAAGGGTCACGGCCAGAACCTCCTCGCGGTAGGCCGCCGTTACCATCTCGCGCGCGCGCAGGTCGGCCAATGCCTGCGCCCAGTCGGCCGGGGCCACCCGCAGCGCCAGCCCTGTGCAGACAGCGCCCTCGGCCGCATCCAGCCCCAGCACCAACCCCGGCGCCTCGGGCGTGCCGCGATGGCGCACCGATCGCAGGCAAAAGCTGCGCGCATAACCGTCCAGCCGCGCCACAACCGCCTCGGCCACCGGCATTTCCGGGTTCCACATCAGCGAGCCATAGGCAAAAACCCAGCCGCCCATTCGACGCCCCCATCTTTCCCTTGCCGCGGTTCTAAGGCAGTCTCGCGCCCGATGAAAGCGAGGGGGTGCGGGAATGCGGTTTCTGCTCAGGTTGCTGGTGATTCTGGCGATTTTGGCGGCACTGGCTTGGGCGGCGCTGGAATATCTGGCACTGCGCGCCGTGCGCAGCGCCGCCGATGGCGGGGCGTTTCGCCTTGCCGGTTCGCAGATGCTGACCGATCCGCGCCGCATCGGCATCCGCATGGAGGGCATGGATTTCAGCGACGGGGCGGGCGGAACGGTGCTGTCGGACCTGACGGTCTGGCTGGTGCCGTGGAAGCTGAACGAGGTTCGCACCGCGCTGCCCGCGCAGACCGTGATGCAGACGCCTGCGGGCGACATGGTGCTGGCGGTGACGGATGGTGCGGCAAGCGCGCGGTTTTCGCCCACGCACCGGATGGCACTGGCGGCGGCCTCGCTCAGCGCGGGCGCGGTCAGCCTCGACGGCACGCCGATGCTGGATCATGCCAGCATCCATGCCGAGATGACCGGCTATGGCGCATGGATACCGCCGCGCGCCGCCGCCGCCTACCGCATCAGCACCACGATCGAGGGCGCGCCCCTGGGCCAGATCCTCGACCGCATGGACATCCTGCCCCCCCCGGACAGCCCCCGCCCCGAGGGGCGGCTGTCGCTGGGCGGGCCGCTGGTGGTCTGGCTGACCGCCGCGCCCGGCCCGATGGCCGCGGCGGACCCGGAACTGATCGGTCTGACGCTGGAGGGGGTCACGCTGAACATCGACGGGTATGAGGCGCGCCTCTGGGGCCGGATTCTGGCGGACGAGGCCGGGCTGGCCGAGGGCGAACTGGCCATCGATTCGACCGATCCGCGCGGCTTTGTGATGCAGTTGTCCGCGCTGGGGCTGATGCCGGATGCGTTTGCGCCGCTGGCCGCCACCACGCTGGAGGCCGCCGCCATGTGGCAGGCCGAACGCGAGACCACGGAGGCACCGGCCCCGCTCAGTCCCGGTTCGCCCGATCTGACCGCACAACGCGACCGGCGCGGCGACGCCCCGATCCCGCCACGCGCCGAGGGTCTGCAACGCATCCCGCTGATCTTTCGCGAGGGGCGCAGCTATCTGGGCGCGCTGCCCATCGGCCCCGCGCCGATGCTGGCACCGTAAGCCACGTCCTGAACGCGCCGGAAATATCCTCAAATATCACCGGGGGGCAGACAGCCCCCCAATTTATCGCAGGGAATCCGTGGGCGCTGCAACGCGGCCGAAATCCGGGGCGGCGGTGTCCTGCCCGGCCTCGACGATGCCGCGCCGGATCGCGCGGGTGCGGGTGAAATAGTCGAACAGCATCTGCCCGTCGCCCATGCGGATGGCGCGTTGCAGCATGAACAGCTCCTCGGTGAAACGACCCAGAATATCCAGCGTCGCTTCGCGGTTATGCAGGAACACGTCGCGCCACATCGTCGGGTCCGAGGCCGCGATCCGGGTAAAATCGCGGAAACCCGCAGCGGAATACTGCACGACCTCCTGTTCGGTCACGCGCCGCAGATGATCGGCCACGCCCACCATCGTATAGGCGATCAGATGCGGCGCATGGCTGGTCACAGCCAGCACCAGATCGTGATGGGCAGGCTCCATCACATCGGTTTTCGCGCCGATCCCGGCGATCAGCGCCTCCAGCCGCGCCAGCGCGGCCGGATCGGTCCCGGCCAGCGGCGTCAGCAGCCACCAGCGGTTGCGAAACAGCCCGGCAAAACCCGAGGCAGGCCCCGAATGCTCGGTCCCGGCCAGCGGATGACCGGGAATAAAGCTGATGCCTGCGGGGATATGCGGTGCCACGGCGTCGATGACCGACTGTTTGACCGAACCCACATCCGTCACCACGGCCCCTGGCGCCAGATGCCCCGCGATGTCCGCAGCCACCGCGCCCATCGCACCCACCGGCACCGCCAGCACGACCAGATCGGCGCCGGCCACGGCCTCGGCGGCGCTGTCCGTTACCTCGGCGAAACCGATGCGGCGGGCCTCCAGCCGGGTGGCCTCGCTGCGCGCATGGCCCGTGATGCGCGTGCCCGGCCATTCCAGCCGGATCGCATGGGCGATCGACGACGCGATCAGCCCCAGCCCGATCAGCGCGACATGGCGAAAGGGTGCCTCAGCCATCGCCCTGCACCCCGGCACGCTCGGCCATAAAGCGCCCGATGACATGCGCCACGCGCCGGCAAGACGCCTCGTCGCCGATGGTGATGCGCAGACAGTTCGGCAACCCATAGCTGGCCACCGGCCGCACGATCAGTCCGTCCGCCTTCAGCGCCGCGTCGCAGGCCATCGCCGTGGTCTGATCCGCGAATCGTGCCAGAATGAAATTCGCGGTCGAACTGTCCGAAGGCACGCCCTTTTCCATCAGCGCCTCGGCCAGCCAGGCCCGCATCCGGGTGTTCTCGGCCCGGCACCGGTCCACATGTTCGCGGTCGCGCATGGCGGCCTCGGCCGCGTCCAATGCCGCGGTCGAGAGGTTGAACGGCCCGCGCACCCGGTTCAGCACGTCGATGATCGCGCGTGGCCCGAAACCCCAGCCGATGCGCAGCCCGCCCAGACCGTAAATCTTTGAAAAAGTGCGGGTCATAAAGACATTGGGCAGCCGCGCGGCAAGGCTGGCGCCACCGTCGTAATCCTCGACATATTCGGCATAGGCGGCGTCGATCACGATCAGCGCCTGCGGAATCGCGCGGGCCAGCCGCTCGATCTCGGGCAGGCCGATCATGGTGCCGGTGGGGTTGTTCGGATTGGCCAGAAACACGATGCGCGTGTCGGGCGAGGCCGCCGCGATCAGCGCATCCACATCGGTCACACGGTCGCGTTCGCGCGCGACGACCGGCTGCGCCCCCGCCGCCTGCGCCACGATGCGGTAAACCGCGAAACCATGTTCGGTGAACAGAACCTCGGTCCCCGGCCCGGCATAGCATTGCGCCAGCAAATGCAGCAATTCGTCGCTGCCCACGGTGCAGATGATGCGGTCCGGGTCCAGTCCGTGAACCTCGCCGATGGCGCGGCGCAGCGGGCCGTGATCGGTCGGCGGATAGCGGTGCAGACTGTGGGCCGCGCGCAAGACCGCCTCGCGCGCGCGCTCGGACGGGCCAAAGGGGTTTTCGTTCGACGACAGCTTTATCACGTTCTCGACCCCGGCGATCGTGCTGGCACCGCCCTGATAAAGCGCGATGTCAAGGATTCCGGGCTGCGGCTGGATGGTATCGGCGGGCATCGGACAACTCCTGTCAACGCGCCTTCTCTAGCCGGGGCGTGCGGCGAAAGAAAGCGGGCATTGTGCATGGCAGACATAGGCTTATGCTGCGGCTTATGCTGCACCGCAACAGGAGGGCATATCATGGCACATGCGGCGGGACAGGTCTGGAAGGCCGGGGACTATCAGCGCGATGCGGATTTCGTGCCTGCACTGGGGCAAGGCGTTCTGGACCTGCTGGCGCCTCGCGCGGGCGAGGCGGTGCTGGATCTGGGCTGCGGTGACGGCGCGCTGACGCTGCGGCTGGCAGAGGCGGGCGCGCATGTGACCGGGCTGGAGCCTGACCCCGACATGGCCGCCACCGCCCGCGCGCGCGGCCTGACCGTGATGGAACAGGACGCGCATGATCCCTTTGGCGACCGGGTTTATGACGCCATCTTTTCCAACGCCGCGCTGCACTGGATGCGCGATGCGCCGCGCGTGCTGACCCATGCCTTTGCCGCGCTGCGCCCCGGCGGGCGGCTGGTCGCGGAACAGGGCGGTTTCGGCAATGTCGCAGCCGTGGTCGTGGCCATCAACGCAGCCCTTGAGGCCGCAGGCGAGGCCCCGGCCTACCCTTGGGATTTTCCCTCACCCGCGCTGCAAACCGCCCGGCTGGAGGCCGCGGGCTTTGCCGTCACCCATATGACCCATTTCGCCCGTCAGACACCGCTGCCCAACGGCATGGGGGCATGGCTGCGCCTGTTTGGCGGCCCGTTCGTGCAACATCTGCCCGCACGCGCGCAGGCCGACGTTCTGGCCGATGCCGAACGCCGCCTGAAACCGCTGCATGACGAAAAGGCGGGCTGGGTGGCGGATTACTACCGGCTGCGCTTCGCCGCCCTGAAACCCGCCTGACCCCGCCTATTCAAAGCGGTAGGTATAGCCGCCCTGCCCGTCCAGCCCGATCGTCACGTCCGACATCGCCTGCGCATGGACCATGCGGCCCAGAACCTCGCGCGACAGGTCTGGCAGGATCGAGTTGGTGATGATGTTGTCGATCATCCGCCCGCCGCTGTCGGGGTCGCGGCATTGCGCAACGATGTGGTCGATGACGCCATCCTCCCAGCCCAGCCGCGCACCGTGGCTTTCGCGCATCCGCCGCACCACCGCGCCCAGCTTCAGCCGGGTGATGCCCGCCAGCACATCCGCCGACAGCGGCACATAGGGAATCGTCACGATCCGGCCCAGCAGCGCGGGCGGGAACACCTCCAGCAGGGCGGGTTTCAGCGCGTCCGAGACCCCCTCCAGATCGCCCTCGCCGCCCTCGGGCATCATGCGCATGATGGTATCCGTGCCGACATTCGAGGTCAGCAGGATCAGCGTGTTGCGGAAGTTGATGGCGCGGCCGTTGCCGTCCTCCATCATGCCCTTGTCAAAGACCTGAAAGAACAGCTCATGCACATCCGGGTGGGCCTTTTCGATCTCGTCCAGCAGCACGACCGAATAGGGCTTGCGCCGAACGGCCTCGGTCAGGCGTCCGCCCTCGCCGTAACCGACATAGCCGGGGGGCGCGCCTTTCAGCAGGCTGACGGAATGGGCCTCCTGAAACTCGGACATGTTGATCGTGATGACGTTCTGTTCGCCGCCATAGAGTGCCTCGGCCAGAGCCAGCGCGGTTTCCGTCTTGCCCACGCCCGACGGCCCGCACAGCATGAACACGCCGATGGGTTTTTGCGGGTTGCCAAGGCCCGCGCGGCTGGTCTCGACCCGGCGCGCGATCATGCGCAGCCCGTGATCCTGCCCGATCACCCGTTCGCGCAGATGTTCGGCTAGACCCAGAATCGCCTGCAACTCGTCCGCGACCATGCGCCCGGCGGGAATCCCGGTCCAGTCGCTGACGACCGAGGCCACGGCCTGTTCGTCCACATGTGCATAAACCATGCGCGAATCGGGCGCGCGCGCGGCCAGTTCCGACAGCTTGGCTCGCAACTCGGCACGCAGCGCATCCGCCTTGTCGCCGGGTGCAGGCACGATCGCCGCAGCCCCCGCATCGGGGGCCGTCCATTCGTCGCCCGCCTCTTGCCCGGCTTCTTCCTTGTCCAAATACGCTTCTTCGGGGGCACCATTCACATCCGCATCCGCATCCACGTCCGCAGCCGCATCGCCGTCGGCCGCCTCGGCATCCTCGGCTGCCGTCAGCGCCTCGCGCAGCCGCAGGATCTCGGCGACCATTGCCTGTTCCTCGGCATATTCAGCCTCGGCCCCGGCCAGATCGGCTTGCAGCTTTTCGGTCTCCTCGCCGATCTCGGTCACGCGCTCGGCATTATCCTCGCCCAGATCCTGCGCCTTCAGCTTGGCCTCGCGCTCCATCTCAAGGGCGGTGATGGCGGCGCGCAGATCGGCGATGCGGGCAGGCGTTGCGGCCTGACTGACCGCCACCCGCGCGCAGGCGGTATCCAGCAGCGACACCGCCTTGTCGGGCAGTTGCCGCGCCGGGATATAGCGCGCCGACAGCGCCACGGCGGCCACGATCGCCTCGTCCGAGATGCGGACGCGGTGATGCGCCTCCATCGGGCCAAGGATGCCGCGGATCATGGTGCAGGCGCGCTCGATTCCCGGCTCGTCCACCTGAATCGGCTGGAACCGGCGGGTCAGCGCGGGGTCTTTCTCGAAATAATTGCGGTATTCGGCCCAAGTCGTTGCACCGATGGTGCGCAAGGTGCCGCGCGCCAGCGCCGGTTTCAGCAGGTTCGCGGCGTCGCCCGTGCCCTGCGCGCCGCCCGCGCCGACCAGCGTATGCGCCTCGTCGATGAACAGGATGATGGGTTTCGGGCTGGACTGCACCTCGTCGATGACGGATTTCAGGCGCTGCTCGAACTCGCCCTTCATGCTGGCACCGGCCTGCATGGCCTGAATATCCAGCGCATAAAGGCGGGTGTTTTGCAGCGCGGGCGGCACCGCCCCCGAGGCCAGAGCCTGCGCGAACCCCTCGACCACCGCCGTTTTGCCAACGCCCGCCTCGCCGGTCAGGATCGGGTTGTTCTGGCGGCGACGCAGCAGGATGTCGATGATCTGGCGGATTTCCTCGTCGCGCCCGCGCACCGGGTCCAGCTTGCCCGCCTCGGCCTGCGCGGTCAGGTCATTCGCGAACCGGCCCAGGGGCGTGGTGCCACCCTGCCCCGCCGCCCCCTCGGCCCCCTTGCCTGCCCCGGCGGTCAGGCCCGAGCCGTCCATCGGCCGCATCTCCTCCTCCTCCGAGCGCGCCCAGAGGTTGCGCGCATCGCGCGACAGGTGGTCGATGCCGATTTCGGCGAAAACCGGGCAGGCCGTCACCAGTTCGCGCCTCAGATGCCCGTCCGACAGCGCCGCCACCAGCACATGCCCGGACCGGATCTGCGTCTCGCCAAAGAACAGCGTGGCATAGGTCCAGGCGTGGTTTAGCACATCGCCCAGCGAATCCGCGATGCCGGGGGTTTCGGTCACGCCCTTGCGCAAACCGGACATGGCACGGTCCAGATCCTTCAGCACCCGGCCCCGGTCCAGCCGCAATTCGTTCAGCGTGACGGAAATATCGCTGTTCTGGTTCGAGACGACATGAAACAGCCAATGCGACAACTCGACATGGCGGTTGCCCTCGCTGCGGGCATGGCGCATGGCCTGCAAGAATGCGTCATAGCCCGCGCGGTTCATCTTGCCGGCATAGGTCTCGATGCTGATTTCGGGCATGTCTTTCCTCCTCAGGCGGCGGTTTGCCGATCGGTCTGTTCAGGCGGGGTCTGCGCATCGAGGCGCAGCCGATAGGTCGCGGCCTCGGTCATCTCGTCCGGGGGGGCGCCGGGGCGCGGGCGGCGCGGCAGGGCGGCCATCCAGCCCAGATCGCCCGCCTGCCCCAGTCGCGTCTGGGCGATCTGGTCGGCGGGCAGCGACAGCACGACCTCGACGTCATAGCTGCGCCCCAGATACCAGAACACAATATCGGCCACGCGCCGGCAGGATGCGCCGCCGGGCAGAAATCGGCGGTATTCCTCCAGCGTGCGGGTGCGGATATGCAGCCGGATCGTCTCGTTCACGGATCGCAGGCGCGCGCCCAGAAAGGTGCTTTGACCCAGCGCGCCGCGTTGGCCCAGACGGCTGGTCTCGCTCTCGTCGAACTCCAGCCAGCCGGGGACATGCTCCTCGACGGACAGATCGACGCCCAGATGCTGACGCAGCATCTGGCGCAGGCGCACGGGGCTGCGCACGCGCCCGCCAAACAGGCTGACCAGCGGCAGGCGCGCGGTATCGGGCAATCCGTCATGGTTGCGAAAGGCCGGTGTGGCCACCCCCGCCACGGCGCCGACATAGGTCTGAAAGCGGTCGTCGTCGGGGCGGTCATGCTGGCTGATCGGATGCGCGTCCGACCAGGCGCGAAAGAACAACTGGATAAAGCGGCTGGCGAATATGTCGGTAAAGGCCACAAAGGCCCCCTCGCCCGCATCCAGCCAGCGCAGCACCTCCTCGGTGGTGTTCAGCGGCAACGCGCCGTGGGGACCATAAAGCCCGAGGATCGGGCTGCGCAGATGACGCGGCAGCCCGGCGGGTCCGGGCGGGCCGTCCTTGCGCGGGGCCGCGAAATCGGCGGTGGGAAAGGCCAGAAACGGATCCTGGCCCAGCCGCACAGCCTCTTGTGCCAGCCGCCGGTTGCGCCCGATGCGCGGGCCGGTGGTCTCGCGCTCGATCCGGCGCAGCGTGGTCAGCCAGCCCAGACGGCCCAGATCATCGCCGCCCCCCGTCTTGCGGCCACCGCCACCCGCAGCACTCATATCAGCGGTCCCGTGCCGGTGCGCGGCGGCCAGCGTTTGATCTCGCCCCGCTGGGCCGAGATTGCGACCGTCTGCGTAAAACTGTTGATCGAGGCGTATTCGGCCAGATAGCGGTCCAGCACGGCGGCCAACAGGATCATGCCGCTGCCCTCGAAGGCGGTCTCGTTATAGGTGATGGCGATTTCCAGCCCGCGCGCGGGGAAATACCCCTCGGCGCGCCGGATCGAGCGCGTGACGGGCCGGGTCTCGACATGCTGGATACCGGCGATCTGGGTCTCCGTCACCGCATCCGACAGGTCGGCGAACAGGGACAGCAATTCGCGCAGGCTGGCGGCAGCATCGCGCCCGCCGCGATCGTCCAGCCCAAAGTGATTCAGCGCCAGATAAGAGATCAAGCGCCAATGGATATTGCCCGATTCCAGCCGGTGGGGGCCGCGCTTGTCCAGATCCGTCATCGCCTCGCGCGGCAGGGTCGGGCCTGCGACGCAATCCAGCGTGACGGTGGTGTCGTCGGCAAAAAAGAAATCCCCGCGCGAGCCTGCCAGCGGCAGCAATTCCGGCAGATGCCGGTTCGAGCAAAGCGCCTTGATCTGAAGGCGTTGCGCGCGCGCGCTGCGTTCTTCGCTGGGGGGTTCATAGATCGAGATCAGCGTCTCGGTCCCCCGGTAACGCTGGCGCATCCCAAAGCGGCGCTCGTGCACGGTCAGGCGCCGGTCGCGGCGTCGCGAGGTGTAATAAAGCGCCTGCCGTGCGGGCACATCACCATCAGGCAGCGCATAAAGCGGGCGGACCTCGACCTTTTCGGTGCCGCCCGCGTAATGGGCGTGAACCTCGGTCAGGCGGTGAATCTCGTAATGCGTCAGGGGCGTGGAATCGGGGGTGACGATATATTCCTCGCGCTTGCCGTCCAGGCGCACCTGCGAGGCGGTTTCCTCGAACAGGTTGACGGCAGGCGTGCAGAACAGGCCGAAATGATCACGCCCCAGCCGCACGGCCAGCATGTCGTCTGGGCGCGCGAATTCGAACACCAGTTGCACGCGATCGGCATTGATGCCCTGAAAGGCGCGCTCCAGCCCGATGATGCGAAACCCCAGATATTTGCGCGGAAAGATCGCGGCCTCGCGCAGTTCGGCGAAACCGTCGAACAGGCGCGTGTCGCGCGGAAACAGCCGCGCCTCGCCGTCGAACCCGATCTGGGCGATCTGGTCGGGCGACAGGCGGCGGAACACCGCATCGCCCTGCGGCGTCAGCCAGCGCAGGCTGACACGCAGCCGGTCGCAGAAAATCTGCTCGTATAGTGCGATGGCCTGATCGCTTTCGGCCAGAAAATGAATCGGCAGATCACGGATCGGCAGCCCGCCTATGCCGCCGTGACGCGCCACACCGGCATCGGTGCGCGCGATCTCGATCGACAGCCCGGCGCGCGCGGCCTGATCGGGGTCTTGTCCCAGCGCACCCAGCGGGCCGGTGCGGTCGAAATAGCTGACCTCGCCGATCTCCAGCGGCCACAGCACCAGTTCCGACGCGGTGGTGAACCGGCACGACACCCGCTGTTCGGCATCGACGAAACGCGCATCCATGATCGCGCCGGGGGCAAAGCGAATCCCCGCCTCCAGCGGGCCGGCGGCCTCCGGCAGATTGGCGCGCGCCAGAATCACGGCGGGAATGGGCGCCAGCGCCTCGGGAAAGATCTGCTCCAGCAGTTCGGTGGTAAAGGCGCGGAACTCCTCGTCCATGCGCAATTGCACCCGCGCCGCCAGAAATGCCGTGCCCTCCAGCAGCCCGGCCACGGCCGGGTCCGCATTCTCGCGCAGCAGCCCGCCCAGCCGGTCGGCCAGGCCGGGATAATCCTGCGCAAACTCGGCCGAGCGTTCGTAAAGCAGCGCAAGCTCGCGGTTATAGGCGTCGCGAAATGCCTTTTTCATCCACCCACCCGCAGCCGCTGCATGTGAATCTTGCCCGCACCCAGATCGACCTCGGCCACGAAATCCAGCGGAATATCGGCAGGCGTGGCGATCATGTCGGCGGATATGTCGAATTTCAGCCGGTGATCGGTGTCGTCGGATTCGCCGGGCATGCGCACCTCGATGCTGGCGGCGATCAGGCGCGGCTCGTGTTCGATCAGGGTCTGGCGGATAGAGTCGGCGATCTGGCCCGTCATGCGCTGATTGCGCGTCAGGCTGGACAGATCCTGAAACCCGTAATTGATGACCGATTTCTGCACATAGGGCGCGTCCGCCAGATCAATCGTCGCATCCAGCCGGATGGTGTTCATCAGGCTGGCCACATCCTGCGACAGATCGGCGCGCAAGGCGGTCTCCGATGCGCCGTCGCGGCGCTGCTGGCTGCGCCGGGTGATTTCGGCATCCTGCAAGGCGCCATCACCGCCATGCGTGCCGCCGCCATCGACGCGGCCCGGATCGCGGGCGTCGCGGTTGCGCGCGGCCGCGCGGAACACCTGCATCAGCGACATCTGCCGCCGCCCCAGCCGGTCGCCGCGCGGGCTGCCGTGCTTGCTGCTGCTGTCGGATGCGTCACTCATCGGGGTTCGCCGCCTGCGTGGTCCTTTTGATCCTGCCCGTCATCGCGGGCAAGGAAAGGGGCCGCCGCATGTTCTGCGCCGACCCCCTTGTTCAGGGCATGAAGTGCCGGGGCGTAATGCCTCAGGCGCTCCACTCCTTGTTTTCGGCGATGTCCCAGCCGGCAACGGCTTCGGCACCGGCGGCACCCGAGGCTTCTTGCAGGGTGTAGGTGATCTCGAAGGCGCGGAAGTTCAGGGTCAGGGTTTCCTGAATGCGGTCCAGACCATCTTTCGAACCACCGGTGTTATAGCTGGTGATCATGATCTGCTTCATTTTCAGGCGGAAATATTCCACCGGGGCCTGACCGCCCGACTTGCGCACGATCAGCTCACCGTTTTCGATGTGCTCGCCGTTGGTGCAGCGCTTGATCAGGTCGTTCGAGGCCAGATCAACATATTTGGTCAGCGAGATGTCCGAGACGTTCACCTTGCCGCTGCCGCCGCCCGGCCCGAGATGGGTGGTGCCCGACTGGGTCATGCCCCAGGCCCAGGCCAGAACGTCGATGTTGTCGCGGTAGGTGTCGTCCTGCGACTCGCCCTTGATGTTGTTGGAAAGTTTCAGAAAGATATCAACGGCCATAATTTTGCGCTCCTTTGTTATGGCGTCTCAGGGTCGGCTTATTTGCCTTTCGGCAGTTTGGACACAAGGGACATCCCGATGTCCATTCCTTCCAGTTGGAAGTGCGGTCTGAGGAAGAACTTGCCCATGTAGTAGCCGGGATTCTCCTCGTCCTCGACAACCTCGACCTTGGCGCCGGCCAGCGGTTTTTTGGCCTTTTCCTTTTCAGTGGCGCTTTCGGGGTTAGCCGAGACATATTTGTTGATCCAGCTTTGCAGCTGGGTTTGCAGTTGCAGGCGATCCGGGCTTTGCCCGATCTTGTCGCGCACCATACATTTCAAATAGTGACTGAAACGTGACACCGCAAAGATATAAGGCAGCCGCGACGACATATTATCCGAGGCCGTTGCCAGATCATCCACATATTTCTTGGGTTTATAGAGGGTCTGCGCGCCGATGAAGGCGGCCTTGTTGGTGTGCTTGCGATGCACCAGACCGATCAGGCCCGCCTTGGACAATTCACCCTCGCGACGGTCGGTGATCGAGACCTCGGTAGGAATCTTGGCCTCTTTCGTGCCCTCGCCCGTCTCGAAAACGGGGGTGGGCAGGTCCAGAACCTCGCCGCCCGACTGCACGCCGCGAATCTGCACCGTCCAGCCATGTTCCTTATGGGCGCGGTTGATGTTCACGGCCATCGCGTGCGCCGCGTTCATCCAGGCGTATTTGCCGCCGTCATGGCCGTCCGTCTCCTCCTCAAAATCGAACTCCTCGACGGCCAGACCGCTGGACTGCCCGTAGGGGCTGCGCGCCAGAACGCGCGGCATCGCCAGCGCGACATAGCGGCTGTTCTCGCTTTCGCGCAGGGCGTTCCAGTCGGCATATTCGGGCGTGTCAAAGATTTCCGACAGATCCGGGGGGGTGCCCAGCTCGGACCAGTTGTCCATGCCCAGCAGCGTCGGCCCTGCGGCCGAGATAAAGGGCGCATGGGCAGCCGCCGCAACCTTTCCCAGATCGCGCAGCAGCGCGACATCGGCGGCGGTGTGGTCGAAATAATAATCGCCTACCAGCGCGCCAAAGGGCTTGCCGCCCAGCGTGCCGAACTCGGCCTCATAGACGCGCTGATGCAAGGGCGACTTGTCCCATTTCGCACCGGGAAAGCGGCGCATCAGGCGCTGCAACTCGGTCTTGGAGGCGTTCATCACCTTGACGCGCAGGCTCGAATCGGTCTCGGAGTGGTTGATCGTATAGGCCAGCCCCAGCCAACTGGATTCCAGCTTCTGGAACTCCTCGTGATGCATGATCGCGTTCAACTGGTCCGACAGCTTGGCGTCGATCTTGGCCAGCATCGCACCGATGGTGTCGATCACGTCCTCGGCGATCAGGGTCTGGTCGTCCAGTGCCTCGCGCGCCAGCGCCACGACGGCGTTGTCCACCTCCTCGGCGGCGCGCTCGGTGCGCGGCTTGATGGTCTGGTGCAGGATGTCGGAAAACTCGTCCAGCTCGGCAAGCGGGGCGCGTTCGGTCAGGGTCTGCGGGTTTTGCGCCATCTCAGTTGCCTTCGTTTTCGTCCTGACGATCCGCCACATCCCCGGCCTCGGCCTCGGCGCGGGCTTCGCGCTCGGCCAGGGCCGCCATCAGGTCCGGGTCGTTCAACAGCGCACGGATCTGTTCCTGCGCCTTGGGCTTTGCGTTCATATAGCGTTGCAGATTGGCCAGATGCTGACGCGCCTCCAGCAGCTTGCGCAGCGCCGGAACCTGCGCGGCGATCGCGGCGGGCGTCAGGTCGTCCATCTTGTGAAAGTTCAGTTCGATCCCCATGCGGCCCTCGCCGTCGCCCAGCTTGTTCTCGACATTGAAGCTGAGACCGGGCGCGACCGAGTTCATGTAGGAATCCAGCGTCGCCGCCGTGACATCCGTGAACTCGCGTTCTTCCATCGGGGCTTTTTCGACCTTGGACGCATTCCCCGAGAGGTCCGACATCACGCCCATCACAAAGGGCAGTTCGACCATCTTTTCGGAATCGTAGGGATCTTCGTAAGAGATGTTCACCCGCGGCGGGCGGTTGCGCTTGATGTAATCCGTGGCCTTGTCAGACGCCATGATCCTGTTCCTCGCTTTGGCGCAAAATGACCCTCATTTCCCGCTCAAGTCAATCTTGCGAGAGGGGGTAAAGGTTCCCGTTTTGCAGCATTCTCGCATTGCTTTTTGTCGCTTTGCAACTGGTGATTGTTTTTCGCATCAACCTTGCGGCTGACGCGGGATAAGCTCTGTCAGAATAGACTCAAACCCACGATCCAGAAACCCCCTTGCGCGTGCCAGAAGGATGGGAATCGGGCTTGCCGGTTCGGCCGCGCGGAACCAGCTTTCGATCGCCGACAACTCGGCCGCCAGGGCTGCGCGGTTGGGAATCGGGGCGGGCGGCTGCGCTGTGGCGCCTGCGGCATCGGTGCCGGTGCCTGCGGACGGGGCCGGCGCGTCAGGGCTGGCAGGGGCGGCGCCGCTCAGCGCGCGCAGCCGCTCCATCGGCAGCGCGAATCCGGTATCGGGCGAAAAGCTGATGACGGCGCGCGCGGCGTCGGCGGGCATCAGAACCTCCAGCGCCTCGACCAGCGATTTGCCGATCAACTGCCGCGCCTGGGTGATCAGCAGCAGCGCCAGCGACGAGGGTTCCGCATCCGCCAGCCAGCGTTCGGCGGCCTCCAGCCGGGTTGCGGCCTCGGCCCGGCTGGCGATGCCGCCGGGGGGGGGCGCAGGCGGGGGCGCGGAATGGACGGCCGATGCATCGGGTGCCGCGCCCTCGGCAATCTCGGCTGCGGGCAGGCCGGGATCGGCCGCGGGCAGCGCGGGGTCGGCCGCATCCGCAGCCGTGGTGCCGCCGCGCTCCTCCTCGCCGGTCTCGACCCGAAGATCGGGGCGCGCCTGTGCGATCAACCCCTGAAGGTCGCCCAGCGCCTTCAGCAGCGGTGACAGATCGACCGAAAATCCCCCTGCCTGTGGCGTCCGCGTCAGCCGCATGATGCGTCCGGTGGCGCGCGCGGCACGGGCAAGCGCCGTATGACTGCGCGCGACCGCGCCCGCATTGCCCGGATTGCGCAGGGTCGAGATCAGCGCGCCCGCATCGGCGCCGTCCTCGCTCTCGCGCCGCTCGACCAGGCCAGCGGCGGCCTGATAATAGCGAAAGGTGATCTCGGACCCCTCGATCAGCGGCAGATGATGTAGCGGCGCAATCACGGTGGGCTGCCCCGCCAGCACCTCCAGCGCGCCGCGCCGCTCTGACGGGCCGTCCGACAGGTCGGGATGCAGCGCCTCGCCGCGCTCGGCCAAAAGGGCGGCGATGGCCTCCAGCGTGTCCGCAAACGCGCCCGCGCGACCGCCGAGGATCTGGAACCGCGCCAAGAGCGACAGCAGCCGCAAATCGCGCGAGCGACGCAACAGCGCGGTGATCGTCGCCGTCTCGCGCGCGACATCCACGCTGCGCGGGTCGAACAGTTGATCCTCGCGCGCGCCCCGGCCAACCCCTGCCATGCCGGGGGTGAAATACCGCTCGGGCATCCGGGATTCGGCCTCGTAATAGTAATCGACAAAGGCGGGATCATCCGCGCGCTCCAGATCGGGGCCGCCGGGGGCGTCCTCGCTGATCGGGTCCAGTAGCCAGTCTAGCGTCATGGCCTGCTATCCTTTTCCTCGCGCGCGGGTGGGGGTTATTCGGGCCGGCCGCCATTGCCGCCGCCCGCGCCGGGGGGGTGCACGGGATGATCCGGGGAATGATCCGGCGGCTGATCGAGGGGCGCAGCCGTGCCGGGGCTGCTGTGGACGATCTGCGGGCGGATCGGCGTCGGGTCCACCGGCATCCCGCCCCCCTGCGTGCGCCGGATCACATCGCCATAAGCGGCCGAGAAATGGGACAGAAACTCGTCCAGAATGCCGTTGTCGTGGCCCGCGCTTTTCTTGTCCCAGCGCTGAACGTAAATTTCCCACGCCCGCGCGCGCCGGTTCGAGCCGAGGCGCACGCCCCCTGTCTCGGCCTCGGCCTCGACGGATTCGGGCGCCAGATCGCCCAGCAGCCTGGCCAGCGCCGGTTGCAGCGCGGCAAAGACAGCCGCCTGATGCAACCGCAGATCCTTCAGCGCATCCTCCAGACCGGCCGGGCCGGCCTGAAAACCGGCGCGGGGGCGCAGGAACATGGCCTCGATGGCCTGTTCGGGATCAGGAAGGAATTTCAAAGGGTTGTTGTCCGAGGCGCTGCGCATCGTGCGCTCGCCCGCCAGTGCGAACTGTTTGGCTGCGGCGCGGTCTTGCAACAGCAGCATCACCTCGCGCGCGACATGACGCACGCTTTCGCCCAGCGCGCGGGCCAGCCCTTCGGCGGGAACATCGGCAAACAGATCGGGCGGCAACCCGGCGCCATTGCAAAAGGCGCGGATAAAGGCGTCGGCGGCAGGCCCGGCGACCGGCGGATGGCTGACGGGCCGCGCAAGGCCGGGGGCCGGCTGTGCCGCGCCATGTCCGGGCGGGCTGGTGGCCGGACGCGCGGCATGAGACGCGGGATCTTGGGCGGGATTCGGTGCGCCGGGTATGGCCGGATGCGGCATCATCCCTGCCGCCATGCCGGGCACGGCACCCGGATAAGGGGGTGGGGCTGCGCCCGGCCCCGACTGCGCGGGCACAAGGGGGGGCATCGGGGACACAACCGGGGGCGCCATCGGTTGCGCAGGGGCAAAGCCTTGCGGCGCGGCGATGAACTCCTCGCCGAAATCGGGACCGCGCCGTGCCGATGGTGCGGCGGGCAGCGGATCGACCGGGGCATAGCCCCCGCCCCCGCCGACCGACCAGGGATCATCATGTGCGCCCGCAGGCGCGCCGCCCGGCCCGTATTGCGGCAGCGAACCGGGCGAGATCGCCTGCCCCGGCGCCGCCGCAGGCTGGTCCATCATCGCCACGATCACATATTGCCCGACCTGAAAACGGTCGCCATGCCCCAGCCGGTGCGCGCCGTCCAGCCGATAACGCTGCCCCTGCAGAAAGGTGCCGTTGGTCGAGACATCGCGCAGCCACCAGTTCGCCCCGTCAAAGCTGACATCGAAATGATGCCCCGAGATGTGGCGGCTGACATCGGGCAGCACCCAGCCCATACCCGCGCCGCGCCCGACCGACAGCCCCGCAGGCGGCACCTGCACGCTGACGGGACCGCCATCGTCCAGTTGGTGAAAATTCTCGATCAGCAGGGTCAGGCTCATGTCGTCTCGGTCAGTATTCGCGGAACAGGGCTTCGGCCATGTCGATGAAGCGCGCAAGGTAAATCGGGCGGCGCGACAGGTCGGCGCGCGCAAGGCAGGACAGAACAGCGCTGTTGATCGCCTGCGGCGTGCGCCATTCGGGCGCGCGCAGGCTGTCATTGGGTGCAGGCCCGCCCGAGGACCAGCCCACCGCAAGGCCCAGCAGCACCGAGGGGCTGCGCGAGGGGGCGTAAAGCGCCTCTTTCATCACCCGGTGGCGCGTGGCGGTGCCGGGATGGGCCAGCCATGCGGCGATCATCTCCATCATCGGGCGTTCCATCGGGTTCAGGTGATCGGCCATACAGCGCAGGCATTCATAGCCCCAGCCCGCCGCGCGTTCGGGCAGGGCCGCAAAGGCGGTATAGGTCACGGCCTCTTCGGGTGTGGTCGAGGCGCGCAGCCGCAGCAGGAAATCCAGCCCGTCCTCGCCCGCACGGGGGCGCTGCATGGTCAGCTCGGTTACTTCGGGCAGGCCCGCAAACAGCAATTCGGGGCTGGCGAAACGCAGCGCGGTCGATGGCGGGCGCGTGCGCTCCTCCATCGGGCGGGGATCGACGATTCGCAATTCCGGGCGCGCCGCGGGGGGGGACGACTGCCCCGGCGACGCGGGCGCCCCGTCCCGTGCCGTGCGCGCGGCATCATCGCCCGCGCCAACAGGATTGCGCAGCAACACCAGCGGCGGCTGTTCCGGGGAGGCAGCGCCGCCTTCGGGCGGCTGATTGGTGCTGTCGCTCATGCTTGGCCCATGCAGGTGTCGGATGCGTTGCAAAGGATGTGCCGCGCCACGCCCGACAGGTCAACCATGCGGCGCGCAAGTGGTTCCATTTGCGCAGGCTTTGTTGTGATCGGGGCGTGATGCGGGCAAGGGCGCGCGCCCTTCAGCGGATCTCGACCCGCAGCAGCGGCGTGCGGAGATGACAATGCGCGCCATCGCTGCCGTTACAGATCGCCTCTGCGCGGTCCTTGATGGTGACGGTGCCCGGCCCGCAGGCATCGCCGGTGCTGTGCAGGTCGCGATAGCCGCCGCCAGAGACAAGCCGCCCGCCACCCGCAACCAATGCCGAAGGCTGCATCCGTGCATCGGACGGCACGCGATGGTCATGCGCACCCTGCGTGATGTCGCGGGCCGCACCGCCGCGCGGATGATGGCGGATGATGAGGTTTTCCGACAGGCGTTCGGGTTCGCCGGACTGCACGGTCACGCGCGTCAGCGTCATGTCTGGCCCTGCCCCTTTTCGGCATCTGCGTGGTGGCACGCAATCCGGCCAAGACCACGCGCGAAATGGGCCGGATGGCGAGCCGCAACGCCGCCGCAATCCGTCTCGGCCAGCAGATCCGCGCGGTCGAGGGCGTCAGGACGTGTAGGCGCCGCCGGGCCGGTCGATACCAAGGGCGCGCTGGCGATCAGCACCGCATAAAGGGTCAAGGACAGATACCACATTGTTTTCGTGCTGGTATCACCCCTTGCCTGATGGCAGGGATCAGGGCGCCGCGCCCACGCCCTCGCCCTCGCCCTCGCGTTCACCGTCGCCCGTGCTCATGCCCTCGCCATCACCCTCCGGCGCGGTCTCGTCCCCGGCTGTCTGCGGCCCCTCGGGCGCCACCACCGGCGCACCGGCAGGCAGCAGCGTAAAGCCCGCAATATCCACCGCCGCCGCGCCCCCCGCCCCGGCCATCTCGGCCAACACGCGCGGCAACAGCGCGCCCGCATCCGCCCCGTCGGCCGCCGCCGCCGCCGCGATCAGCGGCCCGCGCGAGGCCACCGCGACCAGCAATTGCGGCGCGGGTTCGGTGTCGCCCTCGGGCAGCGCCATGCCCACCTCGAAGGTAAAGCTGCCATCGGCCTCGGCGCGCAACCGTGGCGAGAGGTCGTAAACCGCCCCGCGAGAGCTGACCAGAAACAGCCACAGGCTGCGCCCCGCCGTGCCGCTGACGCGCCCGATGACCGCACCACCGCTGCGCAATTCGGTGCTGTCGATGACCATCGCCGGGGGGGCCTCGTCCCGCCCCGACAGCGCGCCCGTGAAATCCAGCACCGGACATTGCGCCGCCGTCACCGGCTGCGAGACCACCGCCGGGCGTGCGCCGAATTGCTCCGCATAGGCGTCAAGCAGCGCCCCCTCGCCCGCGAATGGCAGGGCCTGCGCAAAGACCCCGATGCGGCCTGCCTCGGCCCCTGCCTCGATCCGGCGCGCCAGCACACAGTCCGGCAGCGCGTAGTCGCCCAGAAACCCCGCCCGCGTAGCCCCGTCACGCGCAGGCAGCCCGGCCAGCGGATCGGCTGGCACGGGATCGGCGGGCGACGCCGTGACCGGGCCGGGTGCTGCGTCGCCGCCGCCCATCCAGACATCGCGCGTCAGCCACCCGCCCGCGCCCGCGAATGCCGCCAGCGCCAGCAGCGTGACCGCGATCACGCCACCGCGCCCGGTTTTCACCGGCGCCACCTCGTCGCGCGCCTCGACCATCGCTGCGGCACTGAAGGGGCTGTCCGAGGCATCCTCGACCGCCACCCGCCCGCCGCCCGCATAGCTGGCACGGCCCAGCGGCGGCGCAGTATGCAGCCCCGTGCTGCTGCCGACCGCGCCCTCTTTCCACAGCGGCAGCCGATAGCGCGCGGGCACCCGCGTCGGATCATCCAGCATCGCCACCACGGCAGCCATATCGGTCGGGCGCGCCTCTGGATCCGGCTCCAGCATATATTGCAACAGCGGCATGGCGCGCGGCCCCAGCCCCCCCAGATCCGGGATCGAACGGCGCGCCTGTGCCGCCTCGACGGTCGAGTTGCCCATCTCCAGCGCGCGGCCGCGCAGCAGGGCCACCATCATCAGCGCCATGCCATAGATGTCGGTGCGCGGTCCCACACGCCCGCCCCAATGGCCCAGTTGCTCGGGCGCGATATATTTCAGTTTGCCCGCGAAACGCCCCTCCAGCCCGCCCTCGCCCAACTCGTCCGAGCGCGCGATGCCGAAATCAATCAGCACCGCATCGTCGATGCGCCCGCCGCGCAGGATCACATTGTCGGGCGACAGGTCGCGGTGCGTGACGCCGCGCGCATGGGCCTTGCCCAGTCCGACCGCCACCCGCCGCATCAGCGCCAGCGCTTCGGCCTCGGCCAGCGGACCACCGGCATCGACATGGTCCCACAGATGGGTGCCGTCGATGAACTCCATCACCAGACAATAGCGGTTCAGCGCGGTGTCGAGGACAAAGTTGTGATACCGCACGATGGCATCGTCGCTCAACTGCCCCAGAATGCGCGCCTCGCGCTTGAACAGCCCGATGATCTCGGGGTCGCGGGCCAGATCGGGCAGCACGATCTTGATGGCCACGGGGTCGCCGGTAAAAACGTTCTCGCCCCGGTAAACCTCGCCCATGCCGCCCGCGCTGACGACGCGCTGGATGCGGTAGTTGTTGTTGATCAGGACGCCCGGCTCGACCGGCTGGATATGGCGGGCATCGCCGGGGGCAGGAACACCGGCCTGCGTGCGTTCGCGCGCGGGTAAAACGGGACGCGCTGACGCGGCAATGGCGGCTGCGGCGCCCGTCGCTGCTGTTGCGGCGGCGGCGGCAGGCGGGGCCGAAATGCGGGTCGGGTCGGATGGCTGCGGCGCATCACCGACCGGCTGGCCCGGCGGCGGCGAAAGCCGTGTCGCGTCGAACGGGGCGGCGCCCGCCAGAGGCCCCGCAGGCGCACCGATGCGGGTGGCATCCGACGCCACAGCCCTGCCCGCATCTGCAACGGGCACATCCACGCGGCCATCCGCCGCGACGGAAGGCGCGCCATTCCATGTCGTGCCAGAGGGTCGGGCCACGTCGTCCGCCAGAACGGCGCCGGGATCGGCGGGGGTGTCCGCATCGCCCGCTCCGGCAGCGGCGGGGGCATCAACCCACATGGTGCCAATGCGCCGGGCGGCATCATCCTTGTCCGCCGGGGCAAGGCCGGGATCGGGAAATGCCTCTGCATCGTCGTCGCTGACCGCGCTGCCGATCCATGTGGCGCCAGTCTGGCGTGTCAACGCGTCCTTATCCGTCGTCACATCCGTTGCGGCACCGGACGGGGGGCTGTCCGCGGCAGCCTTGCCGGACGCCGCCCCGGCCATGTCCCAGGGCGACCCAGCCGCCTCCGGGCCGGGCGCGCTACCGCCCCCGGAGGCCCCCGCCGCGCCCTCATCGGCCATGCCCGGCGGCGTGGAATGCGGCGCGGGCTGTTCTGGCATCCCCTCGCCTTCGCGCGGGGGATCGTCGGGCGCGGTGCCCGCTGTTCCGCCCGCGCCCTCATTCGGCGGTTGCGTCATGCGCGGGTCTCGCCGTCGGGGGCAAAGCCTGTGCCGGGCAGGCAGCGCAGCACCAGCGCCGTCACATTGTCGCGCGCGCCGCGTGCCAGCGTCTCGGCGATCATCCCCTCGGCAATCGCCTGTGCGGGCAGTTGCTGCGACAGATGCAGGGCCAGTTCCTCGTCCTCCAGATGCTCGGTCAGACCGTCGCTGCACAGCAAGAACAGGTCGTCCGGCTCGACCGTGCCGGTCACGGCCTCGGTGCCGCCCGCATCCGCGATGCCGATGGCGCGGGTGATGACATTGCGGCGCGGCGAGCGGCGGGCCTCGGCCTCGGTCAGCCTGCCCGCGTCAACCATCGCCTGCACCTCGGAATGATCCGTGGTCAGCCGCGTCAACCGCCCGTGGCGCATCAGATAGATGCGGCTGTCGCCCGCCCAGAGGCAGACAAAGCCTGTCTCGTGGATCATCAGCACCACCACGGTCGCCCCCATCAGCACACCGCCGCGCGTGATGGCATGGTCGCGGATACGCCGGTCGGCACGCGCCAGCCGTTCGGTGATCCGGGCGCGCAGATCCTGCGCCGAGACGGGGACACCGACCGAGGCGACCTCCTCGACGATCAGCGCCGAGGCCACGTCGCCCGCCTCGTGCCCGCCCACCCCGTCAGAGACCAGCCATATCCCCGCCAGAGGCAGCGCCAGCGCCGCATCCTCGTTATGCTCGCGCACGCGGCCCTGATGGGTCGCCTCGCCTGTCTCGAAGATCAGGCTGCCGGTCATGCGCTCCTCCCCGTGCTGTCCTGATGGTCCTGCCCCTGCCCCGCGGGCGAGGCGGTCGCAGCCTGCGCGCGGGTCGGGATGCGGTGATCTTTGCTGGCGGGCGCGGCGTTGTCACCCCCGCCCGCATCGCCTTTAGGCGTATGGCCTTCGGGCGTGCTATCCGAAAACTCGCTGCCAGAAATCGCGCTGCCCGAAATTCCGCTGCCTGTGACCGCCCAGTCATCCGCCGTCCATTGGCCGCGTGGCCGGGCAGCCAGCGCGCGGGCCTCGGCCAGCCATTCACCAGCAGCGGCATCCGCATCCGCATCGGCAACACCAGCATCCGCGGCGGTCGGCACCTCATCGGGTGCTGCGGATGGCTGCGCAATCGCGGGCCTTTGCAGGGCGTCAGCCGCAACGGCGCCGCCAAGGGGGACCATGAACCAGTCGGTGCCCGCGTCGGGCTGGCGCGCGGGCCGTGCATCGGGGCTGGCAAGGGCCGCCACGGCTTGCCCGGCCTTGCCCGGATCTGCGGCGGCCGGGCCGGAGCGCCCGGCATCGGCGGCGTCTGTGGCGCCAGCGGCCTCGCGCGGAACCCTCTCGGCAAAGGGTGACGGCGCATCAGGATCGGTCCCGAAATCACCCCCGAAATCAGTCGCGTAAGGCGGGGTGGCAAAGGGCGAATCCGATTCGGCACCGGCGCCCCTCGCGCGATCCTCCGCCAGCGGCAGCCCCCCCGGCCCATCATCGAAAGGGCGGCCCGTCTCTCCATCAGCCCCCGCGCCTGTGTCAAAGGCTGGGCGCGGGCGCAGATGCGCCCCGGCCACCCCGTCACCGGCTATGTCGTCACCGGCCATATCATCGACTGCATCGGGCACGACCCTCGGGCCATCGTCAAAGGGCGAGCGTGATTCGGCATCCGCCACCCCCACAACATCGCGGGCCATGCCCAAAGGCGCATCGGCATCCGGCGCGCCCTCTGCCTCGCCTGCCCGCGACACCCCATCGCCCGCCCCCGGCATTGCAGCATCCACCGCATCAAAAGGCGAGCGTGACTCGGGGTCCGCCACAACATCGCGGGCCATGCCAAAGGGCGCATCGGCATCCGGCGCACCCTCTGCCTCGCCTGCCTGCACCACGCCTTCGCCCGCCCCCGGTATTGCAGCATCGGCCCCGTCAAAGGGCGAGCGCGATTCGGCATCCGCCGTCACAGCCTCGCCGATCTGCGGGGGGCGGGCGAGAGGCGCGCGCGCCGCGTCCGTCACAGCACTGCCCGCCTCGTCCGGTGCGCGTTGCGCAGCCCCGATCAGCCAGGCCAATGCGCGGGCATCCGGCAGGCCCGCGCAGGCAAGGGCTGCGCCAGCATGGGCGGCCTCGCCCGTCCACAGATAGGCGCGCCCGGCAGCCGCCGCGAGATGGTCAAAGCCCGCCATCTCGCCCAACAACCCCGCGCCCGGCAGGCCCGGATTACGTGCCCAGACGAGGCCCGATACATCCGCCACACCCGTAGGCACCACCTCGCCCAGGGCGCGCGGCCAGTCGGTGGTCGTCACGCGCGGCTGCGTCATCAGCGCGCCCAGTGCAGCCTCGGCCTCGGCGTGAAAACTGCCGCCCGACAGCATCGGCGGCGCGACCGCGCCCCGTCCCATAATCACCAGCGGATAGCGCCGCCCCACCCGGTCGCGCGACGGGATCATCACCCCCACCAGCGGCGCCCCCGCCATCGGTGCCGCATGGGCTGCGGCGTCGCCCCCGGCTGCGTCAGCCAATGCGCGGCCGGTCGGTGCGGTTGCGCCCGGTGGTGCGGCGCCGGTCAGCGCGGGGCCGAACCAGAAACACACCGGCGGCATGGCATCGAAACCCGCCCCCCAGCCGGCCTCGCCCCAGCCCTCGCGCAGCCCCGTCAGGCAGGCATCCAGCCAGGGCACGAACATCGCGCGCAGCCCCTCCGGCAGTCCGGCGGCCAGAAAATCGCCGTGGCCGGGATGCTTGCCCCACAGCCCCGCGCCCTGCTGCGCCCCTGTGTCATCTGCCGCCCGATCCCTCACGCCCGCGCGCCCCCCGCTCAGTCGATGCTGGTCGGGCATTCGAACTGCCGCAACTCGCGCATGGTGAAGGGGTTGGTGATGGCGTTGATGGTAAAGTCATATGTGACCCAGCGCCCGCCTGCCGAAAAGGTCGCCGTGGTCTTGTCGCCCTGCACGCTGACCGACGAGGCCGAGGCCAGAAAGTCGATAAAGGTCCATGAACTGCCGTCAAAGCGCAGGGTCGAGTTTACGCCGTCGCGCGCGGGCAACAATTCCAGCAGGGTTTCGCGGCCGCGGCCGGGCCATTCGATCGTGTGCGACAAAAGCCCCGTGGCCGTGCGCACCACGGTGCCGTTGATCGCCAGAATCGCGGTTTCCACATCAGGATGCGCGCGGGTCTGCGCGACGGTGATGTCCACCAGCGGCATCTCGCCGCCACCGGCAAAGAACGCCTGCCGGATGCGCTCGGCCCGCTGGAATTGCAGCAGCGTGTTCGATGACAGCCGCTGCGCCGCCGGGCGGTCGGCACGCCAGGTCATGCCATCCGGCCCGCGTTCGACCAGCGGATCAAGGTATTTGGTGAAATAGGCATCCATCATCCCGCCCGGTTTGAAGAACTGGGCGAAATTGTCGATCGACAGCGAACGCGGCCCGGCACCAAAGGGACGCGCGGGGGCGATGGTCTCGCGGCAGAACTGGGTGATGGGAACCAGGTCGCGGTTCATCGCCTCGATCGAGGCGTCGGCCTCGCCCATGCGGAAATCGCTCTCGGCGCGTTCGATCAGGCCGCGCAGCTCTGGCGGCAGTTGCGAATTGTTGCGCGACAGATTGGCCAGCAGCGTCGGCATCATCTGCGCGGCGATGTCGGGGGCGCGTTCGGCCTGATGCAGCGTCGCCCAGATTTCGCCCAGATTGCCAAGCAGCGCGTCGATCGGGCGCTGTCCGACCTCGCCCAGCATCAATTCGTGCCAGTTCTGGAAATCGGCACTCAGTTCGTCGATGGGACGCAGCAGGCTTTCGCCGGGCTGTGCGCCACCGGGGCGCGGCACGCTGCCCGGCACCGCGGGCGCATTGCTCAGCATGGCGTCTAGCAGGATGCGCTGCGCCCCGCTCTGGCGGCTGCGCATCCGTTGCGCCAGCGCACCACCGACGTCGCCCGCGACACCCGCGGCCACATCCCCGCCATCCGAGGCCCCCCCGGCCATCAGCGCCGCCATGTCGTCGGGGCTGATGTCCTTGTATTCGGCATTCAGCCGCGTCTCGCGGTCCACGGCCTGCACCAGAACGAACAGCGGCGATTTGCCCTGCGCCAGCGCCAGCACGTTCAGCGTCTGATACTGCGGCCGGTCTGCGACCAGCGATGTCAGCGTCAGATTGCCCAGCATCCCGCGCCATGCGCGCGCAAACTCGATCCGATAGCGGTCCAGCAGGTCGCGGTCCAGGCGCCGCAGCCGTGCCTCGACCTCCTCTGACCGGCCCAGATCGCCCAAGACCCACTGATCGGCGCGCAGGCGGTCGCCCACCAGCGTCAACTCATTGAAGAAATAGACCCAGAACCCCTCATAGGTGAACACACCGGGCACCGACAGCGCCGACAGATCGCTGCCGTCGCGGGTGGCAAAGACCTGCTCGCCCCCGGCACCGACATTGCTCAGCAGTCCCCAGGGACGCAGACCGGCGGCCTCGGCCCCGTCCAGCATCAGCGTCCATGCCTGTTCGTCCAGCGGCAGTTGCGCGATGGCCTGCTGCGCGCGCTCGACCAGCGAGGGATCCCATGCGACCAGCGGGTCATGCGGGCGCCCCAGAACCAGCATCGCCGCCAGATGGCGCGACAGATTGGCCCGCAGCGTCACATCCGCGCCCGAGGCGTTGTATTGCTGGCGCCATTCGGCCTCGAACCATTGCTGAACGGCGGTATCATCAGGGCGCGCGCCCTGATCGGCAAAACTCAGATAGGCTTTCGTGACCAGCAGATAGACCTTTAGCGCGCGATAGGTCTCGGGCGTGTTGCCGGATTCGATGATCTGCGGCAGCCGCTCCTCCAGATCGAGGATGAGGCGCGGGCGCAGCATCCGCTCCAGCGCATTGGCATAGGCATCGGTCGCCCCCGCATGAAGCAGGTCGCGCTGCCCGAGGCCCAGCCCCTCGTCCCAGCCCTGCTGTCTGCTCGAGGCATAGCCCACATCCATGCCCGACAGCTTGTTCAGCAACTGCTCGACCGTGCGTAGATCGGGGTCGTCGATCTCGTCGCGGCCCATCTCGGTCGAGGCATCGGCGACATATTGCAGGGTCTCGGTCTGGGTGGTGCGCACGAGGCGGTGGTTCTGCCACGCGCTCCATCCCAGCGCGGCGAGGGCGCCCGCCGTTCCCAGCAGCACGGCCGAGACGGCCACGCTGCGCAGCAGGAACGCCCGGCGCACAGCGCGGCGGTCATGGCTGACCCAGCCTGATTCGGCAAAGATCACGCGCTTTAGCAGGTCGTGGATGAAAAAGCTCTTGCCACGCCCGGACATGAAGGCGGGCGTGATGCCGCCTGCCCCGCCCACCGGGTTCAGCGCGCCCAGCACCTGATCGATGGGCGTGCCCTCTTGTGTGCCGGAGGTGAAATAGAACCCGCGCAGAATGGCGTTGGTCTTGAACCGCGTGGGCATGAACACCAGGCGCAGGAACTCGGCCACATTGTCGCGTAACAGCGCCATCTGACCCGGCAGGTTGAAGATGGCAATACGCGAGATACCGTCCGATTCCTCGGCCAGACGGTCGATCACCTCATCCGAGAGGCGCGCGACCAGACGGTCAAACTCTTGCGGGACGGCCTCGTGGGTGATGGCCTTGCGGTCGGTGGTCTGAAAGGTCGTGCCCCAGACCAGCTTGCGCCGCGACTGCGAGAACGAGGCGAAATATTCGCGGAACCCCGCGATCAGGTCGGCCTTGGTGAACATCACATAGACGGGAAAATCGACCTTCAGCGTCTGGTGAATCTCGGCCAGACGGGCGCGCACGATCTCGGCATGGCGGTTCAGGCTGGCGCTGTCGGCATTCAGCATATCCGCAACCGAAAACGCCAGAATCACCCCGTTCACCGGCTGGTTCGGGCGATGCCGTTTCAGCAGGCCCAGAAAACTTTCCCAACTGGCCTTGTCGGTCACGGCATCGCTGTCTTGCGTGACATAGCGCCCGGCGGTGTCGATCAGAACGGCATCCTCGGCGAACCAGAAATCGGTGTCGCGGGTGCCGCCAAAGCCCTGCACCGGCTCGGCCTGTTTCAGCGGAAACTCGATCCCCGAATTGACCAATGCCGTGGTCTTGCCCGCGCCGGGCGGCCCGATGATGACATACCAGGGCAATTCATAAAGATAGGACGCACCGCCGGATTTTCGCAGCGTGGCAAGGGCTGCCTCCATCTTTTCGGTCAGCACCTTGCCGTCGCCCTGCGGCTCGGGCTGGACAAGGGCCTCCTCCAGCGCGCGGGCGGCACGCACCCGGCGGCGCCAGCGGATTATGACCACCGCCAGCCAGATCAGCCAGAAGGGCAGGATGACCGCAAGGCGCAGATCGACGCGCGCAGCCGGGGGCCACCCCGTCATCGGCGCGCCCCACCAGACCGCGACCGTCAGCAGGACCAGCCCCAGCACGGGCAGGATCGCGCGCAGCCAGCCATGTTTGCGCGGGCTGGGAAGGGGGATGCCGAACAGTCTCATTGGCTGGCCTCGGTGGTGTCATTCATCTGCGCAGTCGGTTCTGTCGCCGTATCCGTCGCCGCGTCTGGCGCCCCGGCCGGGCGGACGCCCTCGATCATCACCTCGTCGGGGCGCTGCCAACTGCCTTCGCGGGCCAGCAGGATCTCGACCCGTCGGTTATGGGCGCGGCCGTCCTCGGTGTCGTTCGTGGCCACCGGCTCGGCCTCGCCACGCCCCTCGACGCTGATGCGCGCGGGGTCGTCGATGGCGCCCGACAGCACCTCGCGCACCGATTCCGCGCGCGCCAGCGACAACTGGTCATTCGACTTGAACCGCCCGGTGCCACGCAGGGGCACGTTGTCGGTGTGGCCCTGCACCAGAACCGGGCCGCCCTCGCTGTTCAGAACCTCGGTGATGCGCATGGCCAGCGGGATAAAGCCCGGCTTGATCTCGACGCTGCCGGAATCGAACAGTTGCAGCATCCCCACCCGGATCGCGATGTAATCGCCCTTGGGCAATACCGCGATCACGCCCTGTCCGACCTCGTCTGCCAGGGCCTCGCGGATACGCTCTAGCTGGGTCGATGTGGGTGGAGGCGGGGGCGGCACATAGGTCGTGCGGCTCAGCGACAGCGCGGGCGCGCCCTGCCCCAGCGCGCGCAATTCGGATGCCATCGCCGCCCCGTCGCGGTTGATCCACATCGACAGCCCGGCGAATGCCGCAAAGACCAGAAACACCCCGGCCCCCAGCAGCATCGGCAGCGGGATCGCGCGCCAGCGCCGCCGCTTGCCCAGTTCGACCGGGTTCCAGACCGGCGAAATATCCTCGTCCGGGCGCGGATGCACGCGGCGCAGCGTCTCGTAGATCGAGGCGCGAATCCGCGCGAGGTCCGCCGCCCCGTTCGGCATGGTCCGATACTGCCCCTCAAAGCCCAGATTGAGGCAGGTCAGCATCAATTCCAGCAGGTTATAGTTCTGGCCGGGGGCCTGCATGGCCTTCTCGACTTCCTGGAAAAAGCCGACGCCGGAATCGCGTTTGTGAAAGAACCGCGCGACCATCGAATATTGCAGCCAGTTGCCGCGATCCGCGCCGGGCAGGTTCTGAACGATGTCGTCGGCGGTGCCCGACAGCGCGTATTTCGCCACCAGCGCCTCGTGCGGGTTGACGCCAGCCATCAGCGCATTGCGCTCGAAGGCGTCGATCTCGCGGGTTACATGGTCCATCAGCGGCGCGGCCTGCATCTCGACCAGCCCGGTGCGCAACCGGCCCAGCAGGATCAGCAGGCTGGCGGCGGCAGCGATCAGCGGGTTCGAGGCGCTGCCCCGGCCGAGGCCCTTGACCTGCAAGGCGGCGGCCAGCGGGATCTTCGGGCCGCTCATCGGGGCCTGAGGGCGGGAATCGCGTGGAATGTCGGGGAAAAAGCCGCGATCATGCCCGCCGGCCTGCCCGATGCCGGGCTGGGCATATCCGCCGGGGCCGCCACCTTGCGCGCGGGGATAGCCGCCGGGGCTGCCGGGCCATCCTTCGGCCTGATGGCCTTGCGGGTATTGGCCGGGATAAGGACCGGCGGGCGGCTGGCCGCCATAGGCGCCCGGCTGCTGGCCGGGATTGCTGTCCAAAGGGCTGGTTATGGACCGGGGGCGCCGTGCGCCCGCTGCCATAGCCGCCACCCGGCGCGCCGCCGCCCAGCCATGTGGAATCCGTTGCAGGCGCAGGCTGACCCCAGCCGCCTGCGCCACCGACACCACCACCGCCGCCGCCCGCGCCGATGCCGTGACCCGGTGCCTGCGGGCCGCCGACGCTGCCGAAATCCGCGCCGCCCGGCGTCTGGCCGTGCCCGTAACCCGCACCCGCCGGGGCCTGCCCGCCCTGCCCGTAAGCTGCGCCATGCTGCGGCGGACCGCCATAGCCCGGCTGCTGCCCCACGCCCATGCCCGCGCCCGCACCGCCGATCACCGTGCGGTCGGCGCCGCCCGTCCCTGCCCCCGGCTGGCCGCCATAGCCCTGCTGTCCGTAAGTCCGCTGTCCGTATGCCTGCCCCTGCCCGCCCGATCCCTGCGCGACCTGCCCCGGCGGCCAGGTATCACCCGGCCCGCGCGCCGCCTGCTGCGCGCCGTCCCCGGCGCCCCCGGCACCCTGGCCCTGCCCGTCCTGCTGCGAGACCGGCGGCAGCCGGCCGCCGATCTGGGTGCGGTCGTTATCAGCCATCGCGCGCCCTCCTTTGTCGTTCTGGCCGCGCCCCGGTCATCAGGCGCGTTCCGGGATCGCCCACAATTCCAGTTTCAGTTCGGGCCAGTCGCCCGCGAAATGCATCCCGATGGCCGGGGCCGTCGAAAACTCGCGCCACAAGGGAACGTTCTTTTCCATGCGGAAATACACATTCGTGGACAGAACGCGGATCTGGCGCGGCGGGTTCGGCATATGCGCCAGCGGAATGCCGGGCAGGTTGTTGTTCACAATCTCGGCCATGCGGGTGTTCGGGCCGACCTTGCACAATTCGGGGAACTGCGCCTGCACCTGACCCAGCGGCTTTGCGCTTTCGACCTCGACGACAAATGTGGCCTCGCGGAACAGGTTGCGGTCGGGCACCTCGGCCAGATACGAGTTCTGCCGCACCTGACGCAAAGGCAGGCGGATCGCGCGGCCCATATCGCGCGCCAGCAGCCGCTGGATGTCGGCGACCACGGGGCCGAAACTGGCCTTGGGGTCGTCATGGTCATAGGCCGCGTAATCAGGGGCCAGCCGGTTGCCGTCAAAGGTCGACAGCTCGCCCGCCAGCGACACCAGCGCGCAATACAGGCGCTCGGGGTGGACGGCGGCGGCGCGCGACATGTGGCGCAGATGCCCGATGCTGCGGTTCAGCGCCATCAGCATCAGATAGTCCGCCGCCTGCATCCCGCCCCCGGCCGAGGGGTCGGCGGCATAGCGCGCCAGCGTCTCCAGACGGGCCTCGACCCAGCCCAGCACGCGCGACAGATAGCCCGATAGTTGCGGATGCGCGCCAATCACCAGCGCGGGCGGGGGCACGGTCTCGTCCAGCGTGATAACGCCGTCGCGCACCTCGCTGATCCGCGCCAGCGGCAGGTTCTGATAGCCCGGTCGCGGCGTGCGGCGAATCACGACCTCCAGACGGGGCACGGCCAGTTCCAGCACCTGCTCGATGCGCATGGGCGAGGCCGAGTCACTGACCGTCTCGGCCAGAATACCCCAACGGGTCGTGGTCCCCTCCTCGTCCAGCGGCGCCGCGTCACGGGTGTTGGGCGACATGTCGGGCAGGGTCAGCCAGATGGTCATGCCCGCCGCATCCTCGGGGACGGCCACGGCCGCGGGCAGCGGCCCGGTGCCGGGGGCCTCGAACGGGGTGCCGTCGGGAAAGACGCCGCTGACGGCGCGCAGCGCGATGCGGCCCTGCTGGGCGGCGTCGCGATCCAGCGCCAGTTCCACCACGCCCCAGGGATACGGGGTGATGACGCGGGTGCGCGCGCGCAGCAGGTTTTCCTGATAGCGGTCGGCCTGTTGCAGATGATGGGGTTGCAAAAACAGCCCCTCTTTCCACGCGACCTTGCTATACCATGACATGCGGCCCGGCCCTTTCTGTGGCGATCTGCGTCTGGCGCAGATCCTCGGGGCCTCTCTTCGCCCCAGATGCTGCGCAGGGTCAAGCCCGCAGCCACCCCGCCGGTTCCCGATTTCGGGTCCGGCGGGGCGATGGCTCAGAACTGAAAGCGGATCTGCCCCGTGATCCCGTAGCTGTCGAGGGTGCTGCCCTTGCGCCCGTCAACCCGGATCGAGGCGTTCATCTGCTTGAAGGGCCAGTTGCTTTCCATCAGGCGGACATAGCTGGCGCCAAGGCTGATCTCGCCATAGCCCCCCAGATTGTCCGATTCCAGCCGCTGCGAGCTGCTGGTCCCATCGGCGTTGAACAGCGTGAAGGTCGAGGTGGTGATGCGCGAAAAGTCCTTGTAATAGGTCGCCGTCGCCGCCAGCGTCACCGCGCTGCGCCCGTCCGCAGGCAGATGCGTGCGCGTGACCCCCACACCGGCAAAGCCGATGCGGCTGGTGCTGTCCTCGATCTGCAACCGCGCATCCTTGAACCTGATCTCGTCCGTGCTGGTGCGCGACCACGAAAAGCCGCCTATAGGCCGAATGACCCAGGGGCTGTCGTCGCTGCCCAACTGATGCGAATAGCTCAGCGCGCCGCTGAAACGCGTCGATGTCGAAGAGAAATCCGGGTCTTCGAGTTGCAGCCCGCGAAAGCCCGGCATCGCCTCGTTGTCGAGGCTGAAGGCCGTGCGCTCGCGACGCAGTTGCAGGTCAACCACCCACGGCCCGCGGATAGCCGAGATGTAGATACCGCCATAGGTCTGGTCGAAATCGGCCCGGTTGATCGAGGTCATCAGATCCGTAACCTGCCCGGTGCCGGGATCAAAGGCATAGACCGGCTGCGTGGTCGCGCCGGTGTTGACGCCAAGGATCGCGCCCGCGATCACCGTCCAGTCGCCAAAACGACCGTCATAGCAGCCGAAATCGCCCCCGACCTGAAGGCCGCTATAGGTAGCGTCGATCGTGCTTTCCACGCTAAGCGGGCCAATATCGGCCACCTCGCCGCCACGCGTGCCGCCGGTGGCGGTAGCCTTTCCGCCCATCACGCGCCCCCATGCACCGGGGCGGCAGGCGCTCTCGTCCTCAAAGCCGAGACCCGACGTAAAGGGGCTGGAGGGTCGGTTGATAACGGCGCCGATCAGGCTTTGGGTCAGCGCGATATTGCCCGAGATCGCCCCCACTGCCGGGTTTGCTGCGGTAAACAGGTTGATTTCGCCCGCAGAATCATCGGCGCGCACGATATGCACCACGCGGTCCGATGGTGCCGGGAGGTTGTCCACCCGATAGGTGAACATGCCGTCGCGCCCGCCAAAGCTGGTGTCATAGCTCAGCAGCGTGACCCGCTGGCCAATGCCCGGCTCGATGGCGCCAACGGCGTTCAGCTCCATCACCAGATTGCCGCGCAGCGCGCCGCCCGTGACGGTGATGCTGTCGCTGACCTGCCCGGCCATGTCGGTATCGAGGCGGTAAACGCCGCGCCCCCGCAGACCACCGGCAAAGACGACCTCGTCGCCTGCAAAGCCGTCGGCCAGATCGACGGTGCCGTTGTTGACGGCGGCGCCGTTCACGGTCAGCCGGTCGGCCTGCGCGCGGCGGACGGCCAGCGACACGGTGCCGGCATTGGTCAGCGCGCCGGTTGCGGCATTGGCACCAAAGGCGATGGTGCCCTCGTTGCGGACGTGCCCGGCTGCGTTGCCGTCAAGCTGGAAGGTAACGCCGCGCAGCACCTCGACCGCGCCCGAACGCATGGTCTGCCCCGCAGCCAGCCGCGCGTCGGCCTGCATCTGCACCGTTTGCCCGATGGTGCCATAGGCGCCGAAATTCATCGTGCCGCCCCGGAAATAGACATTGCCGGTGATGGTGCCGTTCAGGAACAGATGACCCGCGGTGAACAGATCGCCGTTCAATTCGCCGGGACGCATAATGTCCATCCAGCCGCCATCCTCGATGACGGTTTGCGCCGTTGTGACGCGCCCGAACATGTCCAGCGCAGCACCCGACTGGATCACCATCCCGCCTTCGGCCGTAATGTCGGCACCGCGACTGATCCGGGCTGCCGGCGGGCGCTGCGCAGCCGCCAGATTCGCAGCCGACGCCATCATCACACGCGGCGCGCCGGGCGCCGGTGCGCGGTTTGTCTCGGCAAACAGGATCTGGCCGCCCAGCTCAAAGCTGCCGGTCACATCGCCCGCAAGGCGGATGATGATATTGCCGCCGACGCGACCGCCCTGACCGATGATGTCGCCATCGGTGTCGATATTGCCGGTCACGGTTCCGCCCAGATAGACGGTGCCGTCATTCAGCAGATGGCCGCGGATGGTCGTGCCGCTTTGCAGCGTCAACGCAGCGCCGCGCAGGTTCGCGACCGGCTGCCCGCCGGTGTTCACGGTGGCCCCGCCAGAGATCTGCATCACGCCGGCATTCACCAGCCGCGTAGCGCTCAGATTACCTGTCACGGTCAGCGTGCCGCCCTGGACATTCGAGACAACTGCCGCACGCCCGGCGATTTCGGCGGTGCCCCGGTTCTCGACCAGCGCGCTCAGGATGCCGTTCGATTTCAGCGTGCCGTCCTTGTGCACCAGAATTTGCGCGCGCACATCGCCGGCGTTGCTCATGCTGGCGCCCGCATAGATCTGGATCGGGTTGCCCGAAACCAGCCGCGTGCCGCCGACTACCTGCACATCGCCGTAATTGTGCAGTTGCGTGACATTCCCGGACAGCCGCGCAAAGCCCCCGGCCTGGTTGGTCAACTGGCTGATGGTCCCGGCCGAGACGACCCGACCGCTGTTCACCAGCATCCCGCCGGTCATCTGGCCCCCGGCCGCCAGAGTCACCGTGGCGCCCGCCGCATTGTCGATGCGCTGCCCGATCACCAGCCGACCGCTGCCGGCAATGCTCAGCGTGCCTTCGTTGGTCACGGTGCCGACCCGGTTGCCCTGCCCGCTTACGCTGATCGTGCCGCGGTTCACGGCCTCCGACAGCGTGCCGTTGCCTTGAAGGTTGGTCCGCGCCCCCTGCGCGATGGTCAGATGCGACAGCGTGCCGCCCTGCAAGATGTTCACCGTGCCGGCAGTCTGCGCCAGCGCGCCGGTCACAGTGCCGCGCACCGTCAGCGTGCCGCGCGTGACATGGTTGTTGCTGCCCTGTGTCAGCGTCAGCGTGACACCCTGATTGACCTGCATCGTGCCATTGTTCAGCGTGCTGCCCAGCGTCAGATCCTGCGCCACGATGGCGCGGCCAGCACCCTGGTTCACCAGCCGGTTCACACGACCCGCAAGGGTTGCGGTGCCGGTGTTGGTCAACACGCCGCTGATCGTCGCGGGGGCGGCGCCCTGAACGCTGGTCATGCGCAGGGTGCCCGAATTCCCGACCGCCCCCACGACCTGACCCGAGATCTGCAACGATCGCGGCGAGGCCGTATTCGTCAGCCCGCCATTCGCGCGCAGGACCGCGCCGGTCTGAACGGTCATGCCCAGATTGTTCACGACCGCCTGATTCGCGGTAACAGTGCTGCCGGTGACGACGAGCATCGTGCCGTTGTTCTCGACCGCGCCGGTGATCTGCAACGCTCCGCGCAGCGTGGTCGTGCTGGCCGCGCCGGTTGTCAGCGCGCCGTCCAGCCTGCCTGACAGCCAGGCGCGGCCATCGTTCTGAACCTGCTGCGCCTTCAGATTGCCGCTGGAGGTCAGCTCGCCCGTGGCGGTATTGGTCAGCACGGTATCGACGGTCAGCGCCGCCGTAGACGCGATCGTCATGGTCCCGGCATTGTCCACCTGCCCGGCCCGGCCCGTGGTGCCCCGAACCTCGACCGTGCCCCCGATGCGGTTATCGACCAGAGCGGCGACATGCCCGCCCAGATAAAAGGTCGCGCCGCTGTTGTTCTGAACCCGCGCGATGTTGCCGGTCGCCTGCAATGTCAGGATGCCGCTGTTGTTCACCTGATTGGTGACCGAACCGGCAACCTGCATCTGCGCGCGCTGCGCCGGGGGACCGGCGTTGATGATGATGGCGTTCGGATCGGTCAGCGACAGCGTGGCGTTCTGCTGAACGGTCACAACGCCATTGTTGGTAAAGGACGCCGCCGACAGCCCGGCCCCCTGAATGGTCATCACGCCGGTCAGCGTGTTGAGGACGCCCTCGGCCTGACCGTTCACAAAGGCCGTGCCCGCATTTTGCAGGTCCGCGTTCAGCGTGGCGCCCTCGGCCGCTCCGGCACCACCCAGATGGAATATGCCGCCGTTCTGGTTGCGCAGGACCGCGTCGCTGTCCAGCACCAGACCCGCGCCGATGGTCAATGTGCCGCCGTCCCGGTTGATGACCTCGCGGACATAGCCCGAAAGATCGGCCCTGCCGCTGTTATCGACAAAGCCGTTGATCGTCCCGGTCGAGTTCAGCACACCCGTATCGGTATTGGTGAACCTGCCCTCGGCATAGACGCCACCGCCGGGCGCCGCCCCGGCAAGAAAGGTCAGCGTGCCGCCCACGCTGCCGTCGATATTGACCGTGCCGGCATTGACGACATTGCCGCCCAGGCTGCCTGCGGTCACGGTCATCACGGCGTTCAGATTCAGACGCCCGTCAGGGGCCACGACGCGGGCATTGCCGGTGATGTCCAGGGCATGATTCACGTCCACCGTGTTCAAGACGATCATGTCACCATTGAGGATCACCTCGCTGTCGAGGCCGCCATAATCGACAAACACCAGTTCACCGGCATTCACGACAAAGGGACCATGACCGTTGGATCTGATGATCCCGTGGGATGTCAGGCTGCCCGTGATCGTCAGCGCCGATCCGGGGGCACCTTGCCGCAGCGTGCCGTCATTCACCAGATCGCCCGTGATCTGCGATATGCCGGAAACCTCCAGCGTGCCGGCATTCCTGACGGTGCCACCGATAGTGCTGGCGTCAAGCCGCACGGTTGCGTTACTGCTGGTGATGGTGACGTCGCGGTCCACCCGGCCGTCGCCGCTGATCGTCAATTCGGAGGCGCCGTTCAGCGTGATGCCGCCCGCGCCGCTGACCTGCCCGCCGGCAACCGTCATCTTTGCGTCATCGTTCAGCGTCACGCCCGCAGCATTGCTCAGGGTCAGGATATGCGTGCCGACCGTCAGGACGGCGTCATCATCCAGCACCGCCATGCCGAGGGCCAGATCGCCCGAAAGCTCGGTCGCGCCCGTGCCGACAAGGCGGCCAAGCGCCCCCTCCAGCGTGGCCCGATTGTCGTTTTGCAGCGTCCCGACGATGCTGCCGGTGCTGATGACGGTGCCGGTGCCGGCGTTGACAAGACCGTTCGTGGCCGACCCCACATCCAGCACACCGTCCACATTCAGCGTGCCGGCGGTGTTGGTGGCCGTGTCCGCGACGCGCACACGCGCATCGCCCTCGATCGTGACGACAGCGCCCCGATTGTCGAAACTGGTCAGTGTCACATCGGCGGCATTGCCCTGCGCGCCGCGATCCACCAGTTGCACGGTGCCGTCGCGCGCGATCAGCCCGCCGGCGGTGCCGGTCAGGGTGGTCTGGCCCGACACATCGACGATGCCGCTGATGGTGCCGCGCAGATCGGCGGTCCCGGTGGTTGTGGTGGTGACGCCGCCCGTGATCTCGCCCGTCGCGCGCAGCGTCACGTCACCGCCTTTGACCGTGGCGTTCAGCTTGCCCGCCACATCGACGGTTCCGTTTGTGGCGCCCTCGGAGTTGACCAACTCGCCACTGGTGATCCTCAAGCTGCCCGAAACGCCGCTGCGCAGGACTTCCACGGTGCCGCTGTTGGTCAGCGAGGCCAAGGTCGCATCGGCACCCGCCCGGACCTGCAGGTCGTTCCGGTTCGTTACAGCGCCCGCAGTGCCGTCCAGCACCAGGGTTCCCCGGTTCAGCAGCCCGCCCGGCGTGACCAGCACGCCGTCCGCCTCGATGGTCAGGCTGCCGCGATTGTCCATCTGCGCCAGATCGGTCAGCGTCAGGCTGCCGCCCGAAACCGTGACATCGCCGCCCAGCAGGTTGTCGAGGCTGGCCATCGCGCCGCGAAGGGTCGCCTGCCCCGTATTCGTCACCGCGCCCAGACTGCCGCCGTCCAGATGCAGTTGTCCGCCACCCGAAACCTCCATCGGCCCGGATACGCTGCCGGTGACGGTCAGCACGCCGCCGGAAATATGCGAGCCTGCCGCACCCTGCACGGTCAGCGCATGGCCGACCGAGAAACGGCCCCCCGTCATGTTCAGCAGTCCGACGTTCAGATTAGCCGAGGTCGTGGCCGTGTAATCCGTCACGCCCGCCGCAAAGCTCAGCGTCCGCAGGACCGGGCTGTCATTGGGTCCGCTTACAGCCCCGGCCAGCGTCGCGTCGGTCGCAATATGCACATCGCCGTTGATGCGCGCATTTATGGTCAGCGTGCCGCCAGTCGCGTTGATGTTGCCGGCAACGGCCGCCGTGCCGAGTCCGCGGTCGATTGTGACCGTGCCAGAGATCAGGTCGATGCCGACATTGGAGATCATACCATCCGGCCCGCGCAGCAGCCCGCTCTGCTCCCAGTTGCCGCCGTCGACAACGACTTGCGTATGGGCGTTGACGCGCAACTGCTGAGCCGTGTCGATCTTCACCGTGCCGCCCTCGACACGCATGGTGCTGACCCGCGCCTCGCCCGAGGTGACGCTGACCGTCGAGGTGGCGGCGGCGCCCGTCACCAGAACCATACCCGCGACCGTTCCGCCCAGCGACAGGCTGCCGCTGGTCGTCACATCGCCGGTGATCTGACCGCCCTGTTGAATATCCGTGTGGCCAAGGTTCAGATAGGCATTGCCACCCGTCTGTGTGATCTGGCCGCCGGAGGTCACAATCACCGCGCCGGGCGCATTGACCGTGACGGCCGCCGACAGATCGCCGCGCACCGTCGTGGTGCCGCCATCGACCGCAAGCGTATTCGCCGTGACGCTGTTCCCCACCCTCACCGTCATGGTGCCCGCAGTTGTCAGCGCGCCGATATTGGTGACATTGCCGCCGAAATTCAGCGCAGCATTGTTTTCGACGACAATATCCGCGCCGCCCCGGTCCAGATTGGCCTGCGACAGCGTCACGTTACCACCATCCATCACGGTCAGCGCGCCGATCAGCGTGTCATCGTCGTCCAGCGTGATCGTGTTGCCGAGCGACAATGTGCCGTGCAGGCGCACGTCATTCTGAACGGTAACCCCGGTGTCAAGCTGGATGGTGTCGGCACTGAGGGTCAGCGAATTCGTGCCTCCGTCAAGCAATGCGCCTTCGAGGCCACGAAACCCGCCGGTCACGACCATCGTGGCACCGCCTGCCGCGGCCCTGAAGGTTCCGGCGCCCCGCACCGCCGCGAGGCCGTCAGGCGCCCCGAGCACCGGGTCCGCCGCAACAGTTACCGTGCCGACCACGGTGGTCATGCCGTTGTTGGTCAGCGCGCCAAGACGCGCCCCGTCACGCACAATTGCCATGCCGGGCGTGTTCTGGCCAAGATTGGCCGCCACGCTCAGCCGCCCCGTCAGCACGCCCCCTCCCCGGACGATGGTGCTGCGCATCCCGCTGACATTGCCTTGCAATCTGCCGCTTGTCCCGATGGTAAGATTGCCGTCAAGGGTCGCCTGCTCCCCGTCGATGCTGCGCGAGACATCGGCTATGACGGTGCCCTCGACCCAAAGTATGCCGCCGCGCCTGCCCATCTGGACGCCACCTGCGGCTTCCAGATGCCCTGTGACATTCAGCGTCGTTTCGCCGCTGATCGTGACGGTTCCGACGCCGTCGGGCGCCCCGGCGGCTGCCGTCGTGCCTGCGTAAATAACGGTCGAACCGTTGCTGGCGCTGTTTGCGGTGGCCGATGCCAGCGTGATATCGCCCGCGATCATCGCATCGACCGTAACCGTATAGGCGTTGTTCTGCTCGAACCTGAAGGTCAGCGCGTCCCCGTTGCCGCGCAGCACCGTGCCCGCCTCGCCGGTGATGACGTAGGATGTTGCCGCCGAATAAACGCTGACATCTGCGACCGTCATGCTCTCGGTCATGTTCAGGGTGATCGTCCGGCCACCATAATTGTAAAGCCCGGCCGACGCCCCCTGCGAGAACGCGATCTGGGGCTGTCCGTTTCCGGTCCCCTGCTGCCAGAAAAGATCGGTGGTGTTCCAGTCAACGGTAATGTCGCCCGCATCCAGGGCGCCCGGATTCAACCGCAAGTCCTGCGCAGCACCCGGCGCCGTCAGCAATGCCCAGCCCACCGCCACAAGCGCCGTGGTCAGGTAAAGCCCGCGCATCCGTCGCATGACTGCGGGCAGTCGCACAGGACGCGGACGACCGAGGGCATGGCCGGTTGCAGGGCGGGCGGTCTCGGGGGTCGGCTGGGCGCTGGGTCGCATGTCGATCTCTCGGGTTCTGTCACCGCGCAAAGCGTTAACAAATCCTGACGCCCGATGCGACCGAAAAAGGCCCTCGGCGGGGGTATCCGCCAAGGGCCGTGGCTTTCCGGTCGGGCCAGCTCAGAGGCGCGACGCGACGTTTTCCCAATTTACCAATTTGTCCAAGAAGTTGGACAGATAAGCTGGACGCTTGTTGCGGAAATCAATGTAGTAGGAATGCTCCCACACATCACAGCCCAGCAGGGCGGTCTGACCGAAACACAGCGGATTGACGCCGTTTTCGGTCTTGGTGACTTTCAGGCTGCCGTCGCCATCCTTGACCAGCCACGCCCAGCCCGAGCCGAACTGACCGGCACCGGCGGCGGCGAATTCTTCCTTGAACTTGTCAACGCTGCCGAAGGATTCGGTGATCGCGGCCTCCAGCGCGCCGGGCATGGCGGTCTGGCCGGGGCCCATCATCTCCCAGAACTGGGTGTGGTTCCAATGCTGGCTGGCATTGTTGAAAATGCCGTTTTGCGCCACCGCACCGGGCTGATAGGTGCCGCGCACGATCTCCTCCAGCGATTTTTCGGCCCATTCGGTGTCGGCAATCAGCTTGTTGAGGTTGTCCACATAGGCCTTGTGGTGGATGTCGTGGTGATACTCCATCGTCTCTTTCGACATGCCCGACCCGGCAAGGGCGTCATGGGCATAGGGCAGATCGGGAAGGGTGAAGGCCATATCGGTCATCCTTTCGTGAGGGCGGGTTCATCAGCGAACGCCGGCAAGGGCTATCGGTTCCACCGCCGCGAGGCAAGACGGCCAAACCCGAACCGGCAAGCCGTCACGTTTACAACGGCTTGTGCAGATAGCAGCGACGGCGGCGTGCCACCTGCGTGCCCGGCGCGCGCTGCTTTGCCGCGCCCGCGCCGCCCTTTCCCCGCGCGATCATGCCGGGTAAGCAGGGGCGGCAGGACCGAAGGGGGCAAGGCGATGATCTGGGTGATGGCTGCGTTGATGGTCGCGGTGCTGGCGGCCGCGCTGGCGGCGCCGATGCTGCGGGGGCGCCCGGCGCAGGCGACGCAGCCTGCCCCCGCCCATGACATCGAGGTTTATCGCGACCAGTTGCGCGGAATCGAGCGCGACGCCGCACGCGGGCAGATCGCGCCCGACGAGGCCCAGCGCCTGCGCGCCGAGATCGCGCGCCGCATGTTGGAGGCCGACCGCGCCGCCAGCCGCGCGCCCGCCCGCGCCCTCGGCACGCCGCCGCCGCTGCTGGCGCAAGGCGTGGGTGCCCTGGCGCTGGCGCTGATGCTGGCGGCCGGGCTGGTCACCTATGCCCGCTATGGCGCGCCCGGCGCCCCCGATCTGCCGCTGGCGGCGCGGCTGGCCGAGGCGCAGGCACTATACGACGCGCGCCCCTCGCAGGCCGAGGCCGCGGCAGCCGCCCGCCCCCGCCTGCCCCCGCCCGCGGTGCCAGAGCCGGAAATCGCCACATTGATGCAGGAATTGCGCGACAAGGTCGCCGCCGCCCCGGATGTCGAGGGCCTTGCCTTGCTGGCGGATTACGAATTCCGGCTGGGCAATCTGGATGACGCCATCGCCGCACAGGCCGCGCTGATCGACATGCGCGGCGCCGCCGCCAGCTCGGTCGAGCGCGTGCAACTGGCCGAAATGATGATTGTCGCGGCGGGCGACGTGGTGACACCCGAGGCCGAGGCGCAACTGGCCGCGGCCCTCGCCGCCGACCCGCGCAACCCGGTCGCACGGTTCTATCAGGGACTGCTGTTCGCACAGAACGGGCGGGAGGACCGCACATTCCCGATCTGGCGCGGGCTGCTGGAGGGGACGCCCCCCGACGCCCCCTGGAACGCCCGTATCCGGCGCGACATCACCCTGCTGGCCTGGCTGGCCGGAGAGCCGGATTATCAACCCCCCGCTGTCGGCGCCCCGCTGCGCGGGCCGGATGCGGCGGCGATGCAGGCGGCGGACGACCTCAGCGACGCCGACCGCGCCGCGATGATCGACCAGATGGTGCAGGGGCTGGAGGATCGCCTGGCGCGCGAGGGGGGCAGCGCGGCGGAATGGGCGCAACTGCTGGGCGCGCTCGCGGTACAGGGGCGCACGGATCACGCCCGCGCCATTCTGGCCGAGGCGCGCGACGTCTTTGCCGCCGACCCCGCCGCGCTGGCGATCATCGACGCGGCCGCAGCCCGCGCCGGACTGGAGTGAGGGGGGCGCGCATGATCTATGAGGACATCGCCGATTTCGCAGCCGATCTGCCGCACGGGCCGCTGGCGGGCCTTGATCTGGGCACAAAGACCATCGGGCTGGCGGTCAGCGACGGGCTGCGGCAGGTGGCCTCGCCGCTGCTGGTGATCCGGCGGGTCAAGTTCACGCAGGACGCACAGGCATTACAGGACGCGCTGGCGGATCGCGGCGTGGCCGGGCTGGTGCTGGGGCTGCCGCGCAACATGGATGGCAGCGAGGGGCCGCGCGCACAATCGACGCGGGCCTTTGCGCGCAACCTGACGCGCATCAGCGACTGGCCGATCACCTATTGGGACGAGCGCCTGTCAACCGTGGCCGCCGAACGTGCCTTGCTGGAGGCCGATACCTCGCGCGCGCGGCGCGCACAGGTCATCGACCAGGTGGCGGCAGGCTATATCCTGCAAGGCGCACTGGACCGGCTGCGTCATCTGGCGCGCGATGCGTGAGGGCACGGCCGCGCGGGCGGCAAAGTGGGCGGCAGCGTGGGCGGCGCCCATGAGCAGGTCCGCGATCATCCGGCGCGGGACGAATGGGCACGCGATGGGCGCGATGACGCCGCCCCGGACGCCCGAACCCGCCAGAGCACGACCCGCAATGGTGCCGCGCACGATACCCAAAGCCCGATTGCCCGGGGGCGTGATGGCGGCGATCGTGATGGCGGCAGCGATATTGACCGCGCCCCTGTTGACGGCTGCCATGTTCAGCGCGCCCATGTTGGCGCTGCCGATATTCACGGCGCCTGTATTTGCAGGAAACGACAATCGCCGGGACCGCAAGGGCGGCAACCATGTCGGGGGGGCCTGCAATGGCTGAGGTGCCAATGACCGAACCCGCGCCCGCCTCCATTGTCAGCCCCTGCGTGAACATCTGCGTCATGCATCCCCGCGCGGGGCTGTGCGTGGGCTGCCTGCGCAGCCTCGACGAGATCGCGCTGTGGTCCAGCCTCTCGCCCGAGGCACGCGCAAGGGTCATGGCCGACCTGCCCGCCCGCGAGGGATTGATTCGCAAACGCCCCCGCCTGCGCTGAGCACCCGCCCGGCCTGTCTTGCCCAGCCCTGCCATCCGTGCAGGTCGCCGCGCGTCGGATTACCGAAAGGCGCGCGCAGCCATTCGCTATTGCGGCGCGGCGTAAAGGGCCGCCCAATAGGTCGTGCGCCCGTCGGCGGCCACCGCAAAGCCGATGCCATAGTCGCGCATCCGCCGGTCGGTCACATTGGCCAGATGCCCCGGCGAGGCGTGCCATGCCGCCGCAGCACCGCCCGCCCCGATTCGTCCCGCCGCCAGATTTTCGGCAATGGCCAGCCAGGCATAGCCGCCGCGCCGCGCGCGCTGCCCTGCGCTGGCACCGTCCGCGCCCCTGTGCGTGACGACCCCGCGTCGCGCCATGTCGCAGGCATGTTGCGCGGCCAGATCCGACAACAACGGATCATGTCGCAGCGGCGCCATGCCCTGCTGCGCGCGCAACCGGTTGTGCTGCGCCAGAACCTCGCGTGCCGCCTGCGCAGAAGGGGCGGCGCAACTTGCCCGCCCCGGCGCATGAACGCGCCGGTCGGTATGGGTGATCTCGATGGCATAGGTGGCCTGGCTGCTGCTGTGCGCCTGCTGGCCCTGCGCGCCTGCGGGCACCATCAGGCTGGCCGCCAGCGCAAGGGCAAGGGCAAACCCGCCCGAAAAGGGATTGACACGCATGAACATCATACTCGTTACAATTGCGGTTTCATCATGTCGCCTCTCCCATACCGTGTAAAGGCGGAAAACCCGTTGACGCGGGCGGCGCGGCGGTGGACCTTGACGCCCGCAAGACCACGACAGCAGGACGGACAGCATGGCGCAGGATCCCTATGCCGCCCTCGGGGTGGGCAAGACCGCCACGGAGGCCGAGATCAAGAAGGCCTATCGCCGGATCGCCAAGACCGATCATCCTGACCTGAACCCCGACCCGACTGCGGCCGAGCGGTTCAAGGCGGCGGCTGCGGCCTATGACCTGCTGCGCGACCCGGAAAAACGCGCGCGCTTTGACGCGGGCGAGATCGACGCACAAGGGCAGGAACGCCCGCAACGCCGCTATTACCGCGATTTTGCCCAAGGGGCGGAAAACCCCTATGCCGATGGCGCAGGTTTTGGCGCCGGTTTCCGCGAGGGGGATGCGTTTGCGGATGTGTTCTCGGACCTGTTCGGCGCGCGCGCGCAGGCGCGGGCCGGGCATACCGGTCGGGCAGGTCGGGCGGGCGGCCATCAGACCGGCGGCGACCAATACGACCCTCGCGACGGCGGCGGCTTTTCGATGCGCGGGCAGGATCTGCGCTTTACGCTGGCGGTCGATTTCCTGACCGCCGTCAATGGCGGCACGACCCGCATCACCCTGCCCGACGGTGCCACGCTGGATGTCAGGATTCCCGCCGGTGCGCATGACGGCCAGACCATCCGGCTGCGCGGCAAGGGCGGCGCGGGTCTGGGCGATGGTGGCCCCGGCGACGCCTATCTGACGCTGAATGTCGAGGAACACGCCGATTTCCGCCGCGAGGGCGACGACATTTTTGTCACCCTGCCCGTCTCGCTGCCCGAGGCGGTACTGGGCGGCAAGGTTCCGGTGCCCACGGTGGACGGCGCCGTCAATCTGACCGTGCCGGCCGGGGCCTCCAGCGGGCGGCGGCTGCGGCTGCGCGGCAAGGGCGCGCCAAGGCCCGGCGGCGGGCGCGGCGACATGTATGCGGAATTGCGGATCGTGATGCCCGAACAGATCGACGAAGGGCTGGCGGCCTTCATGCGTGAATGGCGCGCCGGCCATGACTATGACCCGCGCAAGGGGGGGCGCTGATGGACCGGCATTACACCGAGGACGAGATCCTCGCCCGCATCGAGACCCTGACCCGCCCCCGCCTGACGGCATGGGTGCATGCACGCATCGTGCGCCCGGTGCAGTCGCAGACGGGCGATCTGTATCGCGAGGTCGATCTGGCCCGGCTGGCGCTGCTATGCGATCTGGACGAGGATTTCCGGCTGGACGACGACGCCATGCGCCTGGTGATGTCACTGCTGGATCAGGTCCATGCGCTGCGCGGGCAGATGTCGGCGCTGATGGGCGCGGTCGCGGCAGAACCCGACGAGGTTCGCCTGCGCCTGCGCGGCGTGATCGCGCGCGACTGGTCGCACGACTAGCGCCCGGACCACCGCACAGCACCGCGCGAACCAGCGCGCGCCAGAGGGCAGCAAGCCCCGCGATGAGGTGATTCCCCGACATACCCGCATCCTGACCGGCAAGGCATGAAGATTTCGCTAACGCGCGCCCGATTTCCGCTGACGCTGCACCCCGGACCGGGCAGCAGGCTCGTGCCCGGCCATCGCGCGCCTGCGCTGAATATCCCCCTGCATATCGCCGCGCTTGACAGCGCCCGGTCCCGCCCGGTCTGATGCCCCCTGTGTAACGCGGGGGGGCGCCATGACCATCGGGATCGCGGCATTCGGGGCGCAGGCCGGTCGCGCGGTGGCCGAGGGGCTGCTGGCTGCCGAATTGCTGGGCCGGGGCGCGATCCGGGGCTTTGCGGTGTTCTCGATCCTCGACGCGGAGGGGCGTCACCACCAGCGCGCCGTGCAGGATGGCGGCATCGCGGCGCTGACGCTGCCCGCGGACTGGATGCAGGCCCGCCACGCCGCCGTCATCTCCAGCGGGCCGAACCGGCCCGAACCCCTGTCGCAGTTTCTGCCGGGCGCCGATGGCGTGGGACTGGTCACGGGCCACCGGCTGCCGAACGCGCCGGGGCGGGACGGGCGGGCGCTGAACCTTGCGGCATTGCACGACATGGCGGGTCTGCCTGCGCTGCTGGCCGCGCATCCCGAACATGACGCCGGGCTGATCGCGCTGTCCGCGACCGGGCAGATCACGCTGGGCAACACCGCGCGGGTGATGCGGCGCGGCGATCTGGGGCAGGCGCTGCGAACCGGGCCAGGCTGGGGCTGCGGGATGCTGTGCAATTCGATCTTTCACGACCCGGCGCATCAGCTTGCCGCCGCCGTCGGCGCCGTGACCGAGGCCATGCTGACCGGCCAGCCCGGCACCTGGCGCATCGCGCGGCTGGCCGCCCCCGTGCCCATCCTGCCCGCCACGGCCGACCGGCTGGATCTGGACGAAACGGGCCGCATCACCGCCATCCACAGCGCGAACCCCGCCGCATGCGGGGATGCCGCGCGGCTGACCGTGGTGCAGGACCGCACCCCCGTCACCCGGGCGGGCCATCCCACCGGCCATGCCGCCAGCGAGCTGTTCGCCCGCATCAGGAACGGCCGCGCCCATCCCCTGCCCGGCCTGCCCGACGCGCTGATGATCCGCACCGACCCCTTCTGACCCCTTCAAGAGGAGCAAGCCATGACCCCCACCCCCCGCCGTCTGCATCCGCTGGGCGCATGGATCGCGGGCGCGCTGATCGCCTCGGCCCCTGCGCTGTCGGCGGAAACCCTGCGCGTCGTGATGCAATCGGGCCTGCGTGTCACCGATCCGGTGATGACCACCGCCTTTATGACCCGCGACCATGGCTATATGATCTATGACACGTTGCTGGGGGTGGACGCCGATTTCAACATCCGCCCGCAGATGGCGGACTGGAGCGTCTCGGATGACGGGCTGGTCTATACCTTTACGTTGCGCGAGGGGTTGCTGTGGCATGACGGCAGCCCCGTGACCGCCGAGGACTGCCTTGCCTCGATCCGGCGCTGGTCCGGCGTGGACGGCACCGGGATGCCGTTGATGACGCTGGTTGCGGACATGCGGGTCGTGGACGATCGCAGCTTTACCATAACCCTGACCCAGCCCACCACGCTGCTGCTGGCGGGCCTGTCCAAGATCAGCTCGCGCGCGCCCTTCATGATGCCGAAAGCGGTGGCCGAGACCCCGTCGGACACCGCGATCAGTTCCTTTGTCGGCTCGGGTCCGTTCCGCTTTGTCGAGGACGAGTTCGACCCCGGCGTCAAGGCCGTCTATGCCCGCAGCCCGGACTACCTCCCCCGCGACGAACCGCCCTCATGGACCGCAGGCGGCAAGGTGGTGCATGTGGAGCGCGTGGAATGGATCGCGCTTGACCCGATGACCGCCATCAGCGCGCTGCAAAATGGCGAGGTCGATTTCATCCAGCAGGTGCCCTTTGACATGCTGCCCTTGCTGGAGGGGCAGCCCGATGAACGGATCGAGGTTCTGGACCCGCTGGGCAACTGGACCTATTTCCGCATGAACCACCTTTACCCGCCCTTTGACAACAAGCTGGTCCGCCAGGCCGCAATCGCGGCGGTGTCGCAGCATGACGTGTTGCAGGTGCTGGTCGGCAACCCGGATTATTACGAGACCTGCGCCGCGATCATGGGTTGCGGCAACCCCAATGGCCACGAGGTGCATCCCGAATGGGTGGTCGAGGCCGACCTCGACCGCGCCGCCGCCCTGTTGGCCGAGGCAGGCTATGACGGCACCCCCGTCATCATCCTGCAACCCACCGATCTGGCGATGGTGATGCCGCAGCCGGTGGTGATCGCCGATGCACTGCGCCGCGCGGGCTTTACGGTCGAGTTGAAGCCGATGGACTGGCAGACGGTGGTGATGCAGCAATCGAACCAGAACCCGCCTGCCGAGGGCGGCTGGAACATCCTGTCCACATTCGCGATTCTGGCGACCTCGGGCGACCCCTTCGGCAATACGCCGCTGTCCACGGCGGGACGCGCAAGCTGGGCGGGCTGGCCGGATGTGCCGCAGATCGAGGCGCTGCGGCTGGACTACGCCAAGGCCGCCGACCCCGAAACCCAGCGCGAGATCGCGGCCCGCATCCAGGAAATCGCCATTGACGAGGGCGTCGTGGCCCCGATGGGCCAGTTCCGCATCCCGGCGGCCTATAACGCAGAATGGAGCGGCTTTCTGCACGCGCCGGTGACGCTGTTCTGGAATGTCGAGAAAACCGGCGGGTAAGGGCCACGCCCGCGCGCGCCCCGCACAGGCCCCACGCCTTCGGCACCAGCCGGGGGCATGGCTTATGCTGCGATCCCGTCCCGAAGGCGCTGCGGCCATACAGCCTGGCAGAGCGGAACACAGACCCGGCGTCATCGCCGCCCCTTGGCGAACCACCACGCCCGCCTTCGTGGCATCTCCCTCGCCTTTGCCACCTGCGGGGCGCGCGCGGCGCGGCCCTCATGGTCATCCCGTCCGAGGGGGCAGGCAGCCACACCGCAAGCACGAAGCAAAGCGCAGACCCGGTGCTATCACCGCCCTCGCGCCGGACACGGACCGCACCGCAGCACGACGCGGAATGCTGGCCCGGTGCATATTCGGGACCGCGCGCCGGGCGGGGTCCGCCCTGCGCCTGCCTTCGCCATACGTCCATGCTTTCGGCACCTGCGGGACATGTGGTCCTTGCGGCCATCCGGCCCCGTGGGAAAAAGTGGCCGCCCCGGCGCACGAAGCAGAGCGCAGACCCCGGTGCTATCGCAGCCCTCACGCCAGACGCGGCAGCCACACCGCAGCACGACGCGGAACGCTGGCCCGGTGCATATCCGGGACCGCGCACCGGGCGGAGACCACCCTGCGTCCGCCTTCGCCATACGTCCATGCTTTCGCCGGCAGCCGAGGGCTTGCTCTTTCAGGGTCGCCGCGCAGGACGTTGCGCTGCCTTGCGACAGGGGGGGGCGGCGAGGCCGGTCGGGCTGGCTGTTCACAGGCGCGTCCTGCGCCGCCGCCGGGCGTTGCCCAGGGTCGCGCGGGCCGGGGGCGCGGTCATGCCTCAGGCGCCGCATCCCCCCTGTCCCGCGATGCCTGCGGGCGTATCTGTCACGGGCAGCGGCG
>JAUNTL010000201.1 GCA_030538705.1 Paracoccus sp. (in: a-proteobacteria) | reverse complement strand
GCCCGATACAGCAGCCCGAGAACCACGACAGCAGGAACATGGCGATACAGCCGAGCAGGCTTTCCAGTTCAATCGGCGCGATGAAATGGTTGGTCGCAAACAGCAGCACCCCCGCCGCGATAGCCTGCTGATACAGAACCGACAGGGCTGATGCGCAGATCGTGATCGCCGGATTCATCGGCCCGTGCTTCATCAGCGCCGAGATCGAGCTTTCGGCCCCGGTGATCGTCTGGATCGAGGCGTTGTTGACCATGAACATGAATATTCCGGTCATGATATAGACGATCAGGTTCCCCCGGATCGGAGATGTGCGCAGCCCCATCAGGTAGAAAAAGACGTAAAACACCGTCACCAGCAGGACGGCCTGAAAGATGATCATCGCCAGCCCGGTGATGGCGTTCCGCTCGCCCTTGCGCAGCTTGTAAACCGTGAGGTGATAGATCAGTGCGACCGTGGTCAGCGCCGCCTCAAAGATATTCTTGGTCTGACGTTGCTGGAACAAGATCGCCCTCTCTGGCCGTGCCGCTTGCCCTGACCCCGGCGCCGGATCATAAGTGGCCTTGGGCGCCGGCACAATCCTCGTGCGGGGCCGCTGGTAAACGGACGAACGGGTGACGACATGGAATTCGACAGGCTGACCACCGTCATGCGCCTTTTGGCGTTACGCGCCGGCGAGCGGATCATGGAAATCTATGGCTCGGACGATTTTGACATCCGCACCAAATCAGACGACTCACCCGTGACCGAGGCAGACGAGGCCGCCGACGCGCTGATCTCGGACGGGCTGCGCGCGGCATTTCCCGATATCGCACTTGTCACCGAAGAGCAGGCCGAGACACATGGCCAGGACGCGCGCACCTTCCTGATTGTCGATCCGCTGGACGGGACCAAGGAATTCGTGCAGCGGCGCGGCGATTTCACCGTCAATATCGCCTATGTCGAGGATGGCGTGCCACGGCGCGGGGTCGTTTATGCGCCGGCCAGGGGACGGCTGTTCTATACGCTGGCCGACGGCCGTTCGGTCGAAGAGACCGGGCCATTCGGCGACGAGCCGGGCGAGACGCATCCGATCGGGGTCAATCCGATGCCTGACAATCGCGGGCTGATGGTGGTGGCGTCGAAATCGCATCGCGATGCGGCGACGGATGCCTATATCGGGCGTTACAAGACCCGTGACATGACCTCGGCGGGGTCATCGCTGAAATTCTGTCTGGTCGCGACGGGCGAGGCCGATCTTTACCCCCGCCTTGGCCGGACGATGGAATGGGACACTGCTGCCGGTGACGCCGTTCTGCGCGGCGCCGGCGGCGAGGTCGTGCGATTCGATGATCACACGCCATTGCATTACGGCAAGCCGGGGTTCGAGAACCCGTTCTTTATCGCCTATTCTCCCGGCGTGCTGCTGGTCAAGGATCAGCCCTGATGACCGGCGTCGTCATCGTCATTCCCGCACGCTATGCCTCGACCCGCTATCCCGGCAAGCCGCTGGCCTTGCTGCGCGGCGCGACCGGTCAGGCCGCCACGCTGATTGAACGCAGCTGGCGCGCGGCAATGGCGGTGCCGGGCATCGGCCGCGTGGTGGTGGCGACCGATGACGGGCGCATCCGCGATGCCGCCGCAGGTTTCGGGGCCGAGGTCGTGATGACCTCATCCGAGGCCCGCAACGGGACAGAGCGCTGCGCCGAGGCGGTGGCGAATATGGGCATCACCCCCGAGATCGTCGTCAACCTGCAAGGCGATGCGCCGCTGACGCCGGCATGGTTCATCAGCGATCTGATCGCCGGCCTGCGCGCCGATCCGGGCGCCGGGCTGGCAACGCCGGTTCTGCGCTGTTCGGGGCGGATGCGCGCCGATCTGCTGGCGGATCGTGCCGCCGGCCGCGTCGGCG
>JAUNTL010000084.1 GCA_030538705.1 Paracoccus sp. (in: a-proteobacteria) | reverse complement strand
GATGCGCGACGGCACGATCTTGCCGCGTTCGCTGATATAGCGTTGCAGCAGGCGGGTGTCCTTATAGTCGATGCGCGGTGCGTTATCGCCACCGAACGGATCGACCTTGCGACGACGGAAAAACGGTTTGTTAGCCATCTGCTGTCTCCTCAGTTGTCGCGGTCACGACGTTCGCGGCGTTCGCCACGCTCACCGCGCTCGCCACGCTCTTCGCGCTTCTGCATCTGAACCGAGGGGCCTTCCTCATGCGCGTCGACCTTGATCGACATCACGCGCATGACGTCGTCATGCAGGCGGGCCAGACGCTCCATCTCCTGCACCGCGGCCGAGGGCGCGTCCGTGCGCAGATAGGCGTAATGGCCCTTGCGGTTCTTGTTGATCTTATAGGCGAGGGTGCGCACACCCCAGTATTCGCTGTCGATCACCTTGCCGCCATTATCGGCCAGCACGGTGGAAAAATGTTCGATCAGCCCTTCGGCCTGCGTGTTCGACAGGTCCTGACGGGCGATCAGCACATGCTCATAAAGCGGCATGCCGGATCCTTTACGTCTCGGGCGCGCTTCAACGGCGGGAAACACCTTCCACAGCCCGCCACGAGAGGCTGCGCCGGTTTCGTGATTGCGGAAGGATGCGGCTTTATAGCGGGGAAATCGCCCGGCGCAAGGTGATTCGGTCCGGTCCGGCCGGGCGGAACCGCCCGGGCAAGCGGGCGTTACCCCATAATGCCCAGCAGGAGTTTCCCATGTCCATGACCATACGCATCCCGGCCCTCGTCCTTTTACTGGCGGCGCCGGGCGCCCCGGCCATCGCCAATATCGCCGATGAGAATACCAGACCCGAGGCCGGCGTCTGGGTCTTTGATCCCTCTCACAGCCAGATCGTGTTCCGCTACGACCATATGGGCTTTTCGACCTCATACGGTTTCGTCAACGGGGTCGAGGGCAGGGTCACGCTCGACCCCGCCGATCCGGGCGCGGCCAGCGTCGAGGCATCCTTTCCGCTCTCGGCGCTGCGCACCATCGACGCGGCTCTGGACGCGCATCTGATGGGACCGGATTTCTTCAACGTCTCGGGAGAGGTTCCGGTTGTCACCTTTACCTCGACCTCGGTGCGGCCCGACGGTGATGACGAGGCAAGGGTGACGGGCGATCTGACACTGAATGGTGTCACCCGCCCGGTCGAGCTGAAAGTGGAATATAACGGCGCCGGCATTGATCCGGTGTCAGAGCGCGTGACCATCGGCTTTGATATCGAGGCCGAGATCAGGCGCTCGGATTTCAACCTCGGCGCATTTGTCCCGGCAGTCGGCGACAAGGTCAGGATCGACATCTCGGTCGAGGCCAGACGTCAGGACTGAACATCTCCGGCAGGCACGCAAAAGGGGCCGCCCGCGATGGGCGGCCCCTCGTCATTCCCGGCTCGCCTTACTGGACCATCGAGATCGGTTCAGGCGTGTCGGCGGTGCGCGGCGGCAGGATCGGATGCTCGATCAGCGGCTGATCGCCCGTCAGCGTATCCAGGAACGCCACGATGTCCTCGGCCTGCTGCGCCGTCAGCTCGGTCCCGATCTGCGACGATGACATGATCCGCACGGCCTCGCCCAGATCCCAGACCGCACCGGAATGGAAATAAGGTGCCGTCAGCGCCACGTTGCGCAGCGGCGCTGCACGGAAGACATATTCATCATCGGCGGTTTCCGTGACCTCGAACCGGCCGCGGTCTCCTTCGGGCAGGACGGTGCCGCCGGGGCGTTCGATCACACCAAAGGGGTGATAGCTGTCGCCGCCGAAATTGATACCGGCATGGCAGGCCACACAGCCGACGTCGATAAACGCCCGCAGCCCGGCCTGCTGCTGGGCGGTCATCGCCTCATCATCGCCGGCAAGAAAACGGTCAAAGGCCGAGTTCGGCGTGATCAGCGTTGCCTCGAACTGCTCAATGGCGATTGCGAAATTCTCAAAGCTGACCGGATCATTGCTGCCGGGAAAGGCTACGGTGAACTCTTCGACATATTCGGGCATCGAGTTCAGCGTCTCGATCAGCCGCTCGGGGGTGTTGTTCATCTCGACCCCGGCCTGAAGCGGCCCTTTGGCCTGCTCGGCCAGATCGGGCGCGCGGCCGTCCCAGAACTGGGCGATATTATAGACCGAATTCAGCATGGTGGGCGCATTGCGCGGCCCTTTCTGCCAGCCATGCCCGATGGAAACCGGCAGCCCGTCAACGCCGCCCAGCCCGACGTTGTGGCAGGTCTGGCACGAGATAAGCTGCGAGGCCGACATGCGCGGATCAAAGAACAGTTTCTTGCCCAGCTCGATCTTGTCGGCCTCGAGCGCTACACCCTCGGCCCCGGCTTCGGATTTTGCAATCGGCTGTGGTTCGGCAGGAATCGGATCGAACATCAGTTCGGCTTCTTCGCGCAGCCCGGCGATATCAATCGGCTCCGCCGTATCCTGTGCCAGTACCGGCGCGCCCACCGCGCCAAGTGCCACGGCCAGGGCAATGGTAGAAATGCGCATCTTCAACTCCTTGGTTGTTCACCTGGGGTTCGCGGTCCAAGGTTGAATGTACCACCTTGTTCAGCAGCTGTCATGATCCAGATCAATCATTGACCAAAGTCATTTACGCCTTTTGCCGTGACGCAACGGCAAAAGGCGACCGCCCGTCTGCGCGATCGCCATTTCAAAGAATCGGCTGTCTTCTGTCTTGAAATATCCTCGGGGGCGCGGGGGCAGACAGCCCCCGCACGGGGCCGGTGCTTATACCACGCCCAGCGACCGCATCGCATCGGCGACGCGCACAAAGCCTGCGATATTGGCGCCCAGAACATAATCGCCGGGCGCGCCGTAATCCTCTGCCGTGGCGGCACAGTCGTCGTGGATGGTTTTCATGATCTCATCCAGACGGCCGGCCGTCTTTTCAAAGGTCCAGCTGTCGCGGCTGGCGTTTTGCTGCATTTCCAGCGCCGAGGTTGCCACGCCGCCCGCATTGGCCGCCTTGCCCGGCGCGAACAGCACCTTGGATTCCTTGAAGAATTCGATGGCTTCGGGTGTGCAGGGCATATTTGCCCCCTCGGCCACGACCTTGACGCCGTTCTTGATCAGCTGCCTGGCGTCCTTGCCGTGCAGCTCGTTCTGGGTGGCGCAGGGCAGGGCGACATCGCATGCCACATCCCAGACTGAGCCGTCCTTGATATATTGCACGCCCTTGCCGCGCTCTTCCTGATAGGCCGACAGACGTTCACGGCGGACTTCCTTGATCTCTTTCAGCAGGTCCAGATCAATCCCGTCCTTATCGACGATATAGCCGCTGCTGTCGGAACAGGCGATCACCCTGGCACCATATTCCTGCAACTTTTCAATCGCATATATGGCGACATTGCCCGAACCGGATACGATGCATTTGCGCCCCTCCAGCCCGTCCTTGCGGGTTTCCATCATATGGCGGGCAAAGGCAGCGGTGCCATAGCCGGTGGCCTCGGTGCGGGCACGCGATCCGCCGTAAGACAGCCCCTTGCCGGTCAGCACCCCGGCCTCATATCGGTTGGTCAGCCGCTTATAGGCCCCGAACATGTAACCGATCTCACGCCCGCTGACACCGATGTCGCCGGCCGGCACGTCGGTATATTCGCCGATATGGCGGTGCAGCTCGGTCATGAAGCTTTGGCAGAAACGCATGATTTCCAGATCGGATCTCCCTTTGGGATCAAAGTCCGAACCGCCCTTGCCGCCGCCGATGGGCATGCCCGTCAGTGCGTTCTTGAAGGTCTGCTCGAACCCCAGAAACTTGATGATCCCCACGTTCACCGAAGGGTGAAAGCGGATGCCGCCCTTGTAGGGGCCAAGCGCGCTGTTGAACTGCACGCGAAAGCCACGGTTGATGTGAACCTGCCCCTTGTCGTCCAGCCACGGCACGCGAAAGATGATCTGGCGCTCGGGTTCGCAGATCCGCTCGATCAGGGCCATTTCGGCATATTCGGGATGTTTGGCAACGACGCGGTTCAGGCTGTGCAGCACCTCGTCCACGGCCTGATGAAACTCTGGCTCGCCCGCATTGCGGCGATGCACTTCGGCCTGAATCGCGGCCAGACGTTCGTTGAGCTGCGGCATGACATCCCTCGTTTACACAGAATTGGGCATTGCTTACGGTGATCGCGCAGAATTGTATAGCGATTGGACAACGCCCCTTCCCCCTGGCCGGGCTATTGACCGGCGCCGCCGGGCGGGGCAAACCCGCGCCATGCTGCCGCAGGACCGCCTTGATCAGATTGCCGCCCGTTTCGAATATCTCGAAGCGCGGCTGAATGCCGGTCCCGCACCCGATCAGATCGCCGCGATCAGCCGCGAATACGCAGAGCTGAGACCGGTGGTCGAACAGATCACCGCATGGCGCGCCGCGCAGGACAATTTGTCGCAGGCCCGGCAGATGCTGAATGATCCCGAAATGCGCGAGCTGGCGCAGGATGAGATGGCGCGGCTGCAAGCCCTGATGCCCGGACTGGAACAGGCGCTGCGCATCGCGCTGTTGCCGCGCGATGCCGCCGATGCGCGCCCGGCGATCCTTGAAATCCGCCCCGGCACCGGCGGCGAAGAGGCGGCGCTGTTCGCAGGCGATCTGCTGGCCATGTATCGCCGCCATGCCGAACAGCAGGGCTGGATGTTTCAGCTGCTGGATCTGACCACAACCGAACTGGGCGGCGTGCGCGAGGCCGTGGCCCGGATCGAGGGCGAAGGCGTCTTTGCCCGGCTGAAATACGAATCCGGCGTGCATCGGGTGCAGCGGGTGCCCGAAACCGAATCGGGTGGGCGCATCCACACCAGCGCGGCCACCGTCGCCGTGCTGCCCGAAGCGGCCGAGGTGGATATCGACATCCCCGCCGGGGACATCCGTATCGACACCATGCGGTCGTCCGGCGCGGGCGGGCAGCATGTGAACACCACCGATTCGGCGGTGCGGATCACCCACCTGCCCAGCGGCATTGTGGTGACCAGCAGCGAAAAATCTCAGCACCAGAACCGGGCCAATGCGATGGCGGTGCTGCGTGCGCGGCTGTATGATGCCGAACGCCAGCGGGCCGATGCCGAACGCGCGGCTGACCGGCGGTCTCAGGTCGGCTCGGGGGATCGGTCCGAACGCATCCGCACCTATAATTTCCCGCAGGGGCGCATGACGGATCACCGCATCAACCTGACGCTTTACGCGCTGGACCGGGTGATAGGCGGCGATCTGACGGAAATCATCGACGCGCTGACCGCGCATGATCAGGCCGCCCGTCTGGCGGCGCAGGAATGACCGTGCCCACAGGAATGGAGTTGTGCCTGAGCGCGCAGGACCGGCTGGAGGCGGCCGGGGTTGCCGATGCAGCCCGTGACGCGACTGCGCTGTTCATGCATGCACTGGAAACCGTGCTTGGCCCACAGGTCAGGCGGCACCATCTGGCCGCACATCTGTCCGAACCTGCCCCGCCGGCGCTTGTGGCCGCATATGAACTCGCCGTTGCCGCCCGTGCCGCGCGCCAGCCGGTGGCGCAGATCATCGGGCGGCGTGCGTTCTGGAATCATGACTTTGCCGTTACAGGTGACACGCTCGACCCGCGACCGGATACCGAAACGCTGGTCGAGGCGGCACTGAACCTGCCGTGGAGGTCGGTGCTGGATCTTGGCACCGGCACAGGCGCGATCCTGATCTCGCTTCTGGCTGAACGGCCCGGCGCGCGCGGGCTGGGGGTCGATCTGTCCGGCGCGGCGCTGGAAGTGGCGCGCGAGAACGCCGCCCGCATCGGTGTGACGGCGGATTTCGTGCAATCGGACTGGTTCGGCGCGGTTTCCGGGCGGTTTGATCTGATCGTGTCGAACCCGCCCTATATCGCCGCATCCGAAATGCCCGGCCTGTCGCCCGAGGTGCGCGACTGGGAACCGCATCTGGCGCTGACCGACGGGGCTGACGGGCTGACCGCCTATCGCGCGATTGCGGCCGGGGCGGGGCGGCATCTCAATCCGGGCGGTGTGGTTCTGGTTGAAATCGGCTGGCGCCAGCGTGCCGATGTCGGTGCGATTTTCGCCGCAGCCGGCGCGCGCGTCAGCTGTCTGCCGGATATGGACGGCCGGGACCGGGTGATTCGTGCCGAATATGGCTGAATCGCGCCATTTTCCCTTATGTTGCGGCGAAAAACGCGGGAATGATGGCAATTCGTCACTTTCCGCTTGTGTGACCCGGCCAGCCGTGGTTATTCGGCCAAGTCGCGGCAGACCAGCGTTTGCCGGGCCAGTCAGCCACGACATCACCCGGAGTCAGGGCACCGGAACTCAGGGCGCGGGGGGCGCTCACCGGACAGGTCCAACCCAGCATGTCGGCGGTGGAAAACAATTCCAGACCTCTGGACAAAGTCAGGCAGATGAGATCATCGAAATCCCGTTCGCGTTCAAAGTCGAACCGCCAGCGCTCGCTGGGTAACATCGTTAACCGCGTATTTGATTCCTCGGGTCCCGAGGGCAAGGTGCGCGGCACACCCCAGCAGATCATCGACAAGTATCTGGCGCTTGCGCGTGATGCCCAGTTGTCCAATGATCGCGTGGCGGAGCAGGCTTTTTTGCAGCATGCCGAGCATTACACCCGCCTGCTGGGCGAGGCGCAGCGCGAACAGGCCGAGCGTCAGCAGAACCAGCAGTTTGCCCAGCACGGGCAGCAGCAGGGCCGCAATGATGACGAACGCGAGGGCGGCGACGAACAGTCCGAGCGCGCGCCGCGCCGCGATGCCGAGGCCGATACGGCCGAGCAACGCAACGATCCGCCGCGCGAGGGTGGCCGCGAGCATAACCGGCGCGGACCGCGTCCGCCGCACGATAGCGCTGCCGTGACGGCGGCGGCGCTGCCGGATGCGATAGACACGGCCGACGGCCCTGTCGAGACCCCGGAAGAAGCCGGTGCCGCCGCCGAGCAGCCCGCAGCACCTGACGCGACGGCTTCGGCCCCGCGCGCACCCCGCGCCCGCTCGCCGCGTCCGCGCAGCACGGAACCGCGCCCGCGCAGCCGTAAAGCCGATGCCGCCCCCGAGGCTCCGCCCGCAGCCGGGCAGGCGGATGCGACCGGCGAATAGACCGGGGCATCAGGCATATCATCTGAAATCTCTTTTGGGCCGGGCCGCAGACGCGGGCCGGCCCTTTCCTCATGCGCCGGGGTGGTTCAGCCGGCCCGTCGCGCAGCCGTCAGCGCGCGGGCAAGGGTGCAGAATGCCTCCAGCCCGATTTCCTCGGCCCGCGCCGTCGGGGGGATGCCTGCGTCGTGCAGCAGCGTTTCGATTTCGGGATGCAGACCGCGCAGGCTGGCGCGCAGCATCTTGCGGCGCTGACCAAAGGCGGCGGCGGTGATCTGCGACAATGTGGCGGCGTCGGCGCGATAGCGCGGCGCGGGCAGGGCGGTCAGCTGCACGACCGCCGAATGGACCTTGGGCGCCGGCACGAACGCCTCGGGCGGCAGCGACATGACGATGCGTGCATCCGCCCGCCACTGGGCCAGCAGCGCCAGCCGCCCATAAGCCTTTCCGCCGGGTTGTGCGACGATCCGTTCGGCCACCTCGCGCTGGAACATCAGCGTCAGCGTGGTCCAGAAGGGCGGCCATTCAGCTGGCGTCAGCCAGCGGATCAGCAGCTCGGTGCCGACATTATAGGGCAGGTTCGCGGCCACCCGGATCGGCGGCGTCAGATGGGCCAGCGGGTCGATCGCCAGCGCGTCGCCGTGGATCACGCTCAGCCGTCCCGGATAGGCGGCGGCGATTTCGTTCAGGGCCGGCAGGGCGCGGGCATCCTTTTCGATGGCCAGAACATGGCGCGCGCCCTCGGCCAGCAATCCGCGCGTCAGCCCGCCGGGACCGGGGCCGATTTCCAGCACGTCGCAGGCGCTCAGATCGCCGGCCTGACGCGCGATCTTGGCGGTCAGGTTCAGGTCGAGCAGAAAGTTCTGTCCAAGCTGCTTTTTCGCCCGCAGGTCATGGGTGGCGATCACCTCGCGCAGGGGGGGCAGGCCGTCGATTGCGCTCATGTCCGGGACGCCGCCGGAAACCGCATGTCCCCGGCCCCCTGCGAGGCGTCATCATCCGGGCCGCAGGCATGCCGTGCATGGGCCATTTCCGCCGCCATGCGCAGCGCCGCGATGGCGCTGGCGGGATCGGCGCGGCCCTGGCCCGCGATATCAAAGGCGGTGCCGTGATCAGGCGAGGTCCGCACAAAGGGCAGGCCAAGCGTCACATTGACCCCGCCCGCGAAATCCAGCGTCTTGATCGGGATCAGCGCCTGATCGTGATAGGCGCAGACAGCCGCGTCATAGCGGGCGCGGGCAGGGGCGTGGAACATGGTATCGGCCGGCAGAGGGCCGGCGATCTCCAGCCCTTCGGCCCGCAGGCCGGCGATCAGCGGGGCGATCATGGCGATCTCTTCGCCGCCCATGGCGCCGCCCTCGCCGGCATGCGGGTTCAGCCCGGCCACGGCGATTCGCGGGGCCGGGATGGCAAAATCGCGTATCAGCGCCGCATGGGTCAGGCGGATCGCGCTTTCCAGAACCCCGGCGCTCAGCAGACCCGGCACTTCCGCAAGCGCGACATGGATCGTTGCCGGCACGACCCGGCAGGGCGGCGCGACAGAGGTCGAGGCCAGCATCATCGCGACCGGCACATCGCCGGCCAGATGGGCAAGAAATTCGGTATGACCCGGAAAGGCGAATGCGGCCCCGTCCTTCAGCGCCTTTTTGTTGATCGGCATGGTGCAGATGCCGCCCACCACGCGGGATCGTGCCAGCCCCGCCGCCCGGGCGATGACCTCGATCACGCCGGCGGCATTGGCCGGATCGGGACGGCCGGGCGTTGCCGGGGCCGCGAAATCATGGCGCAGCACGGCCAGCCGGCCGGCGGGCAGGGGGGCGTCCGGTTCCGTGATCTCGGCCCAGTCGGTGCCGGCAGGCAGGTGGCGCGGGTCGCCGAGCCAGATCATCGCAACACCGGCCGCCAGCAGCAGCGGCGCCAGTTCGGGACCGATGCCGGCCGGCTCGCCGCAGGTGACAAGAATCGGGCGCACCATTGCCGGGCCTAGTTCCGGCGGATCACGGCATCGGCGCGCAGCTCGTCCAGATAGGCATCGGCGGCGCGGGTGACCTTGCGGTTAAAGATCTGCTCGCGCACCGCATCGCGCTGAGGCAGGGCGTCGGGATCAGCGGCAATCATCGCATCGCCCTCGAGCGCGCCGGATGCAACCGGCCCGCCCTCCAGCCCGGCCAGCAATGCGGGCGTGCGCGAACACAGCATCAAGACCTCGCCCGCCGCACCCTGCGCCATGACCGAGGTTTCGTTCGGGTCCAGCGTCGCCAGACGGATCGCGATATATTGCGGGATCGCGCCCTGATTGGCGGTGTGGCGTTCGACCTGCTGATCGGGCAGATCGCGCGCAAAGACATAAAGATCACCGCAGGACCGGGCCTGTGCCGCCGCAGCCTGTGCCTCGGCCAGCGTCGCAAAGGTCACGCGCAGGTAATCAAGCTGCTGCTCGCGTGCGCCGGGGCGCAATTCGCCGCGCGTCTCGCGCAGATAGAACAGCACCACAGCACCCGGCACGGTCAGCGGCGGCGTCATCTGACCGGGTTGCAGCTGCAAGATGATCTGGCGCAGGCTGGGGGGCATATTATCGACGCCCATCCACTCCAGCCGCCCGCCACGCGGCGCCGAGGGCGTCGCGGAATAGCGCCGCGCGGCCTCGGCAAAGGCGGCTTCACTGCGGGCGCTTGATGCGATCTGCTCGGCGCGTTCCATTGCCGCATTCTCCTGACCGGGATCGGCCGGGATGATGAGTTCGGACAGCAGCACCTGGCGGACCAGCGGGGTCTCGACGATGCGCTGCATCGCCTGATCAACCTCGGCCTCTGACACCGAGATGGCCGGCACGATGCGCCGCCGGATCACCTCGCGCCAGGCGACGCCGGCCTTGATGAAATCGCGGTAAGCCTGACGTTCGACGCCGTTACGTTCCAGCACCTGAATGAACTCGCCCGTGGTCAGACCGGCGCGGCCGGCGAATTCGGCCAGCCCCTCTTCCAGTCCCGCATCGCTGACGGTGACGCCCAGCTGGCCGGCCGAGATCAGCCGCAGGCGGTCCTCGATCAGCGCCTTTTCGGCGGCGGCGGGGCCGGTATCGCCTGCGTTCAGCACCTGCATGAAACGCTGGCGCTGCTGGATCTCATAGCGGGTGACAACCGAATTATTGACATAGACGGCGGGCGAGAAATCCTGTGCCGCCACAGGCTGCACCGCCGCGCCGCCAAGGGCCGCCGCCAGTGCCGCGCCGATAAGAAACTGCCGCATATGAACTGCCCCCTTGCTGATTTCGCGCCAATCTAGCGCATGCAGACCCGCTGCGCCACTGTGCCCTTGCCCGCCGGCTGACGCCCGAAACCACCCAGCCGGATCGACAGATCGACATCGGTTTCGGGATCGACATCCGCAGTATCGGTGAACCGCCGCGAGGCCGACAGCTCAAAGCTGACGCATTCGTTACGATAGCTCAGCCCAAGGCCCGCTCGCTGTGCCCGGCGTGCGTTCAGATCATGGCGGCCATGGGCCGAGGCCCACCACCCCTCGCCCAGCTGCCAGCCGATCTTGCCCGACAGTTCCGACAGGTTGGTGGTGCGGTCCTCGAACCGGTCGGCCTTCATCCACAGATAGCCCAGCCCCAGCTCCAGCCCGGGGCGCGCCCAGCCGATGCGCAACTCTTCGCGGTTGATGCGGAAATCGTCATCGAACAAGGCCCGGCTGGCCAGCGTCAGCCCCGAGTTATCCGCATAATGCCCCGCCAGCAGCCAGTCCGAGCGCCGCCCCGCCAGCGACAGCGGCGTGCGCGGATCGGCGCTGGCGCGATCGCGCAGCACCCGGCCGGCGGCCAGCGACAATGACCAGCCGTCGGGATCGAACCGTGTCCATGTCACGCCCAGATTGGCGCGCAGACCGGTCTCGCGCGCGTCCCAGCCGGGATAGCGCGACAGCGCGAACAGGTTGCCCTCGTCGAATTCGATCTGGCGGCTGTCCTCGTTGGGGATGTTCCCACCGGCGCGATAGGGCGACCACACAAGCTGGGCCACCGGTTCGACCACATATGAGGCCCGCCCGTCGCTGCCGGTCAGCGGATAGCGCAGCCCGGCCAGAACCCAGGGTGTGGTGCGCGTCACCAGATCATCGGCGCTGGAATCGTCGCGGATCGCGTAGATATCGGCATTCAGCCCCGCCGCGCCCTCGGCCAGCAGCCCGCCGGGCAGGATATGGGTTCCCTGCCAGCTCAGCCCGACCGATGCGCGCGCCATGTCGCGCCCGATGACATCCTCGCCCGAGGGCCGGCGGTGGGCATGGGCCGACCAGTTCAGTTCGGCCATGCCGCCGGCAAGCCGCCAGCTGCGTATCCACATGAAATCGGCGACCTGCGCCGGCGAGGTCACGTTATCCTCGTCGTCGCGCAAAGAGTGGTAATTGCCCGCCCGTGCCCAGACCAGCCGCTCGGCGGTCACACGTTCCAGTGTCAGCCCGCTCCACAGCCGGTCGGCGTCCGAGATGCCGTAATCCAGCAGATAGCCCTGATCAGAGGTCATCTGCACCTGCATCCCCAGCAGATAGCCGCGCGGCAGTTCCCATTGCGCGGCGCCGAACAGATAGCCGCGGGTATCGCCGGGGCGGATACTGTCGCGCGTGATCGCGCCATTCCATTCCATCGCGCCGTTCCAGAACGCCTGACGGTGACGTAGCATCAGCGTCGATGTCCGCGAGGCCGACAGATAGGGTGTCAGCGTCACATCGGCATGCGGTCCCAATGTCCTGAACCAAGGCAGCATCACCCCAAAGCCAAGCTGCGAGGTGGTGCGAAAGCGCGGGCGCAGAAAGCCGGTCATACGCTCGACCGTGGGGTCAGGTGCGGTCATCCGCCCGGGCCATGCCGCAACCGGAAACCCAAAGGCGCGCAGCTGCGGATGATCAAGGATCAGCCGGTTCTCCTCTGTGTCATGGGTGATCTGACGGGCGCGGATCTCCCACAGCGGGGTCGGGTCGGCCGCACAGATGCGGCAGGACGAGGCAACGACATGGTTTAACGTCGTATAGCGGCCCTGACCGCTTAATGTCACCTCGCGCGCGGCCATCTGCATCTCGCGTGCCAGCACCATGCGCGCGCCACGCAGCATTCCCTCGCGCATGTTCTGGCTCAACTCGGCATGATCGGCGATCAGCACGGCGTCCTGATCGCTGCCCGCCAGCCCCGGCCGGGTCAGATGCACCGGGCCGGTGATCGTCATGTCGCCGCTGGCGCCGTCATAGCGCACCGCCTCGGCGACCAGCCGCGCACCGTCATACCAGACCACGACCCCGCCCGAGGCCGTCAGCGTGCGGTCCCCTGACAGGGTGATGCGGTCGGCCAGCAGGGTTGCTGCGGGGCCTTCGTCGCCAATACCCGCGCCGGGCAGGATGACATCGGGTGACCGGGCGGGTGCGCTTCGGGCCGGCGTGCTGCGCGTGGTCCGTGTCAGCCGGCTGAGTTCCGTGCCGTCGGCCATGGGCGCGTTACGCATTGCCTCTTCGGTCGGGGCAAGTGCGGGGCCGTCACTGCTATAGGCGGGGTTGTCAATCCACCATGGCCGGTCGTCCGCGATCTGCGCCGCGCTGTGGCCTGCGGTCATTCCCAGCCCGCAAAGGGCGATCAGCAATCCCCTGCGCATCATCCGTCCTCGAGTTGCAGCAACGCGCCGGTGGCGAACAGCAGGGCGACCACGGGCGGCGCCCATCCCGCCATGGATGGTGGCACCCCGGCATTATCGCCCAGAACCTGCGCCAGATTGCGCAAAAAGAACAGCCCCAGACCGGCGGCAAATGCACCCAGCACCAGCCCGCCCGTCTTGCGCCCGCGCATGTGCCGCATCGTAAAGACCGAGGCGATCATCACCATCGCGGCCAGCGTCAGCGGCAGCGCAAGCTCCATCTGGAACCAGACCTGATGGCGCAGCGCCGAAAAGCCGGCGCGTCTCAGCCCGTCGATATAGGCGGGCAATTGCCAGATCGGGATCGCCTGCGGCTTGCCGAAACCGTCGCGGATACGCTCGGCCGTCAACTCGGTCGGCAGGCGCAGCGTATCGCTGCGCCGCGCCTGTGCCTCGGGGTTGGGATCGTCCAGCGACCATTCCTTGACCCGGCTCAGATGCCACTCTCCGCCTTGCAGCACGGCCTCGCGCGCCTCGATCCGTGTCGCGGGGCCGGCCTGCGGCTGATAGATGACGAAACTGGCGTCATAAAGCGTCGTCGCGTCGGGGCTGGTGCGGGCGGCGCGGATCATCATCTGGCCTCCCTGATCGCCGATGCCCTGACGCAGCCAGACGACATCATCACCCAGGCTGACCGTCTGGCCGGTGCCCGATTCCAGCTGCGCGATGGCAGAGGAATAACGCGCCTCGGTCGCCGCGACCATCGGGTTCAGCACCGCCAGCGCCACCCCGCCGATCAGCGCCGCCATGACCGCAGGCGCCACGACGCAGCGCAGGGCCGAGCGCCCCGAGGCCCGGATCGCCACCATTTCGGACGAGCGCGACAGGCCCATGAACAGCATGATCCCCGCCATCAGCGCGATCAGCGGCAGGATCGTATAGAAACTGCCGGTCACCGACAGCGCCGACAGCCGCGCGGCACCGCCCACGGTGATGCCCTTGTCGGAAAAGCGCCGGATCTGCTCGACCATGTCGATCAGCAGCAGGATTGCCATGAATACGCCGGCCAGCAGCAGGAACGCGCGCAGATAGCGCAGGGCAATGTAACGTGCCAGAATCATGGCGCCACCCTGCTGTCATTGCGATCTTTGGTGCCGGTGCCGGTGCCGGCGCGCGCGCCCCGGCGCGGCCGGGCCGCCAGCCACAGCAGGCCCGCGCAGATCGCGGCACCGATCAGGGCCGGCAGGTAAACCAGTGGCCAGCCATCCGGGCTTTCGCCGGCGCGGTTCGCCGCCCAGTTGCTCAGCAGTTGCACAAGGATCAGCCCGACCACCGCCCAGACGATCTGACGCCAGACCCCGAAACGCGAAAAGCTGCCGATCATCAGCGTCGCAAAGCCCAGCATTGCGGCAACCGGCGCCAGCAATGGCTGGGCAAGGCGCTGATGTGCCTCGAGCCGGGCGCGCCCGGGGCTGGCCCCGGTTGCCTCCAGCAGGGGGGCGTCGGGCATCAGCAGGCGCGCGGTCGAGTAATCGCGCAGATCGCGCCCCTGACCCGCCCGCGATCCGACAATGGCGGCAAGGTCATAGGTCATTTCCTCGAACCGGGTCACAGACAGGCGCGGACCTTCGTCGCTGACGCGCATGACCTGCACCATGCCGTCGATCATGATCAGCACCGGTCCCGTCTCGCCGCGCAGGATAAGCGCCTCTTCGGCACTGTAAGAGGTCTCGGCGTCGGGGCGCCGGGCGTCCTCCAGAAACAGGCCGCGCAATTCGCCGGTTGGCGAGATTTCGCGGATGAACAGCGTGATCCCCGGCGCGGGATATTGAAACAGGCCGGGGATGAGGAACTGAGCGGTCACGTTTTCGGCAATTTCCTCCTGGCGCTCGGCCATGCGCGCGCGCGCCATGGGCACAAGCGCATGGACCAGCACCGCGACCATCACCGCA
>JAUNTL010000083.1 GCA_030538705.1 Paracoccus sp. (in: a-proteobacteria) | reverse complement strand
GCGTTGGGCCGGGGCGCGTTGGGACAGGGCGCGGGTTTCGCGCCGGCATGCGGCAGCCGCATTCCCGGCACCTGACTGCGGGTTGCAACCGGTCAGGGCGGGCGGTCAGGGGCGCCGGGCGGGCGGGTCTCAGGGCAGGATACGGAACGACTTGTCACGCGCGGTTTCGCCCCGGATCAGCCCGATCCGCGATTTCGGCACACCGATCGCGCGCGCCAGCAGACGGACCGTCGCCGCCGTGGCCTTGCCGCCCTCGGGGATGGCCGTCACGCTCACACGGATTGCGCCCTTCTCGTCCAGCACGATCCGTTCGGCCGAGGCGCGCGGCGTCACCCGCACGTCAAAGCTGGTGCCGGCAGGCGCAAGATGGCTGAGGTCGGGCAGGTCACGGGCCATGGCGATGATTTTCACCGCACAGCCGGCACCGTCAAGCCTTGGCGGCAGGGCCGCGCCGCATTAGATCATCCCCGACGAACAGGAGACGACATGAACCATATCAATCCGAATGCGTTGGAATTTCTGCGCCACCGCCGGTCCTTTCCGCCCGCACTGGTGTCCGGCCCCGGACCTTCGGCGCATGAGCTGGAGAACCTGCTGGTGCTGGCGTCGCGCGTGCCCGATCATGGCAAGCTGGAACCGTGGCGTTTCATCGTCCTGCGCGGCGCGGTGCTGGAGCGGATCGCCACGCTGACCGAAGAAGCGTCCCTTGCCGCCGGCAACCCGCCGGAAAGGGCCGCAAAACACGGCGCCGCAATGCGGGTTCCGGTCGTCGTCGCGGTCGTCAGCGCACCGGTGGTCCATGACAAGATCCCCGAATGGGAACAGTTTCTGTCGGCGGGTGCGCTGTGCCTCGGGCTGGTCAATGCGTCGCTTGCCGCCGGCTATGGCGCCTGCTGGCTGACCGGCGTCGCGGCCCAGCCCGAATTCGCGCGCATGCATTTCGGCCTGCGCGAGGGCGAGCGGATTGCCGGGCTGATCCATATCGGTTCGCGCGGACCGAATACGCCGCCCGAACGCCCCCGCCCCGATATCGCCGCGCTGACCAGCTTTATCGAATGATCACCGCGCAGGCCCTGATCCGCGGCTGGGGCGATCTGCTGCGGCCGCAGATCCTTGGCCTTGTTGCCCGCGGCATCGGGCTGACGCTGGCGCTGCTTGTGCTGTTGCAAGGGCTGATCTTCTGGATGCTGCGCAGCTTTGTCGGCGGCAGCCTGAGCCTGCCGTGGTGGGGCGAGATCACCATCGGCCCGCTGCTTGGCTGGGCCAGTCTGGCGCTGTTTCCGGTGCTGGGCTTTTTTCTGATGGCACCGGTCGCGGCGGCGTTTTCGGGTCTTTATGCCGGGACGGTCTCGGCCCGGGTCGAAACCATTCACTATCCGTCCCGGCAGGGGCAAGAGACTGATTTCTGGGACAGCTTTCTGGAATCTCTGCCGGTGATCGGGGGCATGCTGCTGATCGGGGTGATCTGTCTGATCGCGATGCCCGTTCTGGGGCCATTTGCGCCGGTTCTGTTCTATGGCGCCAATGGCTGGCTGCTGGGGCGCGAGTTCTTTCAGATGGCCGCGCGCCGCCATCTCGATCCTGATCGCGCCAGCGCGCTGCGGATTGCCAACCGGCCCGCGGTCATTGCACTGGGCATCATGATCGCGCTGGCGCTGACCGTGCCGGTCCTGAATATCGCCGTGCCGGTTCTGGCAGCGGCGTCATTCACCCATCTTTTTCATTTCATTGCCGGATCAGCCGGTCCCAGCCCATCACATCCTCGCGGGTAAAGACCCCGCCAAGGATCAGCCAGGCGCAGCCCGCCCACAGCACCGCCGCAATCAGCGTCGTCCACAGCACCTTGCGCCTGAGCGCGGGTTCATGCGGCGCGCCCTCATGCGTGCCGGGCACGACATCGCCCGCCTCGCGCTGGCTGACATGGCCAATCGGCAAAAGCACAAACAGCGTCAGAAACCACAAGACCGCGTAAAGCACGATTGCACCGGTGAGATTCATCTGATTCGCCTTTCCCTGTGGGACCGGAAATATCCGCTCCGGCCGGCCTTCTACGCGGTGATTCTGTGAAATCCAAGGAAAACCGGCCCGCGTTAACCCTCCCTTAGCGGTTGCTGGCCTAGCCTCGGTTCATCAGGTGATTCCAGAGAGGGATGGATGATGCAGACCGGTTCGAACGCGGCGATGCCGCAACCGCCGCTTTGGCAGGCGCAATTACCGGGGCGCCCGCTTTCGGGGCTGACGGTTCTGGTGGTCGAGGATTCGCGCCTCGCGTCCGAGGCAGTGCGCCTGCTCTGTCTGAGATCGGGCGCCAGGATCAGGCGCGCCGATTGCCTGCGCACCGCGATGCGGCATCTGCAAACCTATCGCCCCGGTGTCGTCATCGTCGATATGGGCCTGCCGGATGGCTGCGGCAGCGACCTGATCGGCCAGATCCGCGCGCTGGGACCGCATGCGCCGGTCGTTCTGGCAATCTCGGGCGATCCGCAGATGCGCGCGGCCGCGCTGACGGCAGGCGCGGCGGGGTTTCTGGACAAGCCTGTCGAAAGTCTGGCGCTGTTTCAGCAGGCGGTTCTGGCGGCTCTGCCCGCGGATGCAGCGCCGGCCCGGCTGCGCGCGCTGCCTGCGGATATCATCCCGCCCGACCGCGGGGCGCTGCACGACGATCTCGCGCGGGTGGCGCAGATGCTCGCCTCGGCCAGCGACGGCACGGCAATCGACTATATCGCGCGGTTTCTGGCCGGGGTCGCGCGTTCCGCCCATGACATGCCCCTGGCCGAGGCCGCCGCGGCACTGGCGCGCGACCATCACGCCGGACGCGGCGTCGCCACCGACCTGACGCGCATCAGCGGTCTGGTTCAGGACCGTCTGGCGGCGGCCGGCTGCGCCTAGGGATGCGGACATGGCCCGCCTGAACCGGCGGGGGGCTACCCGGGGACCGGCGCGGCAGATCAGCGTGTCGCCTATGGGCCAGCAGCTGATGCCACCGCGATCGCAGCCTCGGCCCGGGCAACCATGGGTGCGGTCAGCGATGACAGGCTGCGGCGCTGCCGCCCGTGCGCGTCGAAATTCGCCGGGTCCAGCCATGCGGCATGGGCTGGCGCCAGATCAGGCCAGTCGGCATCAGTCATTGAAAACCACGCCGTATCCCGGTTGCGGCCCTTGACGATCATATGCTGACGAAACAACCCCTCAAAGGCAAAGCCATAACGCCGCGCAGCCCGGCGCGATGCAAGGTTGAGGGCGTTGCATTTCCATTCGACCCGGCGAAACCCGGCCGCGAAAGCCTGAGCGATCATTGTCATCAGCGCCTCGGAACTCATCTGTCCGCGTTGGGCGCCGGCCCCGATCATGATATTGCCGATCTCGACCACCCCGTTGCGGCGATCAATGCGCATGAATGCACCATAGCCAAAGGCCCGCCCGCTGTCCGGCGCGACAAAGGCCATAAAGCCGTCCTCCCCCGCCACCATCTGTCGCATCCAGTCACCAAGGGCGCCCGGATCATCATAGGGACCATTGCCCATGTAATCCCAAAGCGCGGGGTGATCGCGCACGGCCCCGAACACCGCCGGCGCATGACGGCCGGGATCGAGCGGCTCCAGCCGGACATAGCGCCCCTGAACGACCTGATCACCAAGAGGCGCGGGCAGGTGCCAGTCCACCAGACCGGGCGCAGCGGCGGGATGATCGGTCGCGGGGGCCATCTGGCTGTCCTGTCAATAGGGGGGCGCGCGGCGCAAGATCACCTGCGCAACCTCTAAAGGCAATAGATTCTGCTGCCCCCGGACCCGCGCGTTGGGGGAGGGGGGCCGGACGGGGCAATCTGCGCGCGGATCTGCAAGGTCAGACCCGGACCCGCGCGCGGGGGGGCCGGACCCGCATGTCGAACCGCTCGGCAAGTATCTGCGCCCTGCCCGAGCGTGCGCGGGGGGCATATCTCGGCGCACCACCTCAGCATGGGCGGATGCCGCACCAGGTATCAGGCAGGCGCGTCCCGCCCAAGGCTATAGATTCTGCCGCCCTTAGGTCCGCGCGGGGGGCATATCTCGGCGCATCATTTCCGCATGGGTGAATGCCTCACCAGGTATCAGGCAGACGCGTCCCGCCCAAGGCTATAGATTCTGCCACCCTGAGGTCCGCGTGGGGGCATATCTCGGCGCATCATTTCCGCATGGGTGGATGCCGCGCCAGGGATCAGACAGGCGCGTCCCGCCCAAGGCTATAGATTCTGCCACCCTGAGGTCCGCGTGGGGGCATATCTCGGCGCATCACCTCAGCATGGGTGGATGCCGCGCCAGGGATCAGACAGGCGCGTCCCGCCCAAGGCGATCAGAGCCACACAGCACCTAGCGCCTGCGCAGGGGTTTCTCCATGCGGACAACACCCAACCCGGCACCACAGACGCGCAAAAGCCCGCGCTACAGGGCCAGAATGCCGGCGAATGCGCTGTCTGCCCTGCCTGCGCGCGGGTGCGGGACGATGGCGGGATCAGCTTTACCGGCAGCGATCCCGTCCTGCCCGCGCAGGGCGGCTGCCGAAACCATGGTTGCGGCATTTCGAACCGGGGCTGCGGGCAGCACCGACCACCGGGGCCGCTTGCGTTCAGGGTCGCGTTTCCGCCGGGGCCGCCACCCCGGCCGCCTGACCTATTCCCGGGGCAGCACGCGCAGGCGCAATTCGCGCAATTGCTCGTTCAGCGGCTCGGACGGCGCGCCCATCATCAGGTCCTCGGCGCGTTGGTTCATCGGGAACATGATGACCTCGCGGATATTCTGCTCATCGGCCAGCAGCATGACAATCCGGTCGATCCCCGCCGCACAACCGCCATGGGGCGGCGCGCCATAGCGGAACGCCTTGACCATGCCGCCGAAGCGCTTTTCGACCTCGGACGCGGGATAGCCCGCAACCTCGAACGCCTTGAACATGATTTCCGGCTGGTGGTTGCGGATCGCGCCGGAAATCAGCTCATAGCCGTTGCAGGCGAGGTCATATTGATAGCCCTTGACCGCCAGCGGATCGCCGGACAGCGCCTCAAGCCCGCCCTGCGGCATGGAAAACGGGTTGTGGGAAAAGTCGATCTTCCCCTCGTCGGTTTTCTCATACATCGGGAAATCGACGATCCATGCGAATTTGAACTGGTTTTCATCGGTCAGGCCAAGCTCGCGCCCGATCTCGTTGCGGGCGCGGCCTGCGACGGCCTCGAACGTCTCGGGCTTGCCGCCAAGGAAGAACGCGGCATCGCCCTCGCCCAGACCAAGCTGGGTGCGGATCGCCTCGGTCTTTTCGGGGCCAAGCGCCTTGGCGATGGGGCCTGCGGCCTCGGTCGTGCCATCGTCAGCCTTGCGCCAGAAGATATACCCCATCCCCGGCAGGCCCTGTTGTTGCGCAAAGGCATTCATCCGGTCGGCGAACTTGCGGCTGCCACCCGTCGGGGCAGGAATGGCGCGAACCTCTGTGCCGTCCTGCTCCAGCAGCTTGGCGAAGATGCCAAAGCCGGAACCGCGGAAATGGTCGCTGACCACCTGCATTTCAATCGGGTTGCGCAGGTCGGGCTTGTCGCTGCCGTATTTCAGCATCGCATCCGCATAAGGGATGCGCGGCCAGTCGGCATCGACGCGACGGCCGCCACCGAACTCCTCGAACAACCCCTGAATGACCGGCTGAACGGCCGCAAAAACGTCCTCTTGCTCGACAAAGGACATTTCCAGGTCAAGCTGATAGAAATCGGTGGGCGAACGGTCAGCGCGCGGATCCTCGTCGCGGAAACAAGGCGCGATCTGGAAATATCGGTCGAAACCGGCCACCATGATAAGCTGCTTGAACTGCTGCGGCGCCTGCGGCAGGGCGTAGAACTTGCCCGGATGCAGGCGCGAGGGCACCAGAAAATCGCGCGCGCCTTCGGGGCTGGAGGCGGTAATGATCGGCGTCTGGAACTCGGTAAAGCCCGCGTTCCACATCTGGTCGCGCAGCCATTTCACCACGCGCGAGCGCAGCATGATGTTGTTGTGCAGGCTTTCGCGGCGCAGATCGAGGAAACGGTAAGCGAGGCGCGTTTCCTCGGGATAATCCTGATCGCCGAACACCGGCAGGGGCAGTTCCTCGGCGGGGCCAAGCACCTCGACCTCGGTGGCGTAGACCTCGATCTCGCCGGTGGGCAGCTTGGGGTTGATCAGCGACGCATCGCGCAGTTTCACCCGGCCATCGACGCGGATCACGGTTTCGGCGCGCAGACGCTCCATCGCGGCAAAGGCCGGGCTGTCGCTGTCGGCCAGCACCTGCGTCATGCCGTAATGATCGCGCAGATCGACGAACAGCACGCCCCCGTGATCGCGGACGCGGTGGACCCAGCCCGACAGGCGGACGGTTTCACCGGCATCGTTGGCGGTCAGATCGGCGCAGGTATGGCTGCGATAGGCGTGCATGATCGGTCCCCTTTTCGTCAGGCCCGCATCAACCTGTTTGGGGTGGCGAAGTCAAGCATCCGTCAGAACGGCCGCACCACCGCGCCGGAATAGAAATAGATCCCCATCCCGACCGCGAACAGAATATTGCCGGCAATCGCATGCAGCGCCCAGGCCCAGAGGAATCCGCGCTTGAGATAACCGGTGGCAAAGACGATCCCGCCGAAAAAGGTGAAAACGAGAACGATCCAGTTCCAGTACATCAGATGCGCAAGGCTGAAGATCGCGGCATTGACCACGACCGCCTGCCGGCGCGAGGCAAACAGCCGCCCATAGCGGTGAAAGAACAGAACGCGGAAGATCAGCTCCTGGGGCAGCGCCGAAAGCAGCGGATACAGCATCCAGATCAGCAGCAACATCAGGGGCTGGGCGCGCAAGAGACCGAACAGCGCCTCGGGCCGGGTCAGATAAAGAACACCGGCCGAGGCCGCTGTGGTCACAGCCGCAAAGGCCAGAAAACCCGTCAGGCTGAAGCGACCGCGCAGCATGTCGCGCCACGCGAATCCGCCGGTCAGCCACAAAAGCCCCAGCCCGACCAGCGAGAGCGCGAACAGCGCCCGGAACATCATCTGCGGCGGCAGGATCAGCGCGATCAGCACCGGTGCAGCGACAAACAGCGCCGCAAACTCGGCCAGCCGCCGGGCGCGGTCACGTCCGCCCGGTTCTGCCGGCGCGCTCAGCGGATGAGGCGACGATTCAGCCATGCGCGCCACTCGGCCGGAGAGCCGGCAAATGCGTTGATGTCGGTATCCCCCTGAATGCCCGGCACGATGCCGGTGCCGGTATATTGCCAGAAGGTCCAGCGCTGACCGGGATAGACGATGCGGGGATGCCCCGCGACCGAGCGCAGCCAGAACTCTTCGTTCCAGGACCGCAGGTTGTTATCGCGGTAAAAATCCACGGTGGTATAGATGATCGGGCGCTGACCGTAATGACGCTCGACGATGGACATGAAACTCATCGCCTCGCGATGGACCTCGGCCGGTCCGGGGCGGCGCGGGCAGGTGCGCGAATTCGTCCATTCAAGATCAAGCACGGGCGGCAGGCTGTTGCGCTCGCGCGGGACATTGCGGATGAACCATGCCGCCTGTTCCGCGCCTGAACGGCAGAAGTAATAATAGTGATAGGCCCCGCGCGGAATGCCCGCCTGCCCCGACTGGCGCCAGTAGCCGGGGAACTCCGGGTCGCGGTGATCGCCGCCCTCGGTCGCCTTGAGAAACAGAAAGCTGACGCCCGAGGCACGCACCCGGTTCCAGTCGATCGCGCCTTGCCAGCGCGAGATATCAATGCCGTGAACATGATGGCCATAGGGATGCCCGCCGGCCCAGGGATGGGGCGCGCGGTCGCCAAGCTGGGGCACCATGCTGCGCACGCCGGCCCCGGGCGCCGTCTGACGTGGCGCGGGCGCACAGGCCGCGATCAGCATCAGCATCACAGCCGACAAGATGGTGAGAATCCGCGACATTATGCCCCCCGAAATTATGATTTACCGCCTTATCGCAGCCAATCGCGGCAAAGTCACGACGCCCTGCCAGTCACAAGCGCGTCAGCGCCAGCCGTGATGCAGCCCGGGCCGCGCGCGCCGGCCCCATCCCCGGCTAGGCACGGTCCGGCACCATCTTGCCGGGGTTCAGGATGTCATTGGGATCCAGCGCCGCCTTGATCGCGCCCATCAGCGCCCAGCCCTCGCCGTGCTGGCCGGCCATCAGGTTGCGCTTGCCCAGCCCGATACCATGCTCGCCCGAAACCGTGCCACCAACGGCAATGGCGCGGCGTGCCATCGCCTCGGCTGCGGTCTTGGCGCGGGCAAGCTCATCCGCGTCACCGGGCATGACCAGCATCAGACAGTGAAAGTTTCCGTCGCCGACATGACCGACGATATTGCCCATCAGCCCGGCCGTTTCCATGTCACCCGCAGCGGCCGAGACAGCGCCGGGCAGTTCGGACATCGGCACGCAGACATCAGTGACCACACCGGTCGAGCCGGGGCGCTGTTTCAGCATCGCCCAATAGGCATTATGGCGCGCCTGCCACAGCTGCTTGCGGGCCTCGGGTGTTTCGGCCCAGCGAAAGCCCTTGCCGCCACATTCCCCGGCGATCTCGCCAAAGGTCTCGGCATTGGCGCGCACCGCATCGGGGCTACCGTTGAACTCGACCAGCAAAAGCGGGCTTTCCGCGTAATCGGTGCCGGAAAAATCGTTCAGCGCCCGCATTGCGACCGCGTCCATGAACTCGATCCGCGCCATCGGGATACCTGCCTGCATGGTCTGGGCGACACATTCGACCGCCTCCTCAAGCGTCGCGAAACCGCAAAGCGCCGCCGCCACATCCTCGGGCTGGCCATGCAGCCGCAGCGTCAGCTCGGTAATGATCCCCAGCGTGCCCTCGGACCCGACCATCAGCGCGGTCAGGTCATAGCCCGCGCTGGATTTCGCGGCCCGCGTTCCGGTGCGGATGATGCGGCCATCGGCCAGAACCACCTCCAGCGCCAGCACGGCATCGCGCATCGTGCCGTAACGCACGGCCATCGTCCCCGATGCCCGCGTTGCGGCCATGCCGCCAAGGCTGGCATTCGCGCCGGGATCAATGGGAAAGAACAGGCCCGTCGCGCGCAGTTCGGTATTGAGATCTTCGCGTGTGACACCGGGCTGGACGGTCGCCAGCATATCCGACGGGCTGACCGAGAGGACGCGGTTCATCCGCATCATGTCCAGCACCAGCCCACCCCGGACCGCCAGCGCATGTCCCTCGAGCGAGGTGCCGGTGCCCCAGCCGATCACCGGGACGCGGTGGCGGTTGCAGATCGCCATGATCGCGCTGACTTCGGCCGTCGTCTCGGGCCAGGCGACAGCATCGGGGGGCGGCGCGCTGTGCCAGGTTTCCGACTGGCCATGCTGGTCGCGGTCAGCCTCGGACAGCGACAGGCGCGCGCCGATCAGCGCGGCGATCTCCGTCAGCGCGGCGGACAGGCCCGGTTGCGTGGCCGGGGCTTGGGCGTGATCAACAACCATAACGACTCCGTGTCTGTGTTCCGGTCAGCATGGCCCAAGCCGGCGCGCGGCGAAAGACCCGAGATGATGTCCGCCCGGGCCGGTGGCCGCGCGCACTGCGGCCCGCCACTTGCCGGTATCCGGTCTCTGATCAGCCCGCCACGACCTGTCCGGCGTCCAGCCGCAAAACCCGGTCCATGCGCGCGGCCAGTTCCATGTTATGCGTGGCGATCAGGGCCGACAGGCCGGTTTCACGCACCAGCGACATCAGCACCTCGAACACCCGGTCCGAGGTCGCGGGATCAAGGTTGCCCGTCGGCTCATCCGCCAGCAGCAAGGCCGGCCCGTTCGCCAGCGCCCGGCAAAAGGCCGCCCGCTGCTGCTCGCCGCCCGAAAGCTCGCCCGGACGGTGAGCGGCGCGGTCTGACAGGCCGACGCGGTCCAGCAGGGCCTCGGCGCGGGCGCGGGCCTGCGCCTCGGGAACGGCATTGGCAAGCTGTGGCAGGATGATGTTCTCGGCGGCCGAGAACTCTGGCAGCAGGTGATGGAACTGATAGACAAACCCCAGATCACGACGCCGCGCGGCGGTGCGCCGGGCATCCGTCTGACCGGTCAGATCGGCGCCGCGCAGCATGACCCGCCCGGCATCGGGCGTATCCAGCAGCCCGGCAATATGAAGAAGCGTCGATTTGCCCGCCCCGGAGGGCGCGACAAGCGCCACGACCTCGCCGCGCCGGATCAGCAGATCCAGCCCGCGCAGCACATGGATCTGACCCGGCTGGCCGCGGTGGTAATATTTCTCGATCCCGTCGAGGCGCAGCACCTCGTCATTCGCGGTCGCATCATTCATAGCGCAGCGCCTCCACAGGGTTCATGCGCGCCGCACGGATGGCCGGGAATATCGTGACGACAAAGCTCAGCCCCAGCGACAGCGCCACGGCCCGCGCGATGTCGATGCCGCGCAGATAGGCGTTGAGTTCATAGATGCCGCGCACCGACGGCTCCCACGCGCCGCCGCGCGACAGCCAGTTCACCGCCGCCATGATGTGATCAACATTCAGCGAGACGATCACCCCGAGGATCACCCCCGCGATGGTGCCGACCACGCCCGTCGCCGCCCCGCAGATAAAGAACACCCGCAGGATCGAACCTTCGGTCAGCCCGATGGTGCGCAGCACGCCGATATCGCGGCCCTTGTTCTTGACCAGCATGACCAGCCCCGAGACGATATTCATCGACGCGATCAGCACCAGAACCGACATGATGATGAACATCACGTCATCCTCGATATCCAGCGAGCGCAGCATCGCGCCGGAGCTGTCCTTCCACGTCCAGATCTGTGCGCGCTCGCCGGCCGCATCCAGCAACGGCAGTGACCAGTTCTCGATCCGCTCGGGGTCGTTGACATAGACCTCGATCTCGTCAGCCACGCCGTCGCGGTTGAAATAGGACTGCGCCTCGGCCAGCGGCATATAAATGCGGGTGCGGTCGATGTCATAGCGCCCGGCAGAAAAGATATAGGTGACGTCATAGGCGTTGACGCGCGGCGTTGTGCCGAATGCCGTCTGCGCGCCCTGCGGTGAAATCAGCTGGATCCGGTCGCCCACCCCGACCCCCAGCTCGCGCGCGATCCCCGATCCGATGGCAATGCCGCGCCCGAAATCCCCGATATCACCCGAGGATGTCGCCGGATCGGAAATGCTGGGGATGCGGGCGAAATCCTCGTCCGAGACGCCATAGACCTCGGCCACATTGGCGCGGTCATAGGCGGTCGCCATGGTCTGGCCGCGCACCACGGCGGCGGTGCGCACCACGCCGGGCACCGCCGCCAGCCGGGCGGCCATATCCTGATAATCGCTGATCCGGCCGGGCTGGACATAGACCTCGCCCGTCAGTTCATTGGTAAAGCTGGTCGGCCCGAGATAGACCGAGACATGGGCATTCGCGCCCAGAATCGTATCGACAAAATCGGTGCGAAATCCGGTGCGCACAGCCAGCGTCACGATCAGGGCCGCCACGCCAAGCGCGATCCCGATCAGCGAGATCCAGGTCATCACGCTGATCCCGCCATCGGCACGACGCGCGCGCAGATAGCGCCAGGCGATCAGGAACTCAAAGCGGGCAAAGGGCGAGGGGTTGGCCATGATTTGATCCCTGACGCGGTTTGTGGGCTTGTAGTGCAGCCGCCGGGCAGTGAAAAGACAAAGGGTGATAAAGGACAAGTGAACACAGATGACCGGGGACGACAGCGCCGCAGACGAGGATGCAGACGCGAACGGGGATGCCATTGCAACGCAGCCCGCTGCGCCGGGCGCGTTTTCCGATCTGGATGCTCTTGTCCATGCGCGCGGCGGCTTCATGACCACGCTGACGCGCCACGTTCTGGCCCATATCCCTGCCCGGACGCCGCAGCCCGCAGGGTCGCGCCGGCTGATTGTCGCCTTTGACAGTCTCAACAGCCACCGCACGGACGAGCCGCGCATGCCCTGGGGCTACAGGCTGCTGGACGCGCAGGGCTGGGATGTGCTGGGCGTGCTGGCCAATGCCGGCGATTTCTACCGTTCGGACGAGTTGTTCGATGCGCTTGAGGCGCTGCGCGACACCGGGTTCTTTGCGCAGTTCGATCATGTTTCGATGTATGGCACCTCGATGGGCGGCTATGGGGCCACGACATTCGCCGGGCTGGCGCCGGGCTGCACCGTGGTGGCCTTTGCGCCGCAATCCTCGCTTGTGGCCGATATCGCGCCCTTTGACAGACGATATTCCTATGCGCGGCGGCTGTTTCCATGGGCCGGCCGCTATGTGGATGCGGCAGAAGGCTTTGCCCATGCTGGCCCGTCCTGGCTGTTTTATGATCCCATGATCCCCGAGGACCGCCAGCATATCGCCCGGCTGGTTGCCGCCAACCCGCGCGCGCGGGCGATGGCCTGCCCGTTCATGTCGCACAAGCTTCCGCCCGCGTTTTTGCGCATGGGCCTGCTCAAGCCGGTGGCGCTTGCCGCCTTGCAAGACCAGCTCGACCCGGCCGGGTTCCGCCGCATGATCCGCGTGCGGCATGACAATAATACCCATGTCCTGCGCCTGGCACAGGCCGCACAGGCGCGCGGGCGGCTGCTGCTGGCCGAGCGTGCGCTGGTTTACCGGCTGTCGATCGCGCGCAACTGGCGGCTGCGCCAGCTGCTGCGCGAGATCCGGCGGCAAAAGCGCGCATTGGCGGCGGGCTGATGGCGCGGCCCGTCACGACATTTACCTGTCAGGAATGCGGCGCCAGCCACCGCAAATGGTCGGGGCGTTGCGATGCCTGTGGGGCGTGGAATTCGATCACCGAAGAGCCCCCGCTGTCGCAAGGTCCGGGCCGGGGGCTGGGCGCGGCCAAGGGCCGCCCCGTCGCGCTGAGCGCATTATCCACCCAAGAGCCGCCCCCGCCCCGCGCCCGCTCGGGCGTCGAGGAATTCGACCGCGTGCTGGGCGGCGGGCTGGTGCCCGGATCGGCCATTCTGGTTGGCGGCGATCCCGGCATCGGCAAGTCGACATTGCTGTTGCAGGCGGCGGCGGCATTTGCCCGGCAGGGCGCGGGCGCGATCTATATCTCGGGCGAAGAGGCATCGGCACAGGTGCGCATGCGCGCCCAGCGGCTGGGGCTGGCGGATGCGCCCGTCCGGCTGGGGGCGGAAACCGCGCTGCGCGATATCCTGACGACGCTTGACGCCGAACGCCCCGATCTGGCGGTGATCGATTCGATCCAGACGCTGTGGTCCGATACGGTCGAGGCAGCCCCCGGTTCGGTCAGTCAGGTCCGCGCGGCTGCCCATGAGCTGGTCACATTCGCCAAGCGGCGCGGCGTGGCGGTGATCATTGTCGGCCATGTCACCAAGGACGGCCAGATCGCCGGGCCGCGCGTGGTCGAGCATATGGTCGATACCGTGCTTTATTTCGAAGGCGAGCGCGGGCATCAGTTCCGCATCCTGCGCGCCGTCAAGAACCGCTTTGGTCCCGCCGACGAGATCGGCGTGTTCGAAATGACCGGCGCCGGGCTGGCCGAGGTCGCGAACCCCTCGGCGCTGTTTTTGTCCGAGCGCGGCCAGCCCAGCCCCGGCAGCGCGGTCTTTGCCGGGATCGAGGGCACGCGCCCGGTGCTGACCGAGATCCAGGCCCTTGTCGCGCCCTCGACACTGGCCAGTCCGCGCCGCACGGTGGTCGGGCTGGACGGGGGGCGCGTCAGCACCATCCTTGCCGTGCTGGAGGCACGCTGCGGCATCCCCTTTGCCGGGCTGGATGTTTTCCTGAATGTTGCGGGCGGAATGCGGGTCGCGGAACCGGCCGCCGATCTGGCCATCGCCGCCGCGCTTTTATCCGCGCGCGAGGACAGCGCCCTGCCCGAAGGCTGTGTCAGCTTTGGCGAAATCAGCCTGTCGGGGGCACTGCGTCCCGTCGCTCAGGCGGAAAACAGGTTGAAAGAGGCGCGGAAACTTGGTTTTTCACAGGCAATCATGCCGGCCTCGCAGAAAATCGAAGGGGCGGGAGATATGCGGCTGGACCGGATTGCTGATCTGACAAGCTTTGTCGGTGAGGTATTCGGCGCCGGCTAGAACGGGACAGAGCGGCATACCCTGCTGCGAAAAGGTGGCTAAATGGACGGCTTTACGCTTATCGACGGCATCGTGGCGGCCGTAATCATCCTTTCGGCAATTTTGGCCTATGCGCGCGGCTTTGTGCGCGAATCACTGGCGATTCTGGGCTGGATCGGGGCGGCGGTGCTGGCTTTCATCTTTGCCGCCACGGTGCGTCCGATGATCGCGCAGATCCCGGTGCTGGAAAATTTCCTTGGTGAAAGCTGCGAACTGGCGACCATCGCGGCCTTTGGCGTGGTTTTCGCGCTGGCACTGGTGCTGTTTTCGATCATCACCCCGCTTTTTTCGTCGGTCGTGCAGCGCTCGGCGCTTGGCGGGGTCGATCAGGCCATGGGCTTTCTGTTCGGGGTCGCGCGCGGAATACTGCTGGTTGCGATCGCCTTTATCGTCTATGACCGGGTGATGACGACGACCCCGGTCGCCATGGTCGACAACTCGCGTTCGGCGCGCGTATTCGAACGTATGACCGGCCAGCTGGATGCCGAAATCCCGCAGGATGCGCCGGGCTGGATTACCAACCGCTATAACCAGCTTGTTTCAGGCTGCGCGGGCGAGGGGATCACCCCCGATCAGGCGACCACGCCCGATACGGCCCCTGCCCCGGCAGAAACAGCGCCCGCGACCGCCCCGGCCAACTGATCCCGGCCGCCGAGGTTCCGGCGGATGACATTTTTGCGACGCGCCCCCGGTCCGGGGGCGTGACTTTTTCCGGGCCAGCCCCTATCTAGGGCGCGTCCCTCAGTCAGCCGAGCGTGCCATGAAACCTTTCCTCGCGCATCCTTTCGATGACGACCGTCTGCACGAGGAATGCGGCGTCTTCGGTGTGATCGGCGTCGCAGATGCGGCGAATTTCGTCGCCCTCGGGCTGCATGCGCTTCAGCATCGCGGGCAAGAGGCCGGCGGCATCGTCAGCCATGATGCCGAGCGCGGCTTTAACAGCGCCCATCGTTTCGGCTATGTCCGCGACAATTTTACCAAGCAAAGCCTGA
>JAUNTL010000082.1 GCA_030538705.1 Paracoccus sp. (in: a-proteobacteria) | reverse complement strand
ACATGGTCTATGTGCAGGAAAAGGCCAGCTATTTCCCCGCGAACGAGGTGCCCGAAGGCTCGACCGTTCTGGACATCAGCGGCACCGAACTGCGCCGCCGTCTGCGCGAAGGGCTGGATATCCCGGAATGGTTCAGCTTTCCCGAGGTGGTCACGCAACTGCGCCGCACCTCGCCGCCGCGCGCGCAGCAGGGCTTTACCGTGTTCTTCACCGGCCTGTCGGGCAGCGGCAAATCCACGATTGCCAACGCGCTGATGGTCAAGCTGATGGAGATGGGCGGCCGTCCCGTCACGCTGCTGGACGGCGATGTTGTGCGCAAGCATCTGTCGTCGGAACTGGGCTTCAGCAAGGAACACCGCGACATCAATATCAAGCGGATCGGCTATGTCGCCTCGGAAATCACCAAGAATGGCGGCATTGCGATCTGCGCGCCGATTGCCCCCTATACCGCGACGCGGCGCGCGGTGCGCGAGATGGTCGAGCAGTATGGCGCCTTTTGCGAGGTCCATGTCTCGACCCCGCTCGAAGAATGCGAACGCCGCGACCGCAAGGGGCTTTATAAACTGGCACGTGCCGGAAAGATCGCGGAATTTACCGGTATTTCAGACCCTTATGAGGAGCCAAAGGCGCCCGAGCTGCGTGTCGACACCTCGGATATCGACGTCGACAGCGCCGCCCATCAGGTGCTGCTGAAACTTGAACAACTTGGTTTGATCGGGATGAACTAAGCATTCCGTTGCACCTGAGAAAGCGCCGGGCCATAACGGTCCGGCGTATCCGTTTCGGGCCTGACGGGCCGGGGGAAGAATGACCGGGATCGTCAATATCATCTGCATGAAATGGGGCACCCTTTACGGGGCCGATGATGTCAACCGGCTTGCCCGCGGCGTGCGCCGCCACCTTGGCCGGCCGCATCGCTTTGTCTGCTTTACCGATGACGCGACGGGGCTGGAGGACGGTGTCGAGGCGATGCCGCTGCCCGAGCTTGGCCTGCCGCCTGACAGCGGTGACACGCGCTGGCGCAAGCTGGCGCTGTTTCGCCGTGACCTGGGCGGGCTGGGCGGAACGGCACTGTTTCTCGATCTTGATCTGGTGATCGTCGGCGGGCTGGATGTGTTCTTTGACGCGCCGGGCGATTTTCTGATCATCCGTGACGATGATCTGTTCCGGCCCAAGCCGCTGCGCCGGATCAACCCGGCGCGCGACCGTTTCCTGCACGCGGTCGGCAATACCAGCGTCTTTCGATACGAGATCGGGGCGCATGGCGATATTCTGGATGCTTACCTGGCCGACCCGCGCAAGGCGGCCCGCGATTATGAACATGAGCAGCAATTCGTCAGCGGCGAGTTGCTGGCACAGGACCGTATGCAATACTGGCCGCGCGGCTGGTGTGTGAGTTTCAAGAACGACTGCGTGCCGCGACATTTTTTCAGCTATTTCGCCGACCCGGAACTGCCCCATGATGCGCGGATCGTTCTGTTCGCGGGTAACCCTAAAATGGCCGAGGTGTTTTCTGGCGGCGGGCATAAGTGGTATCGCCGCATCGGAAATATCGACTGGCTGCGGCGCGAATGGATCTGAGGGGCTGACATGCATATCGTTACCGGGTCGGATGACAATTATGTCGCCGGGGTTCTCGTGCTGATCGCGTCTGCCTCATTCCATACGCCGGGGTTGCGGGTAACGGTGCTGGATAACGGCATCTCGGCCGATAACCGGGCGCGGATCGACGCGCTTGGCCACCATCTGGGCATTCCGATTGCGCGGATCGGCATCGATTCTGCCCGTTTTGCCGATCTGCCGGTGCGGCGCGGACATCTGACCAGCAGCACCTATCTGCGCCTGCTGATCCCTGATCTGATGCCGGATGAGGAGCGCGTGATCTATATGGATTGCGATATGGTGGTGCTGGACGATCTGACACCATTGTCGCGGCTGGATCTGGGTGATGCCATTGTCGCGGCGGTGCCCTGTCCCAGCCCGAATATGGAAGAACTGGCGCAGATGGGCATCGCGCGGGGCGATTATGTCAATGCCGGACTGCTGGTGATGAACCTGCCCGTCTGGCGGCGCGAAAACATTGCCGCGCGCTGCATCGACGCGTTAAGCGATCCCGACCATCCGCTGATGTCCGAGGATCAATCCGCCCTCAACCTCGTCGCGCGGGGGCGCATCCTGCCCTTGCCTGCGCGCTATAACGTCTATTCCGACCCGGCGGCCTATACCGATCCGGCGCTTGTCCCCTCGGACCTGGCGGTGATCCATTATGTCGTCCGCCTCAAGCCATGGCTGGGGAAGGTGCCCTTGGGTGCTGTCTGGTGGTTCCACGCCGGGCGGATTGCCGACATCATGCCGCCACCGCGCAAGACAACCGCGCGGCAGAGCTGGTCGCGGCGCATGTCGTTTCTGAACAAGCGCCGCAAGCTGTGGATCGGTGTGGCCACTGGCAAGCGCAAATACCGCATCCTGCTGGCCGCGCAGCGCAAGATCGCCCGGCTTGAGCATGCCTTGCTGGAACAGGAAGCCGCGCGGCCCCAAGCCTGAAACCCGGCGCAAACGCCGTATCGGTGGCGCCTTCTTTGTCCCGATACTCATCGGGCCTGTCAGACAGGGCCGTGGGTTATCCCTTTCGGGTCGGGTCGAGATAATGGGCAATCGCCGCCAGCCCGATCAGCGAGACTGGCGCGAAAGCGCCGGAAATGATCCCCGAGACGAGGCCCGGAAGAGAATGATCGCCGAAACCGCCCCGCGACGTGATCACTGCCATATTGCCCAGAAAAACCACTAGCGCCGCGATGACAAGGATCACAGGCGCATTGTCCAGAAGCCGCTGAAGCCCGTTTCGCATCTGCCTAATCCCCGTGCCGGGCGCGCAGCGCGGCAATGATCGCGGCCATGCCGAACAGTATCGCGGGCTGGTAAAGGCTGCTGGTGAAACCGGCGATCATCCGCGGCCAGAAATCGAAATTCTCAACCGGATAGCCCAGGCGCGCGATCTGCCATATGCCCAGAACATTCTCACGCATCTGTATCGCCAGCAGCAAAAAAGCGATCACCAGCAGCAATTCAGGCGTGATACGAAACAGCGATCTCAGCATGGGCGGCCTTTGGTCGGGGTGGTGAGCAGCGCCATCCTGCCCGACCCCATCCCGCAGGTAAAGCGCCGCCGGCCCTTTGGGGACACGGGCGGCGCGGCTTGATCAGTGAACGCTGACCGGGGCCAGATCATTCTGGCGGGCCAGGAAAAACGCCATCTGGCGATCCTTGACCAGTGCCAGACGCTCGCCATCAATGCCATGGACGGCATAAAGACTGTCCAGCCCCGGCGCCTGCTGGCGCACCTCGTCGGGCAGGCTGTCGATGGCCACGCGGCGGATATAGACGGTGTTGCCCGACAGTTCGGGCTTTTGGTTGATATTCGTATTCATGGCGATCCCCTTTTCATTTGCGGCTGATCGGAATGGTCTGCACGACGCTTTGCTGCGGCTTGCGTTGCAGCGAGATGGTCAAAAGCCCGTTTTCAAGCGCGGCTGCGCCGACCTCGACCCCTTCGGCAAGCACGAAGCTGCGCTGAAAGGCCCGGGCCGCGATCCCGCGGTGCAGGAATACGCGGTCCTGTCCCGTCTCGGGCTGGCGGCCGCTGACCGTCAGCTGCCGGTTTTCCAGCGCGATGGTCAGATCGTCCTGGGCAAAGCCGGCCACGGCCAGCGTGATGGTGAATCCGTCGGGGGCGTGATGCTCGATATTATAGGGCGGATAGCCCTCGGCACCTTTGGCGGCCCTCTCGGCCATCCGCTCGATCTGGTCAAAACCCAGCAGCAGCGGATGCGTGGTCAGTGTCAGTTTCGTCATAGGTTGCAAGCCCTTGCGCAGCGACTCGTCACTTGGTTCAGGCCCCTTTTGCGGCAGCCATGGCACCAATATGTGTGCCACATGTCGCCACCGCAAGATGCAGCCGGGCAGTTAACTTTTCCTGTGGTCGGGCTATAATCCGGTCAAGTCAGCCAGCAGGTCAGCCGCGATGCATATAGAATCCGAGATGAGCCATGAAGAGATCGCGCGCGCCCGTCTTGGGGTGTTGCGGCGTGCGCATCGCGATCTGGACGAGGAGATCGCAGCGCTTGCGGCACAGCCCGGCGCGCCCTCGCTGATGCTGCAACGGCTCAAACGGCAAAAGCTGGCGCTGAAGGATCAGATCACCCGGCTGGAGGACGAGTTGACGCCCGATATCATCGCCTGAGTGCTGCGCGCGGCATCAAGGCGGAGATTGCGTCCCGCGCGCGCCCGAATATAGTGCGCATTTCCTGAACAGGGGGACAGAATGGACAGCACGCGGGCGGACGGGCCGGTCGGCATTATCATGGGCAGCCAGTCGGACTGGCCGACAATGCGCGAGGCGGCGGCGATCCTTGATGAGCTGGGCGTGGGTTATGAGACCCGCATCGTCAGCGCGCATCGCACCCCTGACCGGCTATGGAACTATGGCCAGACCGCCGTCGCGCGCGGGCTGCGGGTGATTATCGCAGGCGCGGGCGGGGCGGCGCATCTGCCGGGTATGATGGCATCAAAAACGCGGGTGCCGGTGATCGGTGTGCCTGTCCAGACCCGCGCGCTGTCGGGTGTTGATTCGCTTTATTCCATCGTTCAGATGCCAAAGGGCTATCCGGTCGCGACCATGGCGATCGGGGCCGCGGGGGCGGCCAATGCCGGGCTGATGGCGGCGGGTATTCTCGCGCTTGACGATGCGGCGCTGGCGCAGCGGCTGGACGCATGGCGCGCCGCGCTGTCGGCATCCATCCCCGAGGAGCCGCGCGATGAATAGCCCGCTTGCCCCCGGCGCGGTGATCGGCATCCTTGGCGGCGGGCAACTGGGCCGGATGCTGTCGATGGCGGCCGCCCGGCTGGGGTATCGCTGCCATATTTATGAACCCGGTGATACGCCGGCGGCCGATGTCGCATATGCCGTCACCCGCGCCGCCTATGATGATGCGGCGGCCCTGCGGGCATTCGCGCAATCGGTCGATGTCATCACATATGAGTTCGAGAACGTGCCCGCCGCCTCGCTCGACCTGCTGGAGGAGATCCGCCCCATCCGGCCGGGCCGGCGGGCGCTGGCGGTTTCGCAGGACCGGCTGGAGGAAAAGACCTTTTTGCAGGGCATCGGGCTGAAGGTGGCGCCCTTTGCCGATGTCGCAGCCAGCGGCGATCTGCCGGCGGCACTGGCGCAGATCGGCGCGCCGGCGATCCTGAAGACCCGCCGCATGGGCTATGACGGCAAGGGTCAGATCCGCATCACCGCGCCCGACGCGCTGGACTGGACCGGCGCGCCCTCGGTGCTGGAGGGGTTTGTCACATTCTCGGCCGAGATCAGCGTGATCGTCGCGCGCGGCGCGGATGGCCGCGTCGCGGCCTATGATCCCGGTCTGAATCTCCACGAAGGCGGCATCCTGCGCCGGACCACCGTGCCCTGTGGTCTGCCGGCCGGTATCGTTACCGATGCGGTCCTGATCGCCGGGCGGATCGTCAACGCGCTGGATTACGTCGGCGTGATGGGGGTGGAGCTGTTCGTGACGCCGGGCGGGCTGGTCGTGAACGAGATCGCGCCGCGGGTCCATAATTCGGGCCATTGGACGCAGGCCGGCTGTATCATTGATCAGTTCGAGCAGCATATCCGTGCCATTGCCGGCTTGCCGCTGGGTGACGGGCGGCGGCATGGTGATGTGGTGATGGAAAACCTGATCGGTGACGATATCGCACGCCTGCCCGAATTTCTGGCCGCGCCTGATATGCAGATCCACCTTTACGGCAAGGCCGAGGCGCGGGCGGGCCGCAAGATGGGCCATGTCAACCGGCTGACGGGATGAGCTTTCCGCGTCTGGCCGTGCGTGCCGCGATCCTGCATCGGGACCGGCTGCTGATGGTCAACGCCTGGCCGGGGCAGGCGTCCGATCTGTGGTGCCTGCCGGGTGGCGGGGTAAAGCCGGGGCGGTCCCTGCCTGACAACCTGGCGCGCGAGGTGCAGGAGGAGGTCGGGCTGCGCATCAATGTCGGCGCGGTTATTCTGGTCAATGAATTTCATGACCCCGGGACGGGCTTTCATCAGGTTGAACTGATCCACCGTGCGACGCTGATCAGCGATGAGGGCACGCCCCTGCTGGCCGATCCCGAGGGCGTGGTCAACCGCGCCCGCTGGGTGACGCGGGCCGAACTGGCGGGGCTGCGCCATAAGCCCGACCTGCTGGCCCGTGCCGTCTGGACGCCACATGCGGCATGGTATGATCCGCTGGAAGAGATCGTGATCTAGGCCGCGAACAGATGAACGCCAAGCCGCCGCGCCGCGCGGGGGATGTGTGGTTTCGGGCGGGCAAATGGCTTCGCACCGCTTGCCCGGATGCGGCACCACAGCCGTATGTCTGTTCTGCGCGGCCCCTGTGGCGGGCGAAACCCGCCGGGTGGCGGAAGCTGCTAGTTCGCAATCTGAGGGCGCGCGCCTTCGGCCTGATCCTCACAGCCCGGCCCGCCTGCGCCGTCCGGCGGGATCAGCAGCAGGACAGATGCGATGACCGCAGTCGCGCCATCATCCTCGCCGCATTGCAGACGCATGACCACGGGATCGCGGCCGCCGTCGCCGGCGCTGATCTGCACGGCATAGCCGGGCTGGCATTGGCCGGTCAGGGCATCGGTTTCGGCCAGCATCTGCGCGAAGGACAGCGCGCCCATGCGCGTATAATCCATCTGCCGGCCAAAATCGGCCAGCTGCCTGCCGGTGCGGATCTCCAGATCCGCCAGACCGGCCTGCCGGACGCCGGCGCAATCGGCATGAATGCGCAGCGCGCCCGCGCCGTCGTCCTCCCACGGAACAAGGGGCGTGTCGGTCCCGGACGGCGTAACCGGCAGGGCGGCGGATTCGTGCAGAATGGTGAAAGAGGCCGCGCCTCCGGGCTGGTCGAGCGGCCGGACCACGGCGCCGCTTTCGTCGTCAGACTGGCGGCTTACGGCATAGGCCGGCCAGACGGTTTCAGCCCCGGTTGCGCGGTCGATGCCGATCAGCGCGAGACTGCGGATATCGGCGCTGTGGCTGCCCAGATTGTCGATGCTGCTGCGCAGGATGAAAACGCGCTCAGCACTGACGGCCAGCAACTCATCCGTGATACGGATGAGATCGGGCGGCGTGGCCTGTGCCGGGATCGCGCCGCAGGCGGCAAGCGCCCCCGCCGCAAGGGTCAGGCGCGTCATCATGCCTCCATCGCCTCCAACTCGTCGATGAAGCCTTCGATCATCGCAAGCCCCTTGTCCCAGAAGGCGGGGTCCGAGGCATCCAGCCCGAAGGGCGCCAGCAATTCCTTGTGATGCTTTGATCCGCCGGCGGCCAGCATGTCGAAATATTTGTCCTGAAATCCCTCGGGCGCCGCCTCATAAGCGGCATAGAGCGCGTTCACCAGCCCGTCGCCAAAGGCATAGGCATAGACATAGAACGGTGAATGGACGAAATGCGGGACATAGGACCAGAAGGTTTCATAGCCCGGCATGAACTCGAAGACCGGGCCAAGACTTTCCTGTGCCACCTCCATCCAGATCGCGTTGATCTCGTCCGGCGTCAGTTCGCCCCGGGCGCGTGCGGCATGCAGCCGGCATTCGAAATCGTAAAAGCTGATCTGGCGCACGACCGTATTGATCATATCCTCGACCTTGCCGGCCAGCAGGGCCTTGCGCTGTGCGGGATCGGTGGTTTCCGCCAGCAGCTTGCGAAAGGTCAGCATCTCGCCAAAGACCGAGGCGGTTTCCGCCAGCGTGAGCGGGGTCGAGGCCAGCAGCTCGCCCTGACCGGCCGCCAGCCGCTGATGGACGCCGTGACCCAGCTCATGGGCCAGTGTCATCACGTCGCGCGGCTTGCCGAGATAGTTCAGCATCACATAGGGATGCGCGGTGGTCACGGTCGGATGGGCGAATGCGCCGGGCGCCTTGCCGGGTTTGACCGCGGCGTCGATCCAGCCGCGATCAAAGAACGGCCCGGCCAGTTCGGCCAGACGCGGTGAAAAGCCGGCATAGGCATCCAGCACGGTCGCCCGCGCCTCGTCCCAGCCGATCGGCCGGGGGTTGGCCGAGGGCAGGGGCGCGTTGCGGTCCCAGACCTGCAACCTGTCCAGCCCCAGCCAACGCGCCTTGAGCGCATAATAGCGATGCGAGATGCGCGGATAGGCATGGGTGACCGCGTTGCGCAGCGCCTCGACGACCTCGGGTTCGACATGGTTTGACAGGTGCCGGCCATGCTGGGGCGAGGGCATCTTGCGCCATTTGTCCTCGACCGCCTTTTCCTTGGCAAGGGTGTTGTGGATACGGGAAAACAGCTTGATATCGCGCGAAAATACGCGGGCAAGCGCATGGGCGGCCGCCTCGCGGCGGGCGCGGTCATGGTCGGTCAGCAGGTTCAGCACCGCCTCCAGCCCCATCGTCTCGCCGTCGAGATCAAACTCCAGACCGGCCATATGCTCGTCAAAGAGGCGGTTCCAGGCCGCCGCGCCGACGACGGAATTGTCGTGCAGGAACTGTTCCAGCTCGTCCGACAGCTGGTGCGGCCGCATGGCGCGCATCCGGTCGAATACGGGCTTGTAGCGCGCCGGGCCGTCCGCAGCGGTAAAGACCGCCTGATAATGCGCGTCGGGGATGCGGTTGAACTCCAGGCTGAAGAATACAAGCGGGGTCGTATCCTCGGTGATGCGGGCCTGCATGTCCGACATCATCTTGGCGCGTGTGGCGTCGGTGGTGTTCTGATAATAACGCAACCCGGCATAGGACATGAGACGCCCGGCCAGGATGTCGATCTCTTCATAGCGGCGGATCGCCTCCAGCATGGCGGGCGCGTCCAGATCGGCCAGCCGGCCCTGATAATCGCCCCCAAAAGCGGCCGCCTGATCGCGCAGCCGGTCCAGATCAGCCGTCAGTTCCGCTGCGTCGGGCGCGGGATAGAGATCGCTCAGATCCCAGTCGGGCAGATCACCGAATTCGGTGCGGGTCGTGCCGGGGGTGGCGTTGTCGCGCAGGATCTCGGGGCGGCGGGCAGGGGTAAAGCGCATCGGGGCATCCTTTCTGTTGCCCCTGATGTGCAGGCTGCGGCCGCCGGGTTCAACCCCCGGAGGGCTGCGCGGGCGCGGAGGCGGCCGGCCCGGAGGGCGCGGCGGTCCCGGTCCCCGGGTGACCGGCTGCGGCATGGTCAAGGAACGCATCCAGAAACTGTGCCCGCATGGCCGGGGTCTCGAACAGAAGTTCATGCCGCGCGCCGGGAATTTCCACCAGCTCGGCAAGCGGCCAGTCCGCGATACGTTCGCGGATGGCACGGGCCGAGACGATGCCTTCATCCGATCCCAGTCCGATCAGCGTCGGGATATCGGGCGCGCTCGCTGCCGCCAGACGCCGGCATTCGCGCAGCGCGCTGCTGACCCAGTCATAGGTGGCACCGCCCAGTGTCAGTTCGGGCCAGGCCGCCGCCTCGCGCAGCAGGCGGGTCCAGCAATCGGCATCACCGGTCAGCAGGTTGTCGCGGAACGGCTCGTCCAGAACATAGGTGCCGCTGCCGCCGGTGCCGATGGCCGCGTGGCCGCCGCGGCCGACCCGCCGCGCGATACCGGCAAGCGCCAGTGCCACACCCTGTGGCATCGGCGCGTGATTGATCCCCCACATCGGCGCGCTGAAACACGCCGTTGCCACCGGCAGCCCGTTGAGCAGCGCCGCCAGCCCGATCGCCCCGCCCATAGAGTGACCCAGAAGATGCCACGGTTCCGGCAATGTCAGCACGGAAGCGGCCTCGACCAGTGCCACCACATCCAGCTGATACTGCGCGAAATCGCTGATATGGCCGGGGCGCGGATCGCCCTGCAACCGGTCGGCCAGCCCCTGACCGCGCCAGTCGATTGTCAGCACATCCAGCCCGGCCGCGTTCAGATCCTGGGCGACCGCCGCATATTTCTCGGCATATTCGGTCCGGCCCTGAAACAGCAAAACCGTTCCCCGCGCCGCTTCGGCCCGCCACAATGTCGCCCGCAGCCGCAGGTCGTCATCGCTGCGCAGCCAAAAGGAAACACCGGGCCGCTCGGGGCAGCCATCAAGCTGAAAGAAAGGCGCGGGGCTGAGTTGCATGGCTGCCGGACCCTCGGTTCAGGACAGCGCCGAGCCGAGCTTCATCGCCAGCCCCATGCTGCCCTCGACCTTCAGCCGGCCCATCATAAAGGCGGTGGTCGGGTTCACCTCGCCGTTCAGCATCCCTTCGAACGTGTCGCGGTCGGCGATAAGGGTCACGTCGGCCTCTTCGTCGCCGGCGCGTGCGCCGTTGGAGTCCAGCATGATCGTGCCCTCATCCTTGATGATGAATTTGGCGATGCCATCATCAAAGCTGCCGGTCTTTTCGTTCAGTGCGGCCACCGCGGCCTCGATCACGTTGCTCATGGGGTCTCCTCTGTGTGTTGACTGGCGCGCGGCCAGCATGTCGGGTTACAACGCCTATATGATAAGGTCGCCCGCATATTTCCATCCTGTCGTAACGGCATTTGCCATTGCGGTCTCGGGGGTGCAAGCCTTTGGCGCATCGCCCGATCCCGCACTGTTCGAGGCACTGGCCGCCGGCAGCGGCGAAGCCTGGGTCGAGGCCGAGACGCGTATCCTGACCACCTGGGCCGAGACCGGATCAGATGCGCTGAACCTTATTCAGACGCGGGGCGAATCGGCATTGGATAATGGCGATTTTCCGGCCGCGATCGACCATCTGACCGCTTTGACCGATCATGCGCCCGATCATGCCATGGGGTATCAGCTGCGCGGTATGGCCTATTGGCTGAACGGCGATTTCGGCCCTGCCGGTGCCGATCTGGCCCGCGCGCTTGAACTCGAGCCGAAACAATATCTGGCGCTGACCCAGCTTGCCGCCATGCTGGAAGAGATCGGCGACATCACCCGCGCGCGCGAGGCGCTGCGCCGCTCGCTGGAGATCCATCCCCGCCAGCAGGACGCAATTGACGCCGCCGCACGGCTTGACGCCGTCCAGACCGGCACCAACATCTGACGCTCAACCCAAGGGGCGGCCATGTCGCGCATCACGGCCATTCTCGGCCCGACCAATACCGGCAAGACCCATTACGCGATCGAGCGGATGCTGGCCCATCGCACCGGCGTCATCGGCCTGCCGCTGCGCCTGCTTGCACGCGAGGTTTATGACCGCATCGTCAAGGCGCGCGGTCCCTCGGTTGTGGCGCTGGTGACGGGGGAGGAGCGCATCGTGCCGCCGCGCGCCCAGTATTGGGTGGCGACGACCGAGGCCATGCCCGAGATCGCCGCCGATTTCGTCGCCATCGACGAGATCCAGCTTTGCGCCGACCCGCAGCGCGGTCACGTCTTTACCGATCGCCTGCTTCATGCGCGGGGCCTGCATGAAACCTTGTTTCTCGGCTCTGACACCATGCGTCCGGCGATTGCCGCGCTGATCGAGGGCGTTCAGTTCATGCGCCGTGAACGGTTCTCGGCGCTGAACTGGTCGGGGTCGAAAAAGATCAGCCGCATGCCCGCGCGTTCGGCCATCGTCGGGTTTTCGGTTGACGACGTCTATGCCATCGCCGAACTGCTGCGCCGTCAAAAAGGCGGGGCGGCGGTGGTGATGGGCGCGCTGTCGCCGCGCACGCGCAACGCGCAGGTGGCGATGTACCAGTCCGGCGAGGTCGATCATCTGGTCGCCACCGATGCCATCGGCATGGGGCTGAACCTCGATATCCGGCATGTCGCCTTTTTCTCGACGGTGAAATTCGACGGCCGCCGGATGCGGCCCCTGTTCCCCCATGAGATGGGCCAGATCGCGGGCCGCGCGGGGCGCCATACCGAACCCGGCACCTTTGGCGTCACCGGCGAGGCCGGGCCGCTGGACGAGGGGCTGGTTGATGCGATCGAGAATCACCGCTTTGCCCCGATCAGCCGTCTGGTCTGGCGCAACAGGGCGCTGGAGTTCGGCACGCTTGAGCGGCTGATCACCAGTCTTGAGACCCCGCCCGCCAGTGCCTGGCTGGCGCGCGGGCGCGAGGCCGATGACCTGCATGCCCTGAAATCGCTGGGCACGCTGCCCGAAATCCGCGACCGGGTGACGCAGCCCGCCGATGTCCGCCTGTTGTGGGATGTCTGCCGGATCCCTGATTTCCGCTCGATCTCGCCGGCCGAGCACATCAGCCTTTTGCAAAGGATTTTCGGCTTTTTGCAGGAGGGCACGATCCCCGGCGACTGGCTGACGCGCGCGGTTGAACGCATCGACCGGGTTCAGGGTGATATCGACGCGCTGTCGAAACGGCTGGCCTTCATCCGCACCTGGACCTATGTCGCGCAACGCACGGGATGGGTTGCGGACGAAACATATTGGCGCGAGACGACGCGCGAGGTAGAAGACCGCCTGTCAGATGCGCTCCATACCGCGCTGACGCAACGATTTGTGGACCGGCGCACATCCGTGCTGATGCGCCGGCTCAAGCAGAAGGAGACCCTCGTGGCCGAGGTGAATGACAAGGGCGAAGTCAGCGTCGAGGGCGAATTCGCCGGGCGGCTGGAAGGTTTCCGTTTCCGCGCCGATACGACGCAGAACCCGGACGAGGCGAAAATGCTCAACCGTGCGGCCTATGAGGCGCTTCGGCCCGAATTCAGCCTGCGTGCGGATCGTTTCTATAACGCGCCCGACACCGAGCTGGACTTTACCGAACAGGGCGGGCTGATGTGGGGCACTGCCGCAATCGGCAAGCTGGTGCGGGGCGGTGATCCGCTGAAGCCCGGTGTCGAGGTTTTTGTCGATGACGAGGCCGGCACCGAGATCGCCGACAAGGTCCGCCGCCGGCTTCAGCATTTCATTGACCGCAAGCTTGCCGCGCTGTTCGAGCCGCTGATGGCCCTGTCGCGTGACGAGGCGCTGAACGGGCTGGCGCGCGGCTTTGCCTTCCGGCTGGTCGAGAACCTTGGCATCATCCGCCGTGAAGAGGTCGCCGGCGAGGTCCGCGACCTTGATCAGGAGGCGCGGGGCCTGCTGCGCAAGCATGGCGTGCGCTTTGGCCAGTTCACGATCTTTCTGCCGGCGCTGCTCAAGCCCGCGCCGACGCGGTTGCGGCTGGTGCTGTCGGGGCTGTGGCAAGGTGCCGATGAATTTCCCGAATCACCCCCGCCCGGTCTGGTCACGATCCCCAATATTCCCGATGTCCCGGCCGCGACCTATCTGCTGTCGGGCTATCGCCCGGCCGGCAATCGCGCCATCCGCATCGACATGCTGGAGCGGCTGGCCGATATGCTGCGCACGCAGGACACGCGCGGCGGGTTCGAGGCGACGGCCGACATGCTGTCGATCACCGGCATGACGCTGGAACAGTTCGCCAATCTGATGGAGGGGCTGGGCTACGCTGCCGAGCGTGGCGAACGCGTCAAGGCGCGTGCAGAAACCGCGCCTGCCGCCGAATCCCCCGCGCCCGAGGCCGAGGCAGAGGTTGATCACGAACATCCGCTGACCGAGGAGGAATCGGTCCTCGCACAGGAAACCCGCGCGAAATGGGAGGCCGAGCAGGCCGAGAAAAAGCGCGCCGCCGCCGAGGCAGAAGCTGAGGCGGCCGCCGCCGCAGCCGCCAGCGGTGATGCCGATGTCGATGCCGCATCCGTCACGGCACCGGCCGAGGGGGCGGATGCCGGGGCGATGGCGGGGGGTGACCCCGCAGATGGCGAGGTCGCACCGGCCGAAACCGAGGTCTTTTACACCTTTCGCTGGGCGCCCAAACCCCGCGGCCAGCGTCCGCAGGGCGGCCGTGGCCCGCGCCGTGATGCGCAGCAGGCTCAGGGTGGCGCCACTCAGCCCGAAGGTGAAGGGCAGGGCGCCCGTCCCCGGCATGGCAAAAAGCCCTTTAACCGCGATGGCAAGCCGGGCGAGAACCGGGGTGAGGGCAAGCCGCATCAGGGCCGGGGCGGGAAATCCGGTGCCAAGGGCAAGCGTCCGCATGGCAAGGATGATCGCAGCGACCGCGCCAGGAGTTTTTCGGCACGCCCGCCACGTTCCGAAAAGCCGATCGACCCTGATAACCCCTTTGCCGCGCTGGCGGGGTTGCTCAAGAAGGACTAGGCGTTTTCGGTGGCTGGACGTGCCGGATCCTGATCGGGTCCATGGCACGCCCGGCGCCGCCGCGACGCGCCGGCTGGCCTGCCGGTTGGCCGGTGCGCGTCCATGCCCGGATCGCCCCGTCGCGGTTTGCATCCTGTCGGCGGCCGGCCCCGCAGGCACCGATGCCGGTCCACGCGATAATGACAGCCCGGTGCCACCGGATGCTGGCCCGCCGGGGCCGGCGCGCCCGACTGGCGCGGCGATGATCGCATTGATTGCCCGGGGCGTGGGTTGCCCGCGATGACCGGGTCCGCCTGATGGCCATGATGCGCGGATCGGGTTGACGCGATCCGCATAAACAGGGGCGCCCGGATCACTGACGATGACGGCGTTGCACGCGCATCAGCCGTGAGGGCAGCGCGCGTTCGTGATCGCAATCGCCGGGATACGTGTCCAATACGCCTGCGCCGCGGTCCGCCACCGGCGCGAAATCGACCGGGCGGATCAGCAGCTCGGGCGAATGCAGCCCGCCAAACCGGTCGCGGGTCAGCCGGCACAGCTCATCATAACAGATCCGGGTCGGGGCGCGCGGCGGACATGCCGCCCAATATGCCGATTGTCCTCATCCTTCCCCCTGCGATGGTGCCGCATCATGGACGGCGATGACGCAAGTGAAAAGGGCCGCCCCGAAGGACGGCCCCGATATCGGCGCATGCGAAAGGATCAGTTCTTCGCGTAATATTCGACGACGAGGTTCGGCTCCATCACCACGGCATAAGGCACATCGCCAAGCGCCGGGGTGCGCACGAAGGTCGCGGTCATTTTCGAGTGGTCGGCTTCCACATAATCGGGGACGTCACGCTCGGCCAGGGCCACGGCCTCAAGCACGATGGCCAGCTGCTTCGAGCTGTCGCGCACGGCGATCACGTCGCCTTCGCGGACGCGATAGCTGGGGATGTTGACGCGCTTGCCGTTCACGGTGACATGGCCGTGGTTCACGAACTGACGGGCGGCAAAGATGGTCGGCACGAATTTC
>JAUNTL010000081.1 GCA_030538705.1 Paracoccus sp. (in: a-proteobacteria) | reverse complement strand
CCGGGCGACATCACGCCGATGATCTGGATCGAATAGGCGGCCAGAAAGGCGGGCCACCAGGGCGCAAGCCACTCCATCACGCGCCCCTTCTGCGCCGCAGCGCCACAAAAATCCGCTCAAGCGGCATCCGCACCATATTGTCCAGCGCGCCGGTGAACAGGATCACCAATGCCTGAATGACCACGATAAGTTCGCGCGGGATCGTGGTCCACATCGCCAGCTCGCCGCCGCCCTGATACAGAAATCCGAACAACAGCGCCGCCAGAACGATGCCGACCGGGTGATTGCGCCCCATCAGCGCAACCGCAATACCCATAAAGCCCGCGCCCTCGACATTATTCAGGATCAGCCGCTGGCCCTCGCCCATGACCGTGTTGGTCGCCATCAGCCCGGCCAGCCCGCCCGAGATCAGCATCGTGATCACGGTGATCCTGACCGGAGAGATCCCGGCATAACGCGCCGCCGATTCAGAACGGCCAAAGGCGCGGATCTCATATCCCAGCCGCGAGCGCCAGATCAGCAGCCAGACCACAACGCAGGCCACCAATGCGATCAGAAAGGTGATATTGGCGGGCGTGCGCAGCCCCCACTGGATCCCGAATGCGCCAAAGATCTCGGTCAGTTTGGGCAGATGCGTCGCCGCCGGAAAGCTGGCCGAGGCCGGGTCCATGCTGCCCACCGGGCGCAAGCGGTTGACCAGCACCCAGTTCAGCAGGGCCGCGGCGATAAAGTTGAACATGATCGTCGTAATGACGATATGGCTGCCGCGCTTGGCCTGAAGAACCGCGGGGATCAACGCCCAGGCCGCACCAAACAACGCCGCCCCGGCCATCGCAGCCAAAAGCGCCAGCGACCAGTGCGGCCACGGAATGAACAGACAGACCAGCGCCACCCCCAGCCCGCCCAGCGCGGCCTGCCCCTCGCCACCGATATTGAACAGGCTGGCGTGATAGGCGACGGCCACGGCCAGCCCGGTAAAGATGAAGTTGGTCGTATAATAAAGCGTATAGCCCCAGCCATAGGACGATCCCAGCGCACCATCGACCATCGTGACCAGCGCCGTCCACGGGTTTTCCCCGATCGCCAGAATCACCAGCGCCGAGATCGCAAAGGCAAGGATCAGCGAGATCAGCGGCGTCAGGATCACATCGGCCCATTTCGGCATCTTTTCCATCAGAACGCCTTTCCGCTGGCAATCATCGCCTGGTCAATGCGCGGGCAGAGATCCAGAAGCTGCGCGGCATCCGTCAGCACCGCCTTGGCCTCGGCGGCCTCGGGGCCGGGATCGGGGGCCGTCTTCCATTCCAGTTTAAGGTCCATGGGCCTGAGATGCTCGGGGCCGCCAAAGGCACGGGCAATCCCGGCTTCCGATGCGCCCGCGCTTTCGTCGGGGCCCTGCCAGACCGTCAGACAACGCGATGTGTCCGGCGCGATGATCATCCCGAAGATTGCGCTGCGCGAACTCTCGCCGCCCTGATCAGAAAGCGGGCGGGAAAATGTGCAGGCGATGCGACCGGCCTCGCCCGCGCAATCGGCCCATTGCGCGCCAGAAAGTGCCGCCAGGGCGGCGTCATGGGGGATCGCCCAATCGCCCGCCTCGTTTCGCTCGACAATGGCAAACAGCATCGCAAAGCCCTCATCCGCCGCGTCATCGGCGGCAGCGGAAAACGCGGCGGCAACAAGCGCCGAGGCGGCGATGACAGATCGGATCACCTTCATGTGCTTTCCCCTCTCTGGTCGTTGCCGTGTTTGGTCTCGGGCGGGATCCCTGCGCTTTTGGGGGCGTTTTCGGTATCTGTCACCCCCGCCATCAGCAGCCCCAGCTCGCCGGCCGTGGTGACCGCCGGATCGCGTTCACCCATGATGCGGCCGTCAAACATGACCAGAATGCGGTCGGACAGGGACATGATCTCGTCCAGCTCGACCGAGACAAGCAGCACGGCGCGGCCCGCATCGCGCAACTCGACGATGCGCTTGTGGATGAACTCGATCGCGCCGATATCAACGCCGCGTGTCGGCTGGCCGATCAGCAGCAGGCCGGGGTCGCGCTCGACCTCGCGGGCGACAACGATCTTTTGCTGGTTCCCGCCCGAGAAATTCCGCGCCGCGAGGTCGCAATCGGGCGGGCGGATGTCGAAACGCTGGATCTTGCCGGCAGCATCCTTGCGGATCGCCTGCCGGTTCATCAGCACGCCATCATTGTATTCCGGCGCATGGTGATAACCGAAAGCGACGTTTTCCCATGCCGCGAAATCCATGATGAGGCCCTCGTCCTGACGGTCCTCGGGGACATGGCCGACGCCGCGCGCCCGCCGTGTCGCCGCATCCGAGCCGCGCCCGCTTAACGCCAGCGGCGCCCCGTTCAGACGGACCTCGCCCGACAGCCGGGCGCCGGGTTCGGAAAACCCGCCCAGCAGCTCTAGAAGCTGGGTCTGCCCGTTGCCGCTGACACCGGCGATGCCGACGATCTCGCCGGCGCGGATATCAAGGCTGATGCCGCGCAACCGCTCGACCCCGTCATGGTCGGTCATATGCAGGTTGCGGACCTCCAGCACCGCGGCACCTGGGCTGGCGGGGGCCTTGTCCACCCGCAACAGCACCTTGCGCCCGACCATCAGCTCGGCCAGTTCCTCGGGTCGTGTCTGCGCGGTCCGCACCGATGCGACCATCTCGCCACGCCGCATCACACTGACGCTGTCGGTGATTTCCATGATCTCGCGCAGCTTGTGGGTGATCAGGATGATCGTCTTGCCCTCGTCGCGCAAGGCATTGAGAATGCGGAAAAGGTGGTCCGCCTCGGCCGGGGTCAGCACGCCGGTCGGTTCATCAAGGATCAGGATATCGGCCTGGCGATACAGCGCCTTGAGGATCTCGACCCGCTGCTGATGGCCGACCGACAGTTCTTCGATCACCTCATCGGGGTCGACGTGAAGCTCGTATTCCTCGGCCAGTTCGCGCAGACGTTTGCGCGCCCGCGCCAGCGACGGCCGCAGCATCGGCCCGTCCTCGGCCCCGAGGATGACATTCTCCAGCACGGTAAAGTTCCGCACCAGTTTGAAATGCTGGAAGACCATGCCGATCCCGGCGCGGATGGCGGTCATCGAATCGGTGATGGTGATCGGCTGGCCGTTGATGCGGATCTCGCCGGCGTCAGGGCGGTAAAACCCGTAAAGGATCGACATCAGCGTCGATTTCCCGGCCCCGTTTTCGCCGATAATGCCGTGGATCGTGCCCCTGGCTACTGTCAGGTCGATGTTCCTGTTCGCCTGAACCGGGCCAAACGCCTTTGATATCCCACGCAATTCCAGCGCAGAGGGGGCGGCGCTGCCGCCCGCCCCCAAGTGAGTTTCATCGGACACAGAGATTACTCGACCGGGCAGGAATTATTGGTGTTGTAATTCACCACCTCCAACTCGCCCGAGGCGATTTTCGCGCGCGCGTCCTCGACCGCCTGCGCCATTTCCTCGGTCACGAGGGGGGCGTTGTTTTCATCCATCGTCACGCCCACGCCGTCATCGGCCACGTCCCAGACATTGATAATGCCAACCTCGACGTCGGTGCCGGCGACAAAGGCGTCATAAACGGCGTTATCCACGCGCTTGACCGCCGAGGTCAGCACCTTTCCCGGATGGAGGTGGTTCTGGTTGCTGTCCACGCCGATCGACAGGATGCCCTCATCCGCGGCGGCCTGAAGCACGCCAAGACCGGTGCCGCCGGCTGCCGCATAGATCACATCCGCGCCCTGCGATTTCTGGGCACGGGCCAGTTCGCCCCCCTTCACCGGGTCGTTCCAGGCCGCCGGCGTGGTGCCGGTCATGTTCTGGATGACCTTGATATCGGGATTGACCGATTTGACGCCCTGCACATAGCCGCAGGCAAAGTTGCGAATCAGCGGCACGTCCATGCCACCCACGAAGCCGACCGCGTTGGTCTTGGTGGCCTTGGCCGCCATCACGCCGGCCAGATAGCTGCCCTGCTCATCGGCGAAAACGTTCGACTGCACATTCGGCAGTTCGACCGCCATGTCGATGATGACGAATTTGGTATCGGGATAGTCGGGCGCGACCTTGCCCAGCACCTCGCCAAAGGCAAAGCCGGTCATCACGATCGGATTGGCGCCGGTTTCGGCCAGCCTGCGCAGAGCCTGCTCGCGCTGCGCCTCGGATTGCATTTCCATTTCCTTATAGGTGCCGCCGGTTTCCTCTTTCCAGCGCGTGGCACCCATATGGGCGGCTTCGTTAAAGGATTTATCGAACTTGCCGCCCAGATCAAAGATCAGCGCAGGCTCAGCCGAGGCGACCCCCGCCATCAGGCCAAGCATCGCGGCCGAGGCGAGAACGGTTTTCATCACGGTCATGGCAACCCCCTTAGGTCAGGCGGGCGACTCTGCCCGCGGATGAGAACGAGTTTAGGGCGAAAGCCGGGCCGGGGGTCAAGGCGGATTATGGCGCCAGCCAAAGGTCCGCCGCCCGCGCCCCGCCCCGGCACAGATTTTCGCGGCCCGGTCCGCATCATATGCGGGGGCGGAAACGATGCCGGTCGTTTACTGTTTGTTCACAACCGCTGTGCAAAGCTGCGCCTCATGGACCAGAATCGCGCCCTCTCTGAACCGCCCCTGCCGCTTTTCCTTCCCGCCGGGGATGAGGCGCCGGCGCAGCCGGTCGTGGCCGGCACCCGCGATCAGCGCCGCCCGCCCTCCTATCTCGCCGATCACCGCGCCCGCCTGCGCGACCGCTTTATGCAGGGCGGTGCGGCGGCTGTGCCGGATTACGAATTGCTGGAACTGGTGCTGTTTCGCGCCATCCCGCGTCAGGATGTCAAACCGCTGGCCCGCCGGCTGATCACGACCTTTGGCGATTTCGCCCGTGTGCTGTCCGCCCCGCCCGCAAGGCTTGCTGCGGTTGACGGGGTCGGGCCGGCGGTCGTGACCGAACTGGGGATCGTGGCGGCGGCGGCGCAGCGCATGGCGCGCGGGCGGGTGATGCAGCGCCCGGTATTATCGGGATGGGACGCGCTTTTGGACTATTGCCACACCGCGCTTGGCCATAAGACGACCGAGGAGTTTCGCGTCCTGTTTCTCGACCGCAAGAATGTGCTGATCGCGGATGAGGCGCAGGGCCGCGGCACGGTCGATCACGTCCCCGTCTATCCGCGCGAGATCCTGCGCCGGGCGCTGGAACTGGGCGCCTCGGCACTGATCCTTGTCCATAACCACCCTTCGGGCGACCCGACCCCGTCCGACGCCGATATCACCATGACCGAGCGGATCCGCATCGGGGCCGAGGTCATGGGCATCACGCTGCATGATCACCTCATCATCGGCACCGGCCGCGAGATCAGCTTTCGCCGCGAGGGCTTGCTGTGAGCAGGCGCGCGCGGAACGCCCCCACCCCCTGCATGAGCCAAGCCCGGCATCGCAGCCGGCAGTGACCCACCCCGCGCCGGCCAGCAAGGCAGCACCCGGCACCGACACAGGAACAGGAACAAGCATCGGCGGTAAAAACCCGCAGAAAACCCGGGAAAACAGCCAGAGTTTTCCGCCATCGCCTTGCCTCCGGCCGGCCATCGGGGCAGTCTGGGGCAGGATATGCCAAAGACGAGCCACAAGGACGCCCCCATGCGAACCGGTCTTTCATTCGCCGCCCTCCTGGTCATTGCGGCTTGCGGGGCACCTGCCAGCACGACCTCGACCACGGGCCGCGCAGCGACAACCTCATCGGCCATGCCGCTGACCCCGGCGACAATGTTCTGTCAACGCAGCGGCGGGCAGGTGATCGAGCGTGTGGCCGACGGCCGCCGCGCCGATCTTTGCCGTCTGAGCGATGGCCGCACCGTGCGCGCGGCTGACCTGCTTAACAGCCATAACGACCTGTGACGCTACAGGCCGCATCGCGGCGGCAAGGCGTTGATCAGCAATCGGGCCGGCATGCCCCCTGATCGCGGCCCACAGCGCCTAGAACGCCGCGCCGGATGACCGGCCGATGATCCCGGCCATATCGCATGTCTGACGGCCGGTTATCCGGCTGGACGCATCCGTCCGCCGTGAGCAGGCCGAGACCGGGGCGACGGCGGCCGATCTGACCCGTGCCATCGAACGCGCGGCACAGAAAAAGGTCATACTGGCCTTGCAGGCGGGACTTCCGGCCGCGCCGGCTGCGCCCGCGCTGCGGGTCAGGACAGGTGTATCATGGCTAGGCTTTTGATGGCTATTGTTGCCGCCGGCATACTGCCGGTCGCGGCTTTATCGCAGGGATAGCGACGCAGGCGCAGGCGGTTGGCAGGCACCTCCGCGCGGCCCGCATCTTCCCGGCCGCCATGACGCGTAAGCGGCCTACAGCGCCCCGAACGCCGCGTCGGATGACCGGCCATGATCCCGGCCGTGTCGCATGTCTGACGGCCGGTGACGCAGGTATCATGACGCAGGTGCAGGCGGTCCGCGGAATCCTCCGCGCGCCACATCTGCTGGGGCCGGCAAAACGTGTAAGCGGCCTACAGCGCCTCGAACGCCGCGTCGGATGACCGGCCGATAATCTCGGCCATATCATATGTCTGAGGGCCGGCTGCGCCGGGAGAGCGATACAGGTGCAGGCCGTCAGCAGAACCCTCCGCGCGCCACATCTGCGCGGCAGGCATAACGCGGAAGCGGCCTACAGCGCCTCGAACACAGCGTCGGATGACCGGCCGATAATCTCGGCCATATCATATGTCTGAGGGCCGGCTGCGCCGGGAGAGCGATGCAAGCGCAGGCTGTCAGCGGAACCCTCCGCGCGCCACATCTGCGGGGCAGGCATAACGCGGAAGCGGCCTACAGCGCCCCGAACGCCGCGACGGATGACTGGCCGATAATCCCGCATGTCTGACGGCCGGTTATCCGGCTGAACGCATCCGTCCGCCGTGCCCGTGCCGGGGCGGCGGCGACCGATCTGACCCGTGCCATCGAACGCGCGGCACAGGAAAAGGCCATACTGGCCCTGCAAGCGGGACTTCCAGCCGGCATAACGCGTAAGCGGCCTACAGCGCCTCGAACGCGGCGCGCTGCCGGGCGGTCCAGCTGACTTGCAGCACCAGCCCGTCCCCGGTGCTGCGCTCGGCGGTGACGACGCCGGCCTCGTGCAGCCATGCGCGGCGGCGGCCGTCACCGAAATCCAGCCGCAGCTCGCCCGGCTCGGCCGGTTCGGCAAGCGCGGCGCCAAGGGCCGCGTCAACCGCCACCAGCAGCTCATCGACCCCCTCGCCTGTCAGCGCGCTGACCGCCTGAACCCCCTCGGTGCGGCGGTCGGTATTGCGCAGCGCCGTTCGGGTCGCATCAGACAGCGCGTCGATCTTGTTCCAGACCTCGATCAGCGCGACATCCTCTTCCACGCCCAGCGAATCAAGGATCTCCGCGACATCTGCGGCCTGCTCTTCGGTCTCGGGGTGCGAGATATCGCGCACATGCAGGATCAGATCGGCCGCCAGCACCTCTTCAAGGGTGGCGCGAAAGGCGGCGACCAGCTCATGGGGCAGATCGCTGATGAAACCGACCGTATCCGACAGGATCACACGCCGCCCGCCGGGCAGGCGGACCGCGCGCATCGTCGGATCGAGCGTGGCGAACAGCATGTCCTTTGCCATCACCTCGGCGCCCGTCAGCCGGTTGAAAAGTGTCGATTTCCCGGCATTGGTATAGCCAACCAGCGCGACCACCGGATAGGGCACCTTGGCTCGTGCTGCGCGGTGCAGGGTTCGGGTGCGCACGACGCGCGCCAGCTGGCGGCGCAGGCGGGTCATCTGTTCGTCGATGGCGCGCCGGTCGGCCTCGATCTGGGTTTCGCCGGGGCCGCCGACAAAACCCAGCCCGCCACGCTGACGCTCCAGATGGGTCCAGGCGCGCACCAGCCGCGTGCGCTGATAGGACAGCGCGGCCAGCTCGACCTGCAACACGCCTTCGCGCGTTCTCGCCCGGTCGGCAAAGATCTCGAGGATCAGTCCGGTCCGGTCCAGAATTTTGACATCCCATGCCTTTTCCAGATTGCGCTGCTGCACCGGGGTCACGGGACCATCTATCAAAACCAGTTCGGCCCCGGCCTCTGCCAGCGCCTCGCCGACCTCGGCCAGCTTGCCCTTGGAAAACAGCTCGCCCGGCGAGGGCTTGCGCAGCCGCACCGCCTGCGCGCCGACGATCCCGACCCCCGGCAGCGCATGGGCCAGCGCCACCGCCTCGGCCAGCGCATCATCAGACGACCGGCGGTTCCCGCCGGCGCCGTCGATATCGGGATGGATCACATAGGCGCGTGTCGGTTCGCGTTCGGTGATATGGGTATCTGTCAATCAGTCTTCGCCTTCGTAAAGGCTGATCGGCGCGCCGGGCATGATGGTCGAGATCGCATGCTTGTAGACAAGCTGAGACTGCCCGTCACGGCGCAGCAGCACGCAAAAGTTGTCGAACCAGGTGATGACACCCTGCAACTTGACCCCGTTGATAAGAAAGATCGTGACCGGAACCTTGGCCTTGCGCACATGGTTCAGGAATGCGTCCTGAAGATTTTGTTTGTCGGCGGCCATACTCGGTCCCTGTTCTGATTGTTTTGCAAAATTTAGGGAACGAATCAGGGACTGGCAAGCCGGGCACGACAAGCCGTGCCGCCCCTGTGGCCGATCAGCGACGCCAGAATTCCGGCGTCAGCAGCGCAAGGATCGCCAGGGTCTCCAGCCGGCCGACGATCATGGCGCCGGCAAGCACGGATTTCGGCAGCGTGGCCAGCCCTGACCAGCCCTCCCACGGGTTCGACGCGATGCCCGCGCTCGATTCAAAACTGGGGGTCAGCGGGATGGTCCCGGCAAGCTGGCCCGTATTGGTCAGCGCCGAAACCGACAGCACGACGGCGGTGTCAAATTCGATCGCATGGATCGAGACGAGCAGAACCGTCATCGCAATCGACAGCGCGAACAGCATGAAAAAGATAAAGGCGAGATAGGCGCCCTCACGCCGCAGCCGCCGCGCCATTGTCCCGCCGCCACCGACCGACGAGGGGTGGATGACGCGCTCCAGCTCGCGCCGGGTCTGGGTGGCCAGCGCATAGACCCGCAACAGCTTGACCCCGCCCGCCGTGGTCGCGACCCCGCCGCCCATGATCGCCAGCCCGGCCAGCAGCAGACCCGGCGATTGCAGCCCCGACCAGCGTTGCGCGCCCTGCCAGTCGACCGAATTCCATCCCGTCGTGGTCAGAAATGACAGCGCATTGAACAGCCCGCCCCAGGCCGCGACCAGTGCCCGGCCGGTCGCGGCGGCGGCACCGCCGGCCAGATCCCCATCCGCCGCCGCCTCAATGGTCACAAGAAAATGGCGGGCAAACAGCACGACCGCGACCAGCAGCACAACCCCCAGACCCAGCCGCAGCTCTGGATCGCGGGACAGGCGGTCCGAGGCGCGCAACTCGCCGCCGCCGGGCCAGAAACGCCGTGACAGCGCCAGCATCATAAAGGCGAATACCGCGATTTCACCCGTCGCGCCGGAATGCACCCCGATCGCCCCCGTCACCGGCGATATCCCCGAGGTCGAGACCGTGCCCATCGCCCGCATCAGCGCAATCAGGCCCGGATCGCCCGCCAGCAGCAGGATGACCCATAAAACCAGCGTCAGCCCGGCATACCATGGCGCAACCGCATAAAGTGCGCGCAGCGCGCGCAGACCCGGAACGCCGCGCTCGCTGGTGGCGCTGACCGGGGCGGCGGCGCGATAGCGGCCGTCACTGTCGGGCAGCGCCTGAAAACGTTCGTTCTGCCCGGCGGGCGTCGCCAGAATCTCGAACCCGCCGACACGCATCGGCGCCATCACCGCAATCGCTGTGACCAGCACGAACAGCCCGCCCAGCCAACCGACCAGCCCGCGCCACAGATGCAGCGGCGGCGCCAGCATCTCGGCCGCGTAAAGCGTCGCCCCCGTCGTGGTCAGGCAGGAAACCATCTCCCACCAGGCGTTGAACAGGCCCGTATCGGGCAGCGACAGCGCCAGCGGCAGGCCAAGTGCCGCCGGCATCACGCCGAACACGCCCAGCATCGTCGCCAGTGCCATATGGTCCTTTGGTCCCGGCGCATGGCGGCCCTGGCTGGCAACCCCCAAAAGTGCCGCCAGCACGATCAGCAGCACAGCGCTGAACAGAAAATTCCCGGCAATCGCGCGCCAGCCGGTCACATGCGCATATGCCGCCGGGATCAGCATCGCCAGACCGGCCATACCGATCAGCAGCACAAACAGCGGCACACGGACAAGCGCAGGCATCAGAAAAAGTCGATGGCGACCTGCAACAGCCGCTCGACCTCGGGGACATCCTTGCTGAGTGCAAAGATACAGATGATATCGCCCTCGCTGATGCGCGTATCCGGCATGGGCTTGATAATGGCGCCATCGGGCTTCATCACCATGCCGATCAATGCGCCCTCGGGCAGGTCGATCTCGCGGATGAGGCGGCCCGCGATGGACGAGGTGGCCAGAACCTGCGCCTCGATCACCTCGGCCTCGGCATCGCCGATCGAATAGATATCGCGCACCCGGCCATGGCGGACATGACGCAGAATCGTCGAGACGGTGGTCGAACGCGGGTTGATATAGGCGTCGATATCCAGCGGTCCCATCAGCGGCACCAGCGTCGGATCATTGACAAGGCTGATGACCAGCCGCGCGCCCGCCTGCTTGGCCCGCACGGCGGCTAGGATGTTGACCTTGTCATCATCGGTCAGCGCCAGCACGGCATCGGCGCGGGTGATCGCGGCCTCTTCCAGAAGCGCGACCGACAACCCGTCACCGTTCAGCACAATCGTCCGTTCCAGCGCATCGGCGGCCTGTTCGGCGCGGTTGCGGTCGCGCTCGATGATCTTGGCGCGGATACGGTCGCGCCCCTGTTCCAGCGCGCGCGCGACCGCCAGCCCGACATTGCCGCCCCCGATGATGATGACATGTTCCGGCCGCGCGGTTTCCTTGCCGAATATCTCCAGCGTGCGCCCGACATCCTCGCGGTTGGAAAAGATATAGACCTGATCCCCCTCGAACAGCTGATCGCCCGGTTCGGGTGCGAACAGCCGCCCCTCGCGGCGCACGCCGACGACGATGGCGCGCAGGCTTGAAAACAGCTCGTTCAATTGCCGCAGGGGCGTATTGAGAACCGGGCAATCCTCATCCAGCACCAGCCCGAGCAAGCGCGCCTTGCCGTCCAGAAAGTCCTCGGCCTCGAATGTCTGGGGGGCGCGCAGCCGGGCAAGGGCGGCCGCTGCAACCTCGCGTTCGGGGCTGATGACGACGTCAATGGGCAGGTGATCGGTGCGGTAAAGATCCGAATAGATCGCATCCAGATAGGCCGAAGAGCGCAGCCGCGCGATCTTGCGGGGGACGCGAAAGACCGAATGGGCGACCTGACATGTGACCATGTTGACCTCGTCCGAATAGGTCGCGGCGATGATCAGATCGGCGTCGCGTGCGCCCGCGCGGTCCAGCACGTCGGGATGGCTGGCAAAACCCGTCACGCCCTGAACGTCCAGCGCCTCGGTCGCGCGGCGCACCAGTTCGGGATTATTGTCGATGACGGTGACGTCATTGCGTTCGCCCGACAGGTGGCGGGCGATCTGCCAGCCGACCTGACCCGCGCCGCAGATGATGATCTTCATGCCCTCACCCCGCCTTTGGATCAGAATTAGGCCCCGCCGCCGGCCGGGTCAATCACGCCCCGACATCGCAGCCCATGGCTCAGCGCGCCTGAACGGGCGGCTCGGGCATGGGGTGAACCAGATCCAGCCCGCGAAAACGCATCGACACCCCGTCCCGGAACAGATGCATCACCCGGCCTTCGGCGGTCAGCGCAACCTCGTGGTGCAAAAGATCCCCGCGTGTGCCGGGCAGTTTGGCGATAAAGGGCGACTGTTTGTCATGGGTGCCGAAATAAAGCAGCGTCACCTCGCCCAGCGCCTCGGTCAGTTCGACCTCGCCACGATAGATCACCCCCTCGCCCGGCCCGGCAAGGCGCAGATCCTCGGGGCGCACACCCAGATTGACAGCCGCGCCCATATCGCCCGGCTCGGACGGGATATCGACCACCGCCTGCGCGCCTGCGGCCAGCTGAACCGTGGTCTGCGCACCCGTCGCGGTGATCGTCGCTGGCATCAGGTTCATCGCCGGGCTGCCGATGAACCGGGCGACAAATTCGTTCTGCGGCGTGCAATACAGCTCCAGCGGCGCACCGATCTGGGCGATGCCGCCACCGGCCAGAACGACGATGCGGTCGGCCAGCGTCATCGCCTCGGTCTGGTCATGGGTGACATAAATCATCGTGCGGTCGGGCATCGACGCCTTGAGCTGGGCGATCTCGATCCGGGTCGCGACCCGCAGCGCCGCGTCAAGGTTCGACAGCGGTTCATCGAACAGATAGACCTTTGGGTCGCGCACGATCGCCCGCCCGATGGCCACCCGCTGGCGTTGCCCGCCCGACAGCGCCTTGGGCAGCCGGTCCAGATAGGGGGTCAGTTGCAGCATCTGCCCGGCACGGTCGGTCGCCTCGCGGATTTCAGCCCTCGATTTGCCCGCGATCTGAAGGGCAAAGCCCATGTTGTCGCGCACCGTCATATGGGGATAGAGCGCGTAGGACTGAAACACCATGGCGATGCCGCGCTGACTGGGCGGGATGTCATTCATCACCTGCCCGTCGATTTCCAGCCGGCCGCCGCTGATACGCTCCAGCCCCGCGATCATCCGCAGCAGCGTGGATTTCCCACAGCCCGAAGGTCCGACAAAGACAATGAACTCACCCGAGCGGATATCGAGGTCGATATCACGCAGCACATCCACCTCACCGTAAGATTTGGCGATACTGCTGAGTTTCAGATCGGCCATGATGCGCCCTCCCCGCCCGGATATACCCGGATCATCCCTCGTTGATGGCGACCTGCCATGGTCCCAGCCCGCCCTGTTCACGATCCGACAGATTGGCGCGCAATGTGACCCGGTCATCACCCTTTGCACGCTCGATCACCAGCACGTCGCCCTCGGCGCGGATCTGCTGCGTGCCGGTCTGCAAGGCCGGGTGACGGTGACGCAGCGCGATGGCGTCGCGATAATGGGCCATCACCGAATCCGCACGGTCCTGTTGCCCGGATACGGCAAAGGGCAGATGCGCGGGAACAACCGGCAGCCATGGCTGGCCGGTCGAGAAACCGGCATGGGTATTGGCGTTCCCGTCCCATACCATGGGCGTGCGGCAGCCGTCGCGGCCTTTGAACTCGGGCCAGAACTCGATCCCGTAAGGGTCTTGCAGCGCCTCGAACGGGATATCGGCCTCGGGCAGGCCCAGCTCCTCGCCCTGATAGATGCAGACCGAGCCGCGCAGGCACATCAGCACCCGGGCATAGGCATTCACGGCCGCCTCGCTCAGCCCCCAGCGGGTCGCATGGCGCACGACATCATGGTTCGAATAGGCCCAGCACGGCCATGCATTCGGCGCCGCCGCGTCCAGCGCCGCAAAGACATCGACGATCCGCGCCGCGCTCAGGCTGTCACCCGACAGGAAATCGAACACATAGGACATATGCATCCGCCCCGGCACGCCGGTGTATTCCTCGAGCAGTTGCAGGGCCTTTTCGCTGTCGCCGATCTCGCCGACGGCGGCCGCGCCGTAAGGTTCCATCACCGCGCGCAGACGCTCCAGAAAGGCCAGGTTCTCGGGCCGAGATTTGTCATAGACATGGCTCTGGTGGTTATAGGGGTTCACCGCAGGGGCGGTGTCGCTTTTGCGCAATTCGGGCGCCAGCGGCGGGTTGTCGCGCAGAGCGGTGTCGTGGAAATAAAAGTTGATGGTATCCAGCCGAAAGCCGTCAACACCGCGTTCCAGCCAGAATCGCGCAACATCCAGAAGTGCGTCCTGAACCCCGGTGTTGTGAAAGTTCAGATCCGGCTGCGAGGTCAGGAAATTATGCAGGTAATACTGTTCGCGCCGCGCATCCCACTGCCATGCGCTGCCACCAAAGATCGACAGCCAGTTGGTCGGCGGCGTCCCGTCGGGTTTGGGATCGGCCCAGACATACCAGTCGGCGCGCGCATTGTCGCGGCTGGCGCGGCTTTCGGCAAACCACGGATGCTGGTCCGAAGTATGCGACAGCACCAGATCAATCAGGATCTTCAGCCCCAGCTCATGCGCGCGGGCGATCAGCGCGTCGAAATCGGCCAGCGTCCCGAAAATCGGGTCGATGTCACGGTAATCGCTGACATCATAGCCGAAATCCTTCATCGGCGAGCGAAAGAACGGGCTGATCCAGACCGCATCCGCACCCAATGCGGCGATGTGATCCAGCCGCTGCGTGATACCCGCCAGATCGCCCGTGCCGTCGCCGGTCGTATCCTGAAAACTGCGCGGATAGACCTGATAGATCACCGCGCCTTTCCACCAGTCGTTCATTTCAACCACCTTTCACCGACCCGGCCAGCAGGCCGCGGACCAGATATTTCTGCATCGCAAAGAACACAATGAGCGGCACCGCGATCGAGATAAAGGCAGATGCCGCCAGAATTTCCCATTCGCCGCCCTTGGATCCCATCAGTTCGCGCAGCACACCGGTCATGACAAGCTGATCGCGGGTGTTGCCCAGAAAGACGGTCGCCACCAGCAGGTCGTTCCAGACCCACAGAAACTGAAAGATCGCGAATGACGCCAGTGCCGGGAATGACAGCGGCAGGATGATACGGCGGAAAATCTGGAACTCGGTCGCGCCATCGACGCGTGCGCTCTCGATCACCTCGTGCGGCAGGCCGGCCATGTAATTGCGTAACAGATAGATCGCCAGCGGCAGGCCGAACCCTGTATGGGCCAGCCAGATCCCGAGATAGCCCTTGCCGATGCCGATCTCGTTATGCAGCCGTAACAGAGGGATCAGCGCCACCTGCAAGGGCACGACCAGCAGACCGACGACCGCCGCGGTCAGCAGCGCGCGGCCCGGAAACTCCATCCATGCCAGCGCATAGGCCGCGAAGGCCGCGATCAGGATCGGGATGATCGTTGCCGGGATCGTCACCGTCATGGTGTTCATAAAGGCCCGCCCGATCCCTTCGGCCCGCAGCACGCGGCTGTAATTGGCGGTCGTGAACTCGGGCGGGGTCGAGGTGGTCAGGAATATCCGCTGACCCCTGGCATGCGTGAACTCGGCCGAGGTTTCCCAGCGATAGGCGCCGTCCTCGGCCACGCTCAGCCGGCCGCCGTCGAAATCAATCGTGGCGCCGGGGGGGTAGGCCGCGGGTTCGCGCGCATTGGTGCCCCAGGCGATCAGCCTTTGCCCGTCCGACAGGACATTGCCCGAGATCACGGACAGACCGCCCTCGGGCACGGCATCGGCCGCGGTGCCGGTGCGCACGAAACCGGTGTGTTCGGCCGCTGTCATCGCCTTCCACCAGCCCGAGGCAGATATCTGATCGCGGTCGCGGAATGACGACACCAGCAACCCGGCCGTCGGGATCGTCCACAACAGCACCAGCACGAGCGCCGCAATATTCACCGCCCAGACAAGGGCCGAGCGCCGGCCAGCCATGCCCTCCATCAGCGCATCTCCTTGCGGACGTTGCGGATATTCCAGATCATGATCGGCAGGACCAGCACCATCAGCACGATGGCGATGGCCGAGCCGCGCCCGTAATCGGGGCTGCCGCGGAACATCCAGTCATACATCAGATTGGCCAGCACCTGCGTGCCCCATTGCCCGTTGGTCATCACGAAAACGATGTC
>JAUNTL010000080.1 GCA_030538705.1 Paracoccus sp. (in: a-proteobacteria) | reverse complement strand
TGGCACCCAGCTCGGCGATTTCCTTTTCGATCTGCGCAAAGCTTTTCCGATCCGCGTCACGCAGCACCGGAACGACCAGCCCCGAGGGCGTGCCGACAGCAACGCCCATGTTGACATAGTTCTTGTAAACGACCTCGGTGCCGTCGATTTCGGCGTTCACCTCGGGCACTTCATTCAGCGCATGGCAGCAGGCCTTGACGAAGAAGGACATAAAGCCAAGCTTGACTTTGTGTTTCTTTTCAAACGCATCCTTGTATTCGTTGCGCAGGCCCATGATGCCGGACATGTCGGCCTCGTTATAGGTCGTCAGCATCGCGGCCGTGTTCTGCGCATCCTTGAGCCGGCGGGCAATGGTCTGGCGCAGGCGGGTCATCTTGACCCGTTCCTCGCGCGCACCGTCCTGTGCCGGCGCAGCGGCGCGCGGGGCAGCAGCGGCGCGCGCCACATCCTCTTTCATGATGCGGCCGTCACGACCCGAACCCTGCACCGCATCGCGGGCGATGCCCGCCTCGGCCATCGCCTTTTTCGCCGAGGGCGCGTCCTCGACATCGCGGGCGGCCACCGTTTCCGGCCCGGCGCCCGGCGAGTTCACCGCGGCTGATTTCGCTTCGGCGCGGGTTTTCGCGGCGGCGGCGCTTTCCGCGCGCTCCTGCTCGGTTGCCGAGGGCTGTTTTCCGGCCGCGCCTTCGGTGATGATTGCCAGCCGTGCCTTGGCATCGACGGTTGCGCCCTCATCAGCCAGAATCTCGGCCAGAACGCCGGCGACCGGGGCGGGCACCTCGACCGAAACCTTGTCGGTTTCCAATTCGCACAGCATTTCATCGGCGGCGACCGTATCACCGACCTTTTTGAACCAGGTCGCGACCGTGGCTTCGGTGACTGATTCGCCCAGCGTGGGCACCATGACGTCAACTGATTTCCCGCTCATATCTTGTCCTTCCTGAGCATTCCGGGCCGGCGCGCTGGCGGCGGCTGTGTTGGTTTTGCCGGCCGGTCCGGCCGTTACTGTTTCATCGCTGTCGCTGATCCGCGCCAGCAGGGCGTCGATGCCGACGGTCGCGCCCTCGGCGGCAATGACTTCGACAAGGATGCCGGCGGCCGGGCTGGGGACTTCGACCGTGACCTTGTCGGTCTCCAGTTCGCACAGCATCTCATCGGCCTCGACCCGGTCGCCGGGCAGGCGGAACCATGTCGCGACGGTCGCCTCCGAGACCGACTCGCCAAGGGCCGGGACGCGGACCTCGATGGTCATGCCTGCGCCTCCGTGCCGAGCGCGTCATTGACCAGAGCCTCCTGTTCGGCCTTGTGGCGCGAGGCAAGCCCGGTCGCGACCGAGGCGGCGGCGGCACGGCCGACATAGCGGGCGCGGCTGTGGCGGGCGTCGAGTTTTTGCAAAACCCATTCAAGGTTCGGCTCGACAAAGCTCCATGCGCCCTGGTTCTTGGGTTCTTCCTGACACCAGATGATTTCGGCCTGACGGAAGCGGCCCAGCTCTTTCAGCAGCGATTGCTGCGGGAAGGGATAGAACTGTTCAAGACGCATCAGGTAGACGTCATTCGCGCCCCGCTCGTCACGTTCTTTCAGCAGATCGTAATAGACCTTGCCTGAACAGACCACGACGCGGCGGATCTTGTCATCGGCGACCAGCTTTGTGTCCGAACGCCCGCGCTCGGCATCGTCGCACAGCACGCGGTGGAAGGTGGAACCGCTCTGGAACTCATCCGCCGTCGAGACCGCAAGCGGGTGCCGCAGCAGTGATTTCGGGGTCATGATGACCAGCGGCTTGCGGAATTTGCGGTGCAGCTGGCGGCGCAGAATGTGGAAATAGTTGGCCGGGGTCGAGCAGTTGGCCACGATCCAGTTATCTTCTGCACAGCCCTGAAGAAAACGCTCCAGCCGGGCCGAGGAATGTTCCGGTCCCTGACCTTCGAACCCGTGCGGCAGCAGCATGACCAGACCGGACATGCGCAGCCATTTCTTTTCGCCCGAGCTGATGAACTGGTCGAACATGATCTGGGCGCCATTGGCGAAATCGCCGAACTGCGCCTCCCACAGGGTCAGGGCGTTGGGTTCGGCCAGAGAATAGCCGTATTCAAAGCCCAGCACCGCATATTCCGACAGCATCGAGTCGTGGACCTCGTAGGCGGCCTGACCCTCGCGGATGTTGTTGAGCGGGTAATAACGCTGTTCGGTCATCTGATCGACCAGTGCGGAATGACGCTGGCTGAAGGTGCCGCGGGTCGAATCCTGACCGGTCAGGCGGACCGGATGGCCCTCCAGCAGCAGCGAGCCAAAGGCGAGCGCCTCGCCCGTGGCCCAGTCAAAGCCCTGGCCGGTCTCGAACATCTGGCGCTTGGCGTCGAGCAGGCGGCCCACGGTCTTGTGCAGGTTATGCCCCTCGGGTGCTGCGGTCAGGGCGCGGCCGATCTCGGCCATGGTGTCGGGTTTGATGCCGGTCTCGCCGGGGATGTATTCGGCCCCCTCGCGTTGCAGGCCGGACCATTTGCCATCGAGCCAGTCGGCCTTGTTCGGCAGGAAATTCTTGCCGATCTCGAACTCTTCGCTCAGGTGGTTCTGAAAGACGGCCTTCATGTCCTCGATCTCGCCCTCGGGGATCAGCCCGTCGGCGACCAGACGTTCGGTGTAAAGCTGAAGCGTCGTCTTTTGGGATTTGATCTGCTTGTACATTGCCGGGTTGGTGAACATCGGCTCATCGCCTTCGTTGTGACCAAAGCGGCGATAGCAAAAGATGTCGATGACCACGTCCTTGTGGAACTTCTGGCGGAACTCGGTCGCGACCTTGGCGGCGTGGACGACCGCCTCGGGATCGTCGCCGTTGACGTGAAAGATCGGCGCCTCGACCATCAGCGCGATATCGGTCGGATAAGGCGAGGTGCGCGAGAAATGCGGCGCCGTCGTAAAGCCGATCTGGTTGTTGACGATGACATGGATCGTCCCGCCCGTGCGGTGGCCACGGATGCCCGACAGTTGCAGACATTCCGCCACGATGCCCTGACCGGCGAATGCCGCGTCGCCATGCAGCAGAACCGGGATGACGCTGGTGCGGTCGCCACGATCGCCCAGCTGGTCACCCTTGGCGCGGGCCTTGCCCAGCACGACCGGATTCACCGCCTCCAGGTGGCTGGGGTTGGGGGTCAGCGAAAGGTGGACGGTATTGCCGTCAAAGTCGCGGTCCGACGAGGCACCGAGATGGTATTTCACATCACCCGAGCCGTCGACATCCTCGGGCTTGTAGCTGCCACCCTGAAACTCGTGAAAGATCGCGCGGTAAGGTTTCGACAGCACATTCGCCAGCACCGACAGGCGGCCGCGATGGGGCATGCCGAACACGACCTCTTTCGCGCCGAGCGCGCCGCCGCGTTTGATGATCTGTTCCAGCGCCGGGATCAGCGCCTCGCCACCGTCAAGGCCAAAGCGTTTCGTGCCCATATATTTGACATGCAGGAATTTCTCGAATCCCTCGGCCTCGACCAGCTTGTTCAGGATTGCCTTGCGGCCCTGCCGGGTAAAGGCGATCTCCTTGCCGTAACCCTCGATGCGTTCCTTCAGCCAAGCGGCTTCCTCGGGGTTCGAGATATGCATGAACTGCAACGCAAAGGTGCCGCAATAGGTGCGGTTCATGATCTCGGTGATCTCGCGCATGGTGGCGATTTCCAGCCCCAGCACGTTATCAATAAAGATCGGCCGGTTCATGTCGGCCGCGGTAAAGCCATAGGTCGCCGGGTCCAGCTCGCCATGGTCGGGAACCTCGCGCATGCCGAGCGGGTCGAGATCGGCATGAAGATGGCCGCGAATCCGATAGGCGCGGATCAGCATCAGCGCACGGATACTGTCCAGCACCGCCTGCCGCATCGCATCCGGCCCGATCTCGCGGCCTTTCTCGGCGGCCTTGGCGGCGATCTTTTCCATCGCCGCGGTTGCCTCGGCCCTGGAACTCATCGCCCATTCGCCGGTCAGCGCGCCGATATCCTCGCCATGGGGCTGGGGCGGCCAGTCTGCGCGCTTCCAGCTTGGCCCTTCGGCCTCGGCCATGGCATCGGCGGCCTCATCACCCAATGCGGCAAAATACCTGTTCCACGCCGCATCTACGGCCTGCGGGTCGCGCGCCCATTGGCCGTAAAGCTGCTCGACATAGGCCGCATTATGGCCCTGAAGAAAGGACGATTCGTGGAAGTCGGCGTTTTTGGGTTGTTCGCTCATTATTATGGCTCCAGCGGGCTTGGCCCGAAGCGGTTGGTGCCGGACTGCGAGGGCATCACGGTCCAGACAAAGAAAACAAGGAAAAGAACGCCGGCCAGCACCAGCCCGACGGACATTGATATCATCGCAACCGGGAACAGCGCGACGGGCGCCAGCAGCCACCAGCCACTGCGGTCGACATCGTGAAAGCGCCGGACGGTGACCGTGATCGAGGGCAACAGGACCACAAGGCTGAGGATCAGCGACAGCGGCCCCTCGCCAAAGCGGGCGTTCGTCAGCGGGTTTTCCAGCACGGCGGCGGTAAGTCCGCTGAGATTGAGAAACAGGATAAACCACCAGTATTCGGCGCGCCGCGACCGGCCCGAAAAGGTCAGATATTGCGAGAGTGTCCAGCGAACGGATGTGACAAAGCCGGGAACCTCCGGCCCTGATACGGGGCTGGACGCGGCACTGTTTGCGCCCGGCGGCGGGGCGGCGGGGCGGCTGTCGCCATTGCCGCGGCCGGGGCCTTGCCAGGCGGGACCGCCGATCCGGTTTCGCGGGGGTGGGGGTGGTTGCTCGCTCATCTCAGGCACAAAAAATGTCAATCATGCGGGTGCCGGGATCATCGCCGGGCGCAGCCATGGGGACGACTTCGATCCGCCCGACCCGGCGCCGTTCCAGCCGGCACAGCGCGATCGCGGCACGGGCATCGGCATCGGCGGGCGCGGATACCGGGTGATAAATCAGCCGCCAGCCGAAATCACGACGCGAGACGGTGCGCACCGCATTCGCCGGCAGTTCGGTCGCGGCGGGCAGATTGGTCGAGGCCGGAACGCCGCCGCGCAGCATTTCATCGGTATTGCGCGCGCCGCAGGCGGTCAGGGCAAGAACCGTCACCGCCAGCAGCGCCGGAGGTGCAAGCCGCCGGCCCGCATGTGCGGGGGCAGGGCCGGCATCGTGATGGTTCGCCTTGGGCATGTCCTGTCCGAAAACTTCATCCTCTGCGTTCCCAATAGTTAGTGAGGGAACGCGGCCTGTCAAATCATCGCCCGGTCATAACCCGGTTTCCGCACGCGATCGTCATCTCAGCCGGCCGCCTCGCCGTCATCATCATCAGAATCGCTGTCGTCGCCATCGTAATCACTGTCATCGCCATGGTCGTCATCGATCCCGCGGCTGTCGGCGTTCAGCGTGACCTCGATGCTTACCGCCGAGGCCTCCAGCGCCGGATGCCCCTCGGGCAGGCCGGGACTATCAGCCAGGCTCATGTCCGGAATGAACAGTGAATAATAGACAACGGCGGCCAGACCCGGCCCGTCCGGGGTCCGCGCCCGCACCGCCAGACCGCGCCCGCCCAGAACCGCATAGGGGGACGCCCCCAGATAAGGGCGCTCAAGGTATGCGATCACATCCGCATCGGGCCGGTCATGAGAGATCAGGCATTCGCTGATCTCGGGGTAATCCGTGAAATGTTTTACGGCCAGCCGCCAGCCGCTGTCATGGCTGTAAAACGCCGGCCGCACATCATCACGGTTGCCCTCTGCGATCTGTTCAAGTTCGTATTGGTAATCTTCGATCAGATACAGATGCTCATTGAGTTGCCCGGCCAGCAAAAGCCCCTCGATCGGGCTTCCGTCTGCTGTAATGATCGCGAACAGCCGGTCGGCCGTCGCGCGCGCCAGCAGCCCGCTGTCGGCCTCGACCGGGGTCCAGCCGGCAAGCGCCGCATCCCAGCCACCCGGCAGTATCGCCGGGTCCGAGCAGATGCGGAGGGCCTCTTCAAGGGTTGCCAACTGGCCCTGAGCCTGCGCCCCGGCAATGCCGGGGGCAGACGCAAGGCAGGTTGACAATGCCGCTATGGCCATTCGCATCCGCATCCGTATCAGCCTTTGATGGCTTGCAGCACGGCCTCGCCCAGCTGCGCCGGGCTGTCGGCGACCACGATCCCGGCCTTTTTCATGGCCTCGATCTTGGATTCCGCATCGCCCTTGCCGCCCGAGACGATGGCGCCCGCATGGCCCATGCGCCGGCCCGGAGGCGCGGTGCGCCCGGCGATAAAGCCGGCGGTGGGTTTCCAGATGCCCTTGCGCTTTTGCTCGGCCAGAAACTCGGCGGCCTCTTCCTCGGCGGAACCGCCGATTTCGCCGATCATGATGATGGATTCGGTTTCCGGATCGTCAAGGAACATGCGCAGCACGTCGATATGCTCCATCCCCTTGATCGGATCGCCGCCGATGCCGACCGCCGAGGACTGCCCCAGCCCGACGTCCGAGGTCTGCTTGACCGCCTCATAAGTCAGCGTGCCCGAACGCGAGACGACGCCGACCGAGCCGCGTTTGAAGATAGACCCCGGCATGATCCCGATCTTGCATTCGCCCGGCGTCATGATGCCGGGGCAGTTCGGCCCGATCAGGGTCGATTTGCTGTCCATCAGCGCGCGCTTGACGCGCATCATGTCCAGAACCGGGATGCCTTCGGTGATGGCCACGATCAGCGGGATCTCGGCGTCGATGGCCTCCAGAATGGAATCGGCGGCGAAGGGCGGGGGCACATAGATCGCCGTTGCCGTGGCACCCGTGCGCGCCACCGCCTCATGGACCGAGTCGAACACCGGCAGGCCCAGATGCTCGGTCCCGCCTTTGCCCGGCGTCACGCCGCCGACCATCTTGGTGCCATAGGCAATCGCCTGTTCGGTGTGGAACGTGCCCTGAGATCCGGTGATCCCCTGGGTGATGACTTTGGTATTCTTGTCGACGAGAATGGCCATGCAGGCCTCCTTTCCTTGATCCTGTCGGGGGCAGACAGCCCGCCGTTTTTTTCCGGGACGGGCGCAGGCGCCCGTCTGACAATTGCTGTGGCGAGGTCTATTGCGGGGGGCCGGCGGTCACCTGTTCCGCTGTCAGCGCGCCGGCGAACGTCAGGCTGATCAACGTCGGGCCGATGATGGCATGGATGCTGGCGGTCGGCGGAAACTCGGGCCGCGCCCACAGCCATAGCTCGCCCTCGCCACCCGGCAGGTTCCCTATCTGCCCGCCTGCGGTGATGTTTTCATTCGCAAGGGAGCCGAGGATATCGCCCTGACGGGATTCGATCACCGCGACCAGATCGTCAAAGGCACCCGGATGCGGTTGCATCACCGATACCGTGCAGTTGGCCGTGGTGCCGCCCGGCAGGGTGGAAACGGTCAGAAAGGTCGACATCACTTCGGCATCCTCCGAGGTGGCGCCGCCGCTCCAGAGGTTGATCTTGCCGTCTGCGCTGGTGCCGAGCATGCCCTGGGTGCCGGTCGGGAAGTTGCCGGTGATGGCGGCCGAGCAAGCCTGCATCAGGCCGTTGAGCAGCCGTTCGGATGCCGTTTCGCCGCTTGCCGCCAGCGGCAGCGCAACAAGCGCGGCAGCGATCAGCGCCGTGCTGCCCCGGACCGCATTGGTAAAAACACTCATCTTCCAGCCTCCGCCACGCAGTTATCATTCATGCCTGTGCCGGCGGGCGCGCTCCGGGCGCCCGCCGTAGGGCATCAGCCCTTGACCGCCTTCACGATCTTTTCGGCGCCATCCTTCAGATCATCGGCCGCGATCACGTCGAGACCGCTTTCATTGATGATCTTCTTGCCCAGATCGACGTTGGTGCCTTCCAGACGGACGACCAGCGGAACCTCCAGCCCGACCTCTTTCACCGCGGCGACGATGCCTTCGGCGATGATGTCGCAGCGCATGATGCCGCCAAAGATGTTGACCAGAATGCCTTTGACGTTCGGGTCCGAGGTGATGATCTTGAACGCCTCGGTCACCTTTTCCTTGGTCGCGCCACCGCCGACGTCCAGAAAGTTCGCCGGCTCTGCGCCATACAGCTTGATGATGTCCATCGTGGCCATGGCCAGACCGGCGCCGTTCACCATGCAGCCGATCTCACCGTCCAGGGCGATATAATTGAGGTCGTATTTCGAGGCCTCAAGTTCCTTGGGGTCTTCCTCGGTCTCGTCGCGCAGCGCAAAGACGTCGGGGTGGCGATAAAGCGCGTTATTGTCAAAGCCCATCTTGGCATCAAGCGCCTTGAGGTTGCCCTCGGTGGTCACGATCAGCGGGTTGATTTCCAGCATCTCCATGTCCTTTTCAAGGAACAGGCGATAAAGATCCTTTACCAGCTTGACGCATTGCTTGACCTGCGCACCTTCCAGTCCGAGCGAGAAAGCGACGCGGCGGCCGTGGAAATCCGACAGGCCCGAGGCCGGGTCAACGCTGAAGCTGATGATCTTTTCGGGCGTGTGGGCGGCGACTTCCTCGATATCCATGCCGCCCTCGGTCGAGGCGACAAAGCTGACGCGTGAGGTCTGGCGGTCCACCAGAAGCGCCAGATACAGCTCGCGCGAGATATCCGAACCATCTTCGATATAGATGCGGTTGACCTGCTTGCCCGACGGGCCGGTCTGATGCGTCACCAGCGTGCGGCCCAGCATCTGACGGGTCATTTCCTCGGCTTCCGAGGTCGACTTGGCCAGACGCACGCCGCCCTTTTCGCCCGCCTCGGCCTCCTTGAACTTGCCCTTGCCGCGTCCGCCGGCGTGGATCTGGGCCTTTACCACCCAAAGCGGGCCGTCAAGCTCGCCCGCGGCGGTCTTGGCGTCCTCGGCGCGGGTGACGATACGGCCGTCCGAGACCGGTACGCCATAATCGCGCAGCAGCGACTTGGCCTGATATTCGTGGATGTTCATGGCAAACCCCTGATTGATACGGTTTGCCCGCCCTTGTGTCACAAAGAGATGCGGGGATGAACCGTTTTCGTGCAGGCGGGGCGGGATAGCGGCAAAAAATCGCCCCATGTGATCACGGCCTGAAATGCTGTGATCACAAAATTGCGGTGGCCGGGGCCAGATGCTGTTGCTATGGGGCGGGATGCCGGCGCGGGCGAAGCCGGCACAGACCAGGAGGCAAAGATGAATGAACCTGCCGCGACCCCGCCGCAACCTGCGGGTGGCTGGTCAGAAAGCGTGACCGAGATCGCCGGGGCGATCATTGTGCCGCCCGACAGCCCGCGCAAGCGTCAGCGTGCCGGGGTCATCGACGCGCAGGGCAACCATGTCCCCCAAGGCGCCACATGGCGTTTGGGAAATGCGCTGACCCTCGCGCCGCCACCACCCGGGCAGGTGGATGAGGTATTGACCGGTCGCTGGTTGTGGGCCGGTGTGCTGTTTGATCATTTCGGGCATTTTCTTGTGGAAAGCATGTCCCGTCTGTGGGCCGCGCATCACGACACTGCCGCGTCACGCGGGCTTGACGGCATTTGCTATATCCCCAAAAGGCCGCGCCGGCGCGGCGCATTGCGGGGCTTTCAGCAGCAGGTTCTTGACGTCTTTGGGCTGTCGCTGCCCGTCCGGCTGGTCTGGCGCCCGTCCCGGGTCGAGACGCTGGTCGTGCCGGGGCAGGGGTTCGGTCTTGGCGATATGATCGGCGGCACGGCGGCCATGCGCGACGCCGTCCACCGCCATTTCGCCGCCGGCATCACCCCTGACGGCGCCGAGCGGCTGTATCTGTCGCGCTCGGCGCTTGCGCCCGAGGAGGGCGCGATCCTTGGCGAGACCGTGATCGAGGATCATCTGCGTGCGCAGGGCTACCGGATCATGCACCCGCAGATGCACAGCCTGTCCGAGCAATTGGCGCAGATGAAGGCGGCGCGCCAGATCATCTTTGCCGACGGGTCGGCCGGGCATCTGCTGGCCTATGTCGCACGCCCGGATCAGCAGATCGCCTGCCTGCCCCGGCGCAGCTTCTGGGTTGATGGGCCGGTTGATCATATCGCCGGCTTTACCGGGCGCGCTCCGCTGGTTCTGGACAGTATTGCGCAGGAATGGGCGGCGCCCGGGCGCCGCGATTTCCGGGGCGTGACCTATGCGCTCCATGACATGCCGGCGCTCTCGGCGCGGCTGGTTGCGGCGGGGATGCTGGATCAGGGCACCCGCTGGCCGGCGTTGCCGGAGGATATGGCCCTGAACCTGATCCGCGCGCAGGGGCGCGAAGGCATCTTTACCGACCAGATGCAGCCATGAAAAAAGGCGCCCCGAAAGGGCGCCTTTACATCTGTCATCGCCGGATATCAGGCCAGCGTGCCGTCGATGCCTTTGCAAGCCTCGATCAGGCCCTTCACCGCGTCAACCGACTTGTCGAACATCACCTGTTCGTCGCGGTCCAGCGTGATGTCGATGACCTTTTCGATGCCGCCCGCGCCGATCACCGTCGGCACACCGACATAAATCCCGTCGAGACCATAGGCATCTTTGACATGGGCGGCGCAGGGCAGGACGCGTTTTTGATCCTTGAGATAGGCCTCGGCCATCTCGATCGCCGAGGTTGCCGGCGCATAATAGGCGCTGCCGGTTTTCAGCAGGCCGACGATCTCGGCACCGCCGTCGCGGGTGCGCTGAACGATGGCGTCCAGTTTTTCCTGCGTGGTCCAGCCCATCTTGACCAGATCCGGCAGCGGGATGCCGGCGACGGTCGAATAGCGGGTCAGCGGAACCATCGTGTCACCATGACCGCCCAGAACAAAAGCGGTCACGTCCTTCATCGAGACGTCAAATTCCAGCGACAGGAAGTGGCGGAAGCGCGCGGAATCAAGCACGCCGGCCATGCCGCAGACCTTGTGCGCGGGCAGGCCGCTGAATTTTTGCAGCGCCCAGACCATCGCATCCAGCGGGTTGGTGATGCAGATGACAAATGCGTCCGGCGCGTGTTTGGCGATACCTTCGCCGACCGATTTCATGACCTTGAGGTTGATCCCCAGCAGGTCGTCGCGCGACATGCCCGGCTTGCGTGCAACGCCTGCGGTCACGATGCAGACATCCGCGCCTGCGATATCGGCGTAATCATTGGTCCCCTTGAGGCGCGCATCGAACCCTTCAGAGGGGCCGGATTCGGCAATATCCAGCGCCTTGCCCTGCGGCGTGCCTTCGGCGATGTCGAACAGCACGACATCCCCCAGTTCCTTCATCGCGGCCAGATGCGCGAGCGTGCCACCGATCTGACCGGCGCCGATCAGTGCGATTTTAGGACGAGCCATGTTTTCCTCCGGGAATATGGTCAAAAGGTCGTGGCATGGGTTAGTCGCTTGATCGGGTGCTTTCAAGGCGCGATTCGAGGGGTGGCTGGCCGCGATGGTCGAGTTAACGCAAACATCATGGATCCTTGCGGTGGTCGCGGCACTCGCGGTCGGTATGGCCAAGGGCGGGCTGTCGATGGTCGGCATGATTTCCGTGCCGCTGATGTCGCTGACCATGTCGCCGGTTGTTGCGGCCGGGATCATGCTGCCGGTCTATATCGTGTCTGATATCGGCGGGCTGATGGCCTTTCGGCGCAGTTTTGACCGCCGCATCCTTGCCAGCCTGCTGCCCGGTGCGGTGGCGGGGATCGGGCTGGGCTGGGCGACGGCGCATCTGGTCGACGATTCGGCCGTGATGCTGATCGTCGGGCTGATCGGCACGGTCTTTGCGCTGAATGCGATCATCCGCCCGCGCGTCGCGGGGCCGCGCAGCCCGTCGGCCGCGCGCGGCAGCCTGTGGGGGACGATTGCAGGCTATACCAGCTTTGTCAGCCATTCCGGTGCGCCGCCCTATCAGGTCTATGTCCAGCCGATGGCGCTGCCGGCGCAGGTCTATGCCGGAACGACGACCGTGTTCTTTGCTGTCGTCAATGTGGTCAAGCTGCCGCCCTATTGGATGCTCGGCCAGCTGGGGGCGGCAAATCTGAAGATCTCGGCGGTGCTGATGATTCCGGCGGTGATCGGTGTCTGGCTGGGCCTGAGGCTGCTGCGGATCATCCCGCAGGCGGCGTTTTACCGGCTGATCACCTGGGCGCTGCTGATCGTGTCGGCCCGGCTGGTCTGGTCGGGCGTGGCGGGGATGGTGTCGCCCTGATTGCCGCGCCTGACGAATGATGCCACAATCTGCCCGATCCAGTTCCAGCCCGGAGGTGCCAGATGCTGATCCTTGTCCTTGGTGTTGCCCTGTGGTGGGCGGCCCATCTGTTCAAACGCTTTGCCCCCGCCGCCCGCGCCAGCATGGGCGATTCGGGCCGTGCGGCCGTGACGGGCGGGCTGGTGCTGTCGGTTCTGCTGATGATCTGGGGCTACCGCGCCGCGCCGATGGGCGAACTCTGGTGGGGGTCGTCACCCGCCACGAAAGGGATCAACAACCTGCTGATCCTGATCGGGTTTTACCTGTTCGCGGCCTCGGGGATGAAAACCGCCGTGGCGCAGCGCCTGCGTCACCCGCAGCTGATCGGCTTTTCGCTCTGGGCGTTCGGGCATCTGCTGGTGAACGGGGATATGCCGTCGCTGGTGCTGTTCGGCGGGCTGCTTGTCTGGGCGGTGGTCGAAATGGTGGTCATCAACCGCGCCCAACCCCGCTGGAGCGCGCCCGCCGGCCCCGTTGTCCCGCGCAAGGAGGTCATGGCGATCGTCGGCACGCTGGTCGTCTACGGCGCCGCATCGCTGATCCATATCTGGCTGGGTTATAACCCGTTCGGGGCCTGACGTGAGCGTCCTCTATCGCTTTCTGACCGAGGACGACACCTCTGACTTCTGTCACAAGGTCAGCGCGGCGCTGGCTGCGGGCTGGGTGCTGCATGGCCCCCCGGTGATGAGCTTTGACGCAGCGCGCGGGGTCATGCGCTGCGGTCAGGCCGTGACCAAAGAGATTGCGGCGGATTATCATCCTGACATGAAACTGGGCCGCCAATAGCGCCGGCCGGGGTTGCGGCCCCTGATGTGACCGCCTTGTGATCACAGCCCCGATCCATGTGATCGCAAATCGGCGGAATCACGCAAAATCGTCGCAGGGCTGGACAAGCACCCGTGACAGGGCGCAAAAAATCTTTATGACAATGCCAAACCAGCCAGCCCGCGTGCCAGCTAAACGCCTTGCCGCGGGCCTGACAGCAGATCCAAGGGGGACGACATGGCTGATGTGAACCGGGGCAACCGCCCGCTTTCACCGCATTTGCAGGTCTATCGGCTGCCCTTGACGGCAATTACCTCGATCCTGCACCGCATTACGGGTCACGCGATGGTCGCGGGGCTGATGCTGCTGGCCTTCTGGCTGCTGGGTGCGGCCGCCGGCGGCGGGATCTGGTCCTGCGCCGACTGGCTGGTGCGCAGCTGGCTGGGCTTTCTTGTTCTGCTCGGCTCGGTCTGGGCATTGTGGTTCCATCTGCTGAGCGGCATCCGCCATCTGTTCTATGACGCCCGGCTGGGCCTCGAGATCGAGACGGCCCACAAGGCCAGCATCGCCATCATCGCCGGCTCTGTGGTTCTGACGCTGCTGAGCCTGATCCTGTATTTCGTCTGAGGAGGTCGCAGATGCGCTATATCACCCCGCGCAAGGCCGCGATGGGCCTTGGTTCGTCGCGCACCGGCACCGAACATCACTGGTGGCTGACGGTCAGCGCGATTGCGCTGGCGGTTATCACGCCGTCATTCCTGATGGTCATGGGCACTGCCCTGCGCCTGTCGGACCGGGCCGAGATCGTGCTTTACTTCAGCCGGCCCTATCCCGCGATCGTCACCGCGATCTTTATGACGCTGGGCATGATGCATTTCATGAAGGGCACGCGGAACATGATCGACGACTATTTCAACCACACCGCCCGCAAGGTGGCACTGGTTGTTGCCGCGATCCTCGGATGGTCCGTGATTGCTGTTACCCTTTTCGCGCTGGCGCGCATGACGCTCGCCTCGCTGGCCTATGCCTGAGGTTCCCATGTCCGCTTACGAATATCAGACGCATGATTATGACGTTGTGGTGGTCGGCGCCGGTGGTGCCGGGCTGCGCGCCACGCTGGGCATGGCCGAGCAGGGGCTGCGCACCGCCTGCGTGACCAAGGTGTTCCCGACCCGCAGCCATACGGTTGCAGCCCAGGGCGGGATCGCCGCCAGCCTGTCCAATATGGGGCCGGATAACTGGCAGTGGCATATGTATGACACGGTCAAGGGGTCGGACTGGCTGGGTGACACCGATGCCATGGAATATCTGGCGCGCGAGGCCCCCAAGGCGGTTTACGAGCTGGAACATTACGGCGTGCCGTTTTCGCGCACCGAGGAAGGCAAGATCTATCAGCGCCCGTTCGGCGGCCACACGACCGAATTCGGCGAAGGCCCGCCGGTGCAGCGCACCTGTGCCGCCGCCGACCGCACCGGGCATGCGATCCTGCATACGCTCTACGGCCAGAGCCTGAAGAATAATGCGGAATTCTTCATCGAATATTTCGCCCTCGATCTGATCATCACCGATGGCAAATGCACCGGTGTCGTCTGCTGGAAGCTGGACGACGGCACCATGCATGTGTTCAACGCCAAGATGGTCGTGCTGGCCACGGGCGGTTACGGCCGCGCCTATTTCAGCGCGACGAGCGCGCACACCTGCACCGGCGACGGTGGCGGTATGGTCGCGCGCGCGGGTCTGCCCTTGCAGGATATGGAATTTGTGCAGTTCCACCCGACCGGTATCTATGGCTCGGGCTGTCTGATCACCGAGGGCGCGCGCGGCGAGGGCGGTTATCTGACCAATTCCGAGGGCGAGCGCTTTATGGAGCGTTACGCGCCGACCTACAAAGACCTCGCCTCGCGCGATGTCGTGTCGCGCTGCATGACCATCGAGATCCGCGAGGGCCGTGGTGTGGGCGCTCAGCAGGATCATATCTTCCTGAACCTGCAACATCTGCCGCCCGAGGCGCTGGCGGAACGTCTGCCCGGCATTTCGGAATCGGCCAAGATCTTTGCCGGCGTCGACGTCACCAAGGCGCCGATCCCGGTCTTGCCGACCGTGCATTACAATATGGGCGGCATTCCCACGAACTATTGGGGCGAAGTCCTTGATCCGACGCCCGAAAGCCCGGACCATGTTTTCCCCGGCCTGATGGCGGTGGGTGAGGCCGGCTGCGCTTCGGTTCACGGGGCGAACCGGCTGGGGTCGAACTCGCTGATTGACCTCGTGGTCTTTGGCCGCGCGGCCGCGATCCGTGCGGGCGAGGTGATCGACCGTGCATCACCGGTGCCGGCGACCAATGTCGCGGCTGTCGACCGTATTTTCGAGCGTTTCGACCGTTTCCGCAATGCCAGCGGCGCCACCCCGACGGCCGAGCTGCGCGACGAGATGCAGCGCACCATGCAGGCCGATGCGGCGGTGTTCCGCACCGACAAGACCCTGGCCGAGGGTGTGGACAAGATGATGGCCATCGCGGCCCGTCTGGATGACCTGCATGTCTCGGACCGCAGTCTGATCTGGAACACCGATCTGATGGAAACGCTGGAACTGGCCAACCTGATGCCCAACGCCATGGCGACCATCGTCGCGGCCGAGGCACGCAAGGAAAGCCGCGGTGCCCATGCCCATGAGGACTGGCCCGATCGCGATGACGAAAACTGGCGCAAGCACAGTCTTGCCTGGGTCGATGGCGATAATGTGACCCTCCGCTACCGCCCTGTGCATCTTGATCCGCTGACCAAACAGGACGAAGGTGGTATCGACCTTAAGAAGATCGCACCTAAGAAAAGGGTTTACTGATGCGTCTGATCCTGTCCCTTGGCGCTGTGACGCTGGCCCTCGCCGGCTGTGTGCCTGTTGCCCCGCCGACCGGGCCGGTTGTCCGGCCCCCGGTCGTGATTACGCCGCCCACCGCGCCGACGACCACCCTTGACAGCTCGACCCGCGCCGTCGCGCGCGAGGTTGTCAGCCGCGAGATGGCCAAGCGCCTGCCGGGCCGCAATGTCGCGCCCTATACCGATTGCGTG
>JAUNTL010000079.1 GCA_030538705.1 Paracoccus sp. (in: a-proteobacteria) | reverse complement strand
GACCCCTATCGCAGATGTGCCGACGTTTCAGCCCGGCAGCTGTTTCAACCGCGCCTGGGCTGGCGCATGGCGCCCAGTGAGGTCGGCAGGCCGGGCTGGGCATAACCGATCCCCGGTCCTATCGCAGATGCACAGCCGTTTCAGCCGTGCAGGCGCTTGCGCATGGCGCCCCGTGAGGCCGGACAGGGCATAACCGGTCCCTGACCCCTATCGCAGATGTGCCGACGTTTCAGCCCGGCAGCTGTTTCAACCGCGCCGGGGCTGGTGCAAGCGCCGGCGCATGGCGTGTCGCCCCGACCGCGACGCCGGCGCGGGATCAGGTTTCATTGCCTTCATCATCGTCGCCGAAGCGGGCGTCGTCGGAATATTCATCCTCGCCCTCGCCGACATATTTGACCGAATTGCGGATCGAGATGTCGTCATGGCCTTCGTCCATGACCACGTCCGAGGGGATTTCACCGGCAAGCCATTCGCGGACCTCTTCCAGAACCTCTTCGGGGTCCAGCCCTTCGATCTGTGCGATATAGCGCAGAAAGGCGCGCTGATCCCCGTCGATCTCGTCCAGTTCGGTCTCATCGGCATCGGGCCATTTTTCAATGATTGCCTCATAGAAGGCGGCCCAGTTATCGGAGACATGATGCCATTTCATGCGCGGCTCCTGCTGATGGGCGCGGGCCGGTCCGGCCTGCCCGCGCGAGGTCTGAAACCGGGGGATGCCGGGCGGCTATCGGCTGGCATCCTCCCTCCACCATGTTTCTGGCAGAAAACCGGGATAATCGCCATAGACAGGAATTGTTTCGGGATATTTCAGCCGCGCGTCATGGGCCAGCCGGCTGGCGGGCGAATAGCCGGCCGGAATGACGTAACGCCCGGCAGTCAGGATACGGTCGAGCGCATGGACGGCGGCCATCTGATCCTCGGGCGTGGTGGCGCTCAGCAGGGCGGCGATCATGGCCTCGGCGGCGGGCGAATTCATACCCATAAAGTTGCGCGTTCCCGGCTCGGTCACGCCGGCGGCGCCCCAATACAGCATCTGCTCGTTACCCGGCGACAGCGAGAGCGCGCGATCATACCATGTCATATCAAAGGCATAGCTGTTCGTGCGCTCGATATATTGCGCGCTGTCGATCATGGTGATGCGTGGGCTGATGCCAAGCTGGCGCAGAGATTCCACATAGATATCGGCCATCTGCTTCATCGAGGATGCGCTCGACATGGCGCTGCCCGATTGATTGAGCAGGATCTCAAAGGCAAAGGGCTTTCCCTCTGAATTGGTCAGCACGCCGTCGCGGATCTCCCAGCCTGCCTCTTGCAGCAGCCGCGCGGCCGAGCGCATTGCGCGGCGGTCAACGGGTTGATTGCTGCCTTCGGGCAGGCTGTAGCCCTCGATCGTGCCGGGTGGCAGTTCGGCGGCAAAGGGTTCGAGCAGGGCCAGCTCGCGCCCCGCAGCGGGGGCGCCGGGCGTCATCGCCAGTGCCGAATTGGCGAAATATGAGGTGATCCGCTGTTCCTGCCCGCCGGTCAGCGTGGCGTTGACGAATTCCCAGTTAAAGGCCTCGATCATGGCCTGACGCACGCGCCAGTCCGCAAAGATCGGGTTACGCGTGTTCATCACCAGACCCATGATGCCCGAGGGCCGTTGATTGATGATCTCGGACTGCACGACCTCGCCCGAGCGCGCGCGCGGGAAATCATAGTCGTTATTCCAGCGCGCCGGATCAAGCTCGCGCCAGACATCGGTCTCGCCGGCCTTGAACGCCTCGAACATGGCGTTGTTATCGGCGTAATAGTCATAGACCACGCGGTCAAAGTTATGCAGGCCGCGGTTCACGGGCAGATCCCGACCCCACCAGTCCGGGTTGCGCCGCAGCACCAGCGAACGGCCGGGATCGACTGTTTCGACGACATAGGGGCCAGAGCCGATGGGAATTTCCAGCCCCGGCTGGGTAAAGTCGCGGCCGTCCCACTGCGCCTTTTTCAGGATCGGGCGCATCCCCATCAGCAACGGCAGTTCGCGGTCCTGCACGTTGAAGGTGATGCGCAGGCTGCGGGGACCGGTCTGCTCTATCGAGGCGACCTTGGACCATGCGCTGCGATAGCGGGGATGGCCCTGCGTGCCCAGTGTTTCATAGGACCACAGCACGTCCTCGATGGTGACGGGGCTGCCATCGGAAAAGCGGGCATTCTCGCGCAGGGTGAACTCGACCCATGTGCGCCCGGGGTCGGTTTCGACCGTTTCCGCCAGCAGGCCATAAAGCGTGAATGGCTCGTCAAGCGAGCGGATCATCATGGTTTCGGCCAATGCGCCCGGCATGAACAGCAGCGGCCATGCCGGGCTGCCGCGCAGCACCCAGGGTTTGAGGGAATCAAAGCTGCCCGATTCGGCGAGGCGAATCGTTCCGCCCGCCGGCGCATCGGGATTGGCATAGGGCAGATGCGCGAACCCCTCGGGCAACGCCGGCTCACCATACATCGAAATGCCATGCGATGGTTCCGCAAGGCTTGTCAGCGGCATCGCTGCAACAGTTGCGAAACCGGCAAGCGCGGCAAGAAATCCCGTTCTGATCGCGGATTCGTTAGGAAATTTGAAGATTCGCATCGCGGCGCCTTCTGTAACTTGGCAAATGCCAGTGATTTCAAAGCACAGACTAACCGAGCGCGTTTACCGTGACAAATATCGGCCTTGGACTCACGCGTAGTTTCGCCTATACAAGAGTCACTGCTCGATAGGTTTCTTGCCTGTATGAAACCTGCCTCATGACTTGCGCCCGCCTTGTGCGGGCGCTTTTTTTTGGCCCGTCCGGGCGGCCCCTGATGGTTGAGGTCGGCCGGCCCCGGCACTAGGCTGTGGGGCGAAGCATTTGCGGAGAAATGGCATGTTCGACGGACTTCTCAGTGGCAAGACGGCTGTGGTGACGGGGTCGAATTCCGGCATCGGGCTGGGCATCGCGCGCGAGTTGGCGCGGGCCGGGGCGGATGTCGTGATCAACAGCTTTACCGATGACGAGGCCGACCATCAGCTGGCGGCCGACATGGCGGCGGAATTTGGCGTCGGCGTGCGTTATATCAAGGCCGATATGTCGAAATCCGATGACTGTCAGGCGTTGATCGCGCAGGCCGGCGGCTGCGATATTCTGGTCAATAATGCCGGCATTCAGCATGTCGCCCCGATCCCCGAGTTTCCGGCCGCAAAATGGGATGCGATCATTGCGATCAACCTCAGCTCGGCCTTTCATTGCACGGCGGCCGCGCTGCCAGTCATGCAATCGCGCGGCTGGGGCCGGATCATCAATATCGCTTCGGCCCATGGGCTGACCGCCAGCCCCTACAAGTCGGCCTATGTCGCGGCCAAGCATGGCGTTGTCGGGCTGACCAAGGTGACCGCGCTGGAAGAGGCCGGCCGGGGGATCACCTGCAACGCGATCTGTCCCGGCTATGTGCTGACGCCGATCGTGGAAAAGCAGATCCCCGATCAGATGAAGACCCATAACATGAGCCGTGAAGAGGTCATCAAGAACGTCATGCTGGCCCGCCAGCCTTCGGGCGAGTTCGCAACGGTCGAACAGATGGGCGGCACGGCGGTCTTTTTGTGTTCCGATGCGGCGGCCCAGATCACGGGCACGACGATCAGCGTCGACGGTGGCTGGACGGCGCTTTAGCAAAGCGCCTGCCCATGTCGGGCCGTGCGCGCATGACCCTGCGCGCCGGCCCGCGATGCGGTGGGCCGAGCAGGCCAGAACATTGCGGGCCGCCGGATTTTCGCGCGCCCTGACCGGTGCCGGCGGATCAGCCCGCGCCCCTGACCGGGGGGCGCAGGATTGGCCATGTTCCTGATCAGCCTGTTTTTGCGGGTTGCGCGCCGGGGTAGGTGGCCTTTGCAGCCCGGTCCGCCATCACCGCGTCCTCGGCTGCGATTTCGGCCAGCAGAAACTGGCGGAATTTTCGGATCACCGGATTGTTGCGATGCGTATGGGGATAGACCAGCCAATAGGATTTCCCGTTCTCTGTCACCGCCGGAAAGGGCTGGACCAGCTGACCTGACGCAAGCTCGGCGCGAAAGAACCGGGGCGTCAGCAGGGCCACGCCGCCATCGGCCATGGCAACGCGCGCCTCGTGGACCTGGGTGCCGAGCTTGAGGCCGGGGCGCGGGGTGCAGTCCCTGCGCAGCCCGCATTGTTCCAGCCAGATCATCCAGTCGGGATCACTGGGGTCGATCCATGGCAATGGCACGATATCGGCAGGCTCCCGCAGTGGTCCCCATTCACGTGCCAGCCCCGGCGACATCATTGGCGCAAAATCCACCGCCATCAGCCGGTGCGCGACCAGTCCCGGCCAGTTGCCCGCGCCATAGCGGATGGCGACGTCGAATTCCTCGCGCGTGAAATCGACGACATGGTTTGAGCTGTCCATACGCACGGCCAGATCGGAGTTCTCCATCTGGAACCGCCCCAGACGCTGGGACAGCCAGTTTCCCGCAAAGCTGGCGAATGCGCTGATCGCGAATGTCGCGCCTTGTCGCGATTGGGCATAGGTGTTGCGCAGCAGCTCGAACGCCTCGACCGTCGGCGTGGCAAGGCGAAGGCCAAGCGCCGTCAGCTCAAGCCCGCGCGGCTTGCGCAGAAACAGCGCCCCGCCCATCCGTTCCTCCAGCAGTTTGATCTGATAGCTGACGGCGGCCTGCGTCATGCCCAGCGATTCGCCGGCACGGGTAAAGCTGAGGTGGCGGCTTGCGGCCTCAAAGACGCGCAAGGCGGACATCGGGGGCAGTTCCATAAGCTGTCCTTATGCCTCTCTGCCGTGGTTTTGTTGGCTCTATGGCCGGAAATCTAGCATGTTTTCTTAAGCGATCAACGACGGTCCCGATTGGTAAGGGCCGGATCACCGAAAGAGACGCCCGAAACCGCGCCGCATAAGGCACAATTCTGCCTTATGCCGGAGGTTGCGACATCGGCAGGAGTGAAAAAATGACCATGATGTATCAATGTGCCGCCCGGCCCTGTGATTACCGCTCATCTCTGGCGCGATTTCTGGCGCGGCTCGCCCATTGGCAGGAGCTGCGCCACCATCGGCGCGCCTATCGTGCCTCGCTGGCGGCCGTGCCCGAGGGGTTGCGCCATGATATCGGCCTTGATGGCGGCGCGCCCTTGCGCCCGCGTCGCGAAGGCGGGCGCAGCTTTGTCCATGATGGCGGGCTGGCCGGTCGGGATATGTGACCGGCGCTGATCCGGCTCAGCCCCGCCGGCAGCCCTCGCAAAAGCGGCGGATACGGGCCAGTGCCTCGCGCAGGGTGTCGTCGCTGGCGGCATAGCTGACACGGAAATGCGGGCTGAGACCAAAAGCGGCGCCAAAGACCACGGCGACACCGGTCTCGTCCAGCAGGGCGGTGGCGAAAGCCTCGTCATTGCCGATCCGCCTGCCCTGTGGCGAGACCGTGCCGATCAGCGCGGCGATCGAGGGATAGACGTAAAACGCACCTTGCGGCATCGCGCAGCTGATACCGGGACAATCATTCAGCCCCGCCACCACGAGATCGCGCCGGCGCTGAAACGCGGCGAGCGATTCGCGGATATAGTCCTGTGGCCCGGTCAGCGCCGCGAGCGCCGCATATTGGCTGATCGTGCAGGGATTCGAGGTCGATTGTGATTGCAGCTTGGCCATGGCGCGGATCAGTTCGCGTGGCCCGGCGCCGTAACCGATGCGCCAGCCGGTCATCGCATAGGCCTTGCTGACGCCGTTCATGGTCAGGGTCCGGCCGATCAGGCGCGGTTCGACCTGCGCCGGCGTCACGAATTTCAGCCCGTCGAACAGCAGATGTTCATAGATGTCATCCGCCAGTATCCAGACATCGGGAAAATCCAGCAGCACATCGCAGATGGCCCGCATTCCGGCATGATCCAGTGCCGCCCCCGTCGGATTCGAGGGCGAGTTCAGGATGACCCATTTCGTCCGCGCGGTGATGGCTGCCCGCAGGGCCTGCGCATCCAGCCGAAAGCCCTGATCGGCGGGGCAGGGCACAATCACCGGCACCGCACCCGCCAGGGCGACGATATCGGGATAGCTGACCCAATATGGCGCAGGGATGATGACCTCATCCCCCGGATTCAGCGTGGCCAGCAAGGCGTTGAACAGGATCTGCTTGCCGCCCGAGCCGACGCTGATCTGGTCGGGGGTATAATCCAGCCCGTTCTCGCGCGTGAATTTGTCGCAGATCGCGGTTTTCAGCGCGGCGATCCCGTCCACGGCAGTATAGCGCGTCTGGCCGGCGTCGATGGCCGCCTTGGCGGCCTCGCGGATATGGTCGGGGGTATCGAAATCCGGCTCGCCGGCAGACAGGGCAATGATATCGCGCCCTGCCGCGCGCAATTCCGCCGCGCGCCCGGTCATGGCGACCGTGGGTGAGGGTTTGATCCGTCCTATCGCGTCGGAAAGAAAGCCCATGGCGCGCTCCTTGGCATTGGGGTCGTCCCGTCATAGGTTGCCGCGGTGCATGCGACAAGCGAGGCAAGCGATGGAGAGTGCCGAAAACCGGCTGCGGCGGCTGCGGATGCGCAGCTGGCGGCGGGGAATGAAGGAGATGGATCTGATCCTCGGTCCATTTGCCGATTCGGATCTGGCCGGGCTGAACCCCGCAATGCTTGACGCCTATGAGGCGCTTTTGGCCGAGAATGATCAGGATCTTTATCTGTGGATCACCGCCCGCACCCGGGGCGAGGCCGCCGGGCCTGTGCCGCTGGCTGCGGTGATGGACCTGATTTCTGCTGCGGCTGTCGCCCGGTTCTCTACGAAAAATCAGATGATTACCGGCGCGGCACAGGAAACCGCCGCGGATTAACCGAAGATTCGGCTTTTTGCGTCATCCTGCCCAGATAAAGGGGATGACGACATGACAGCAATGATGCTCAGGCCGGCCGATAATGCCGGAGAGGACAGGGTCGGGGCCTATTTCCAGTTTCTTCAGATGCTGGAACGGCTGCACCGGCTGATGCTTGACCTGATCAAGGATGATTTTGAACGCGTCGGCCGCAGCGATCTGACCCCGGTTCAGGCGCTGCTGCTCTATCATCTGGGCGAGGCCGAGGTTTCGGCGGGGGAATTGCGCACACGCGGAATGTATCAGGGTTCAAACGTATCCTATAATTTGAAAAAGCTGGTGGCGATGGGCTTTGTTCATCATGAACGCTGCGATCAGGACCGCCGTTCGGTTCGTGTCCGCTTGTCGGCCGAAGGGCAGGCGGTGCGTGATCAGATCGCCGTTCTTTTCGCCCGCCATGCCGGTGATCTGGCCGATACCGGCGTGCTGGACGACCCGCCGCTGGACCGTGTGAATCTGCAATGGCAGCGGATTGAACGATATTGGGGGGAACAGATCAGATATATCTATTGACCGAAGGATGCCGCGCGATCCGGCGATTCGGGGCGCGCGCGGGCGTGGCCTGCCTTACCAGTGGCCGGTGTTTTCCATACTGACCCATGGTTCCTGTGGTTCCAGATGGCCGTCCTGCAACAGCTCGATCGAGATGTTGTCCGGGCTGCGCACAAAGGCCATATGCCCGTCGCGGGGCGGGCGGTTGATGGTGACGCCCGCATCCATCAGTTTCTGGCACATCTCATAGATATTCCCCACCCGATAGGCGAGATGTCCGAAATGGCGGCTGTCTGATGGCAGGCCGTCGTCGCCGTCCCAGTTATATGTCAGCTCGACCGGGCATTCGGGCTGGCCGGGCGGGGCCATGAAAACCAGTGTGAACCGGCCCTGCTCGTTCTCGATCCGCCGCGTTTCCTCCAGCCCGAGCAGGCGGTAAAAGGCCATGGATGCGTCCAGATCCTTTACCCGGACCATGGTATGAAGATAACGAAGGGTCATCGCGTTTCCTTGTCTCATGCGTGGAGGGGCCTTCCGCGCCAGTCTCGCATGGCCGGGCTGCGGACGGCAATATCCCAACATGTTGCGGCCGGTGCTCATGACACAACAAGATTGATCCCGCCCCATCAAGATGAGACAAGAAGCCGTCACACGCGAAGGAGCCGGACATGCCCGTCACCCCCGAACAGCAAGCCGAGATCAATGAGCTGCGCAGCCAGTCCCGCCCGACCCTGCGTGCGGTCGCCGACGGGATGGAGCGTCACCTGCACCTTGCGCATGAGGTTCTCGACCATGGGCTGATCCGTGTCATCGACTATATGGGCGATGATGCCGCCATCGTGCAGGCGGCGCGTGTCAGCTATGGGCGCGGCACCAAATCGGTCAGCAATGACGAGGGGCTGATCCGCTATCTGATGCGGCACTGGCACTCGACCCCGTTCGAGATGTGCGAGGTCAAATTCCACGTCAAGCTGCCGATTTTTGTCGCGCGCCAGTGGATCAGGCACCGCACCGCCAATGTGAATGAATATTCGGCCCGCTATTCGATCCTTGACCGCGAGTTCTATATTCCCGCGCCGGAACATCTGGCCGCGCAATCAGAGGTCAACAATCAGGGTCGCGGCGAGGTTTTGCAGGGCGCAGAGGCCGCGCGCGTCCTTGATCTGTTGCGCGAGGATGCGACACGCGCCTTTGATCATTACGAGGACATGCTGACCCCTGACGACGCTGCCGGCAAAAAGGGCCTGGCGCGCGAACTGGCGCGGATGAACCTGCCGGCGAATGTCTATACCCAGTGGTATTGGAAAACGGATCTGCACAATCTGTTTCATTTCCTGCGTCTGCGCGCCGATCCCCACGCGCAATACGAGATCCGCGCCTATGCCGAAAAGATGGGCGAGATCGTGCGCGACTGGGTGCCGTTCGCCTGGCGCGCATTCGAGGATTATCAGCTTGGCGCCGTGCATATGTCGGCTCAGGCTGTTGCGGTGCTAAAGCGCCGGCTGGCGGGCGAGGTCGTCACCCAGGAAAACAGCAAGATGGCCGCGCGCGAATGGCGGGAGTTCGTGGCGATCTGGGGATGAGGCCGTTATTGCGGGGCGGTCGGAAAAACTGTTCCACAGCCCATCTGGAAAAGCGGCGCGATTGAACCGCGCCCCTTTTTCTTACTTGCCCGACCAAAAGCGATCCTCGGCCTGCTGATCATCGGAGAACAGCCAGACCTCGTGAATGCGGCCGTTCTCGATGCGCAGAACATCAATCCCGGCCATGGACATCGCCCGGCCGCCCTCATTGGCAGAGAAGTTCAGCGTTACGGCGACCATATCGCCGTTGGCCAGCAGATTGCCGATGCTGTCGATGCGGAAACTGCCGCCACTGCGTTCCATGAACCGGCCAAGCAGGGTGAAAACCGCGTCCAGCCCGTTATAGGTGCCCGACAGATCGCTGGCGCCCGGCTGATGCCAGATCAGGTCCGGGCTGAACAAGGTCGGCAGCTTGTCCAGATCGCCATCGGCCACTGCCTGAAAATACTGGCGGACGATTTCGGTGTTCGTATTGGTCATCGTTCTGTTCCCGTTTATGAATGGCGGCAACATAAAGCCGGTGGAACCTCCCGCAAGAAGGCACCTTTTGGTGCCTGTGGCGATAAGGGAACTGATCATGGACCAGCCCGCCTGGAACGCCTTCAGGGCCACATGCCCGACCCGGCAGGTGCTGGCCTGTATTGCCGATAAATGGGCGGTGCTGATCGTCGGGGCCTTGCGCGGATCGCCGTGTCGCACGGGCCGGTTGCGGCGCATGATCGAGGGGATTTCCCAGAAGATGCTGACCCAGACCCTGCGCAATCTGGAACGTGACGGGCTGGTCAGCCGCCGCGATCTGGGCACCAACCCGCCAGCGGTGGAATATGCGTTAACGCCTTTGGGGCAATCATTGGCGCAGATCGTCGATGAGTTGCGCCTTTGGGCCGAGGGCAATATCGAGCAGATTCTGGATGCCCGTCAGGGATATGACGCCACCGCCCGGTCACCTGCGTGAACTGCGGCGCCGTTCCGGTGCCGCGCGCACATCCTCCCGGTCTGCTGGTTCAGTGTGACCGGGACGAGCGGACAGCCTGTATCCATTCGTGGATCACGGCCACGGATTCGGGTTCATCCAGCCACGGAATATGGCCCCGCCCCGGCACATCGGCAAAGATCATGTCCGGTCGCCGCCGGGCCATTTCGGCCGCCACCTCTGACGACAGAAGATCAGAGTTCGCCCCCCTGATCAGGGCCACCGGCATGCCGGACGTCGCCTCCCATTCGGGCCACAGCGCCCGCACATCGCCGCTAAAGTCCGACATGAATGCCTCGCGCAGTTCGGGGTCGTAATTATTCACGATCCGCCCGTTCTGCATCATGAAATGGCGCTGCGCATCCTCCATCCAGCGGGTCGGGGGCACGTCGGAAAAGCCGATGCTGACCTGTCCCATCGCCTCGGCCACGGCTTCCAGGCTGCTGGCGGAAGGGTTGCGGCCAAGGTATTTGAAGATCCGCTCCAGCCCCGGCTGCTCGATCACGGGGCCGATGTCATTCAGGCACAGCCCCAGCATCCGTTCGCGCAGCCGGCGCGCCATGACCAGCCCGATCAGCCCCCCGCGCGAGGTGCCGAGAATTGCCGCGCGGGCGATCCCCAGATGATCCAGCAATGCGACCGCATCCTGCGCCTCTTGCGCGACGGTATAGCTGGCGCGCCCGGTCCATTCCGACTGGCCACGCCCGCGATAGTCCATGCGGATCACGCGGCACCCGTCGAGATAGGGGGCAACATAATCGAAATCCGCCATCGTCCGGGTCAGGCCGGACAGGCACAGCAGGGCCAGCCCCTCGCCCTCGTCGCAATAGGCCAGTCGCGCGCCGTCGCCGCCGTGAAAAAAGTCGATACTCATCACTTTGTCCCCATCACAGGCGGCTGCATTTTCTTATGGCCGGGATGTCTTGCGCGGCGCGGGCTGTTTCTGCGGCCGCTACAGGTTCTCGGATTGCGGCATGCCCAGCACATGATAGCCGCCATCAACCGTGACGATCTCTCCGGTTGTGCAGGCGCCCCAGTCGCTGGTCAGCCAGACGGCGGTGCCGCCGATCGCTTCAAGCGTCGCATTCGCGCGCAGGGGCGCGTTGGCTTCGGTATGGCGATAGGTCTTGCGCGCGCCGCCAATAGCCGCACCGGCCAGCGTTTTCATCGGGCCGGGGCTGATCGCGTTGACGCGGATGCCGTCGGGACCAAGATCATTGGCCAGATAGCGCACGGTCGATTCGAGCGCCGCCTTGGCCACGCCCATGACGTTATAAAACGGCGTGACCCGGTTCGATCCGCCATAGCTGAGCGTGATCAGCGACGATCCCGGCGCCATCAGCGGATGCGCGCGCCGCGCCACTTCGATCAGGGAATAGCACGAAATTTCAAGGCTTTGCTTAAAGTTTGCCCGGCTGGTATCCATGAACCGTCCGGTCAGTTCGTCCTTGTTGCTGAAGGCAATGGCGTGGATCACGAAATCCAGCTGGCCCCAGCGTGAACTGATCGCCGCAAAGGCCGCATCCAGCGACGCATCGTCCGTGACATCGACATCCAGCAGAAAATCCGACCCGACCGAGGCGGCCAAAGGCTCGACCCGCTTGCCGAAGGCTTCGCCCTGATAGGAAAACGCCAGTTCAGCGCCCTGTGCCGCCAGCGCGCTGGCAATTCCCCACGCGATCGAGCGGTCGTTGGCCACGCCCATCACCAGCCCGCGTTTTCCGTTCAGCAAACCTGTCATTCGATCAATCCCGATATTTCGACATTACCAGCGACGCATTGGTGCCGCCAAAGCCAAAGCTGTTCGACATGATCGAATCGAAATCGACATGATCGACGCGGGTGGTGGCGATTTCCTGCGGTTTCAGTTCCGGGTCCAGTTCGGTGACATTGGCGGATGCGGCGATAAAGCCGTTCTGCATCATCAGCAGCGAATAGATCGCCTCATGCACGCCGGTTGCGCCAAGGCTGTGGCCGGTCAGCGATTTGGTCGAGGAAATCAGCGGCGTGTTGCCGTCGCCAAAGATGTTGCGGATGGATTTCACCTCGCCGATATCGCCCACCGGGGTCGAGGTGCCATGCGCGTTGATATAGCTGATCGCGCGGCCCTCGGGCAGGGTGGACATGGCCAGCCGCATCGCGCGTTCGCCGCCCTCGCCGCTGGGGGCCACCATGTCGTAGCCGTCGCTGGTGGCGCCATAGCCGGTGACTTCGGCATAGATCCTGGCACCGCGCGCCAGAGCGTGGGACAGTTCCTCAAGCACCACGACCCCGCCGCCGCCTGCGATCACAAAACCGTCGCGGGTGGCGTCATAGGGGCGGGAAGCGGTTTCGGGCGTATCGTTATATTTCGACGACATCGCGCCCATCGCGTCGAACAGGCACGACAGCGTCCAGTCCAGTTCCTCGCCCCCGCCGGCGAAAACGATGTCCTGCTTGCCCATCTGGATCAGCTCGGTGCCGTTGCCGATGCAATGCGCGGATGTCGAACAGGCCGAGGTGATCGAATAGTTCACGCCCTTGATCTTGAACGGCGTGGCCAGACAGGCCGAATTGGTCGAGGACATGCAGCGCGTCACCATGAACGGTCCCATCCGTTTCGGGCTGCCCTTTTCGATCACGATCTGATGGGCATCGAAAAAGTTGCTGGTCGAAGGTCCGCCAGACCCCATGATCAGCCCGGTGCGCGGGTTGGAGACATCGCCCTCGTCCAGCCCGCTGTCCCTGATCGCCTGTTCCATGGCAATGAAATTATAGGCAGCCCCCGGCCCCATAAAGCGCAGGTTGCGCTTGTCGATATGGTCCTCCAGCACGATCTGGGGCATGCCGTGGATCTGGCTGCGAAAGCCTTTTTCGGCATATTCCGGTGCCGCGACGATGCCCGAGCGGCCCGCGCGCAGGCTGTCGGTGACTTCGCTGGCATTGTTGCCGATGGGCGAGACGATCCCCAGACCGGTAATGACGACGCGGCGCATGGCGGTTCCTTTGTCTTTGGCGCCCTGACTGGGCGCTTGTGAAAATTACAGGGGCGGGGCTTGCGGGACAAGTCTTTGTGAGATGGGCGACATCTGGTGGCTGTAAAGCCTTGGCACGCGTATTTATGCGCAGAAGAAGCCGGGTTCCTCTGCGCACAAATACGCCTACGGGTTTGCAGGGCAGATCAGCCGTCCAGTCCAAGGCCGACGACCGCCAGCACCGCCACCACGGTCAGGGCCACCGCAGCCAGCACGCCGCGCAGCCGCCCAAAGCGGCGGCCGACCGCAAAACCAGCCGCCAGAATCAGGCCCGCAAGCAGGGCATAGATCATATCATTCATGGGGTTTCCTCAGGTTGGTGGCGTCAGCTTTCCGACAGCGCGACCTTCATGTCCCTGACCTGATAGATCACCTCACCATCGGCCTCGACGATGCCGTCGGCGACGCCCATGGTCAGGCGGCGGGTCTGGATGGCCTTGGTGAAATCGACGCGATAGGTCAGCAGCTTGCGGTCGGGGCGCACCATGCCGGTCAGCTTGACCTCGCCCACGCCAAGCGCATAGCCGCGCCCCAGCCAGCCGCGCCAGCCAAGGTTAAAGCCGGTCAACTGCCACAGCCCGTCAAGGCCCAGACAGCCCGGCATGATCGGATTGCCGGGGAAATGACAGTCAAAGAACCACAGACCGGGCGTGATATCAAATTCCGCGACCACATGGCCCTTGCCATGTGCGCCACCGTCCTGAGAGATGTCGGTGATACGGTCCATCATCAGCATCGGCGGCTCGGGCAGCTGGGCATTGCCGGGGCCGAACAACTCGCCGCGGGCACAGGCCAGCAGGTCGTCGCGGTCGAATTTGGTCTGTTCCATCGCCATGCGGTGTCGGGCCTTTCGTCTTTCGCTGCCCTGACTCTGCTGCCGCCGGGCGGGGCAGGGGCCGGGGTTGCGCCACAGTGGCGCAATTGACCCGAGGTCTAGCACCCCGGCTGGTTTACGCGCAAGCGGTGCGGCTCAGAACCACTGGCCCGGCTCCATCAGGCCGGCATCCATCAGCTGCTGGGCGTTCCAGCGAAAGGGGCGCGAGTTGCGCCAGGTAAAGCCGCTGATCTCGGCGCGTGATGCGGGATTGCGCGCCAGCGCCTTGGCCACGCGGAATGATGCGATCGCGGCCGTCAGGTTATGATGCCAGGGGCAGGAATAGGTATTGTATTCCTCGTCGCTGAAGCGATGATCGCCCAGCAGCCGCAATCCGGGCTGCGAGCGGAACAGCGCGATGCGGTCGATACGGCGGCGCTCTTCGGGGATGAACTCTTCGAATCTCCAGCGCAGCCCGCCATGAAAATCCAGCTGGCGCTCCAGAAGGTTGCCATCCGCATCCGCGCGCCCCAATGCGTAATAGCCACTGGCATCGAACATTGCCTCGGACAGGCTGACGGCATCGGGGAAGCGGTCGAAATCGGGGGCGTAAAGATCGACGACATAGCACAGCATCGCGCCGCGCTTTTCCTCGCTGTGAAAGGCCAGCATCTCGCCGACGCGGCGCGATTCCGAAAAGGGAAAGAACAGGTATTCGGCATTATAGCCGTAATACATCCATGTTCCGGCGGCGGCGGCGTCGTTGATGGCATTGACGGCCGTGACATGGGCGTCGGGGCGGCGGCAGTCAAAGATCAGGTTGCGCAGCGGCGCACCGGGCAGGCTGATGTCCAGCGGTTCGGGCGACAGGGCGAGAATCAGGCGAAAACCGGCACGCTGGGCATGGGCAAGCGTCGATTCGACCTCGGCGGTATCCTCGCACAGGATGATGGCGACCGGGCCTTTTGACAGTTCGGCCGGGCGCGTGGAGAGATAGGTTTGCAGGCTGTCGGTCATGACAGCAAGGCCCGGATACGTGCGATAAAGGGCGTGGGATCAAAGACCGGCCCGTCAGGCGCGGGGTTTCCGGCCTCGCCCGGCTGTCCGGCCGGGGCGGTCGGGGCTGTTTGCGGCGCTGTTGCGGCTGCCGCGTCCCGCGCGGTCTCGGCCTCGTCAAGGATTGCGGTGATCTCGGCTGCGAGCCTTGTGCGTGTTTCGTTCAGCAGCGCGTCCCCGCCGGCCGGGACGGTGGCCAGTCCCGCGCGGATCGCGGCCGGGTCGAATGAGGCGCGGTTGAGCAGCGGATCAAGCGCGCGCGACAACTCATCCTGTGCGGCGTCACGTGCTTCGCGTGCGGCGCGATGGGCGGCCTCGGTCGCGGCGCGGGCATTGGCTGCGGCGATTGCGGCTTCGGCGACCCGTTCGGTTTCCCTCGCGGCCGGGCTGCCGGTATCGGCGGGCAGTGCCGCATCGACCGGCGCCGGGGTCAGGTCCGGCGCGGGTGCCGGGCCGGGTTCCGCCCCGGTCGCGGGTGTTGCCTCTGATCCCGGCTCTGGCGGGGCTTCGGGCAACAGTGCCGGCAGGCTGTCTTGCAGGGCGTCGCGATCCGGCAGCAGGCCGGTATTGTTCCATCCCCACCAGCCCGCAGCGAGGACCGCAACAAGCGCTGTGACAATCGCGATCATCCGTTTCATGATGCCCTTTCGACTTTCCTGCCGCTCTTGCCATAATGCCGGGGACACGAAAACCCCGTGAAATGGGACGAGGGATGTTCAAATCCGGTTGAAACAGGCGGGCTGACTGCCTATTTTGCCCGCCATTCACCGAGTCGATACAAGGAATCCGACCATAGCCCGTCGTCCACATAACGCGCCGCCCCCAAACCGTGACTCTGGCCCCCGTGTCAATGAACGAATCCGTGTAGCCGAAATCCGCCTGATCGGCGCAGATGGCGAAAATATCGGCGTCGTGTCGCCCGCCCGCGGGCTTGAAATGGCCGTCGAGGCCGGTCTGGATCTGGTCGAGATTTCGCCCAATGCCACCCCTCCCGTCTGCAAGATCATGGATCTTGGCAAGTTCAAATATGAACAGCAAAAGCGCGAGGCCGAGGCACGCAAGAAGCAAAAGGTCATCGACATCAAGGAAGTCAAGTTCCGTCCCGGCACGGATACGCATGACTATGATGTGAAGATGCGCAACGTCATGAAATTCCTTGAGGCCGGCGACAAGGTCAAGGTCACGCTGCGTTTCCGTGGCCGCGAGATGGCGCATCAGGATCTGGGTCTGGACCTGCTGAACCGGGT
>JAUNTL010000200.1 GCA_030538705.1 Paracoccus sp. (in: a-proteobacteria) | reverse complement strand
TAGCGGGGCCGGGCGTTGTAGCGGGCGCGCGGGTTCCGGCGCACCCATGTCCTGCGCCCAGACCGCGCCGGCAGGCAGCGCCATCGCAAGGATCAGGGCGCGCGCGCGCCTCATCGCCCGGCAGCCGGCAGCGTCCCGTCTGGCCGGGTCACCACGACAGCCGGCGCATCGCCCGTGGCCGCATCCACGGCGGCGGTCAAAGGATCGGCCCCGACGGCAACCCCGGTCAACGAGGCCGGGCGCGGCTGCGGCGGGCGCGAGGCCGCCAGTGTCAGCGCCCCCGCAGCGGGAACCGCGCCCTGCACCGCTTTCACGGCTTTCGAAACCCCCTTTGCCTCGCCCATCACATCGGCGATCGAGGTGCCGCGTTCCAGAAATTCGACCGTGGTGACGCCCGGCTGGACCATATGGGCCAGTTCCTCGGCATCCCAGTTTGTCAGCCGCACACAGCCATGCGATTCGCTGACGAACAGGCGCGACGGCGTGGGCGTGCCATGCAAGCCGTATGTCGGCTTGCTCAGCGCGATCCAGACCGTGCCCACCGGCCCGTTCGGCCCCGGCGGCAGGGTCAGCACGGATTTGTTCTGGCCCTGCGTGAAATTGATCGCGGGATTATAGGTATATTCCGGGTTCATCGCCACCGCGCGCACGGTATGGGTGCCACTGGGCGAGGGTGTTTCAGCCGAACCGATGGTCGCGGGATAGTTCACCACCATATGCCCTTCGGCGTCATAGGCGGCGACGCGGTTGGTGCCTTTTTCGACCAGAATGCGCGTGACCCTGGCGCGAATCGGCTTGGCCGGCGCGATCACCTTGATGGTCGCGCCGGGCACCAGCGGAACGCCCGGATTCAACGTCGCCACGAAACGCTCATCCATGTGAAACCGCTCACCCAGCTTTTCGGCCACACTGGTATAGCCAAGCGATGTCATATTCGCCTTTTCCAGATAATCGGTCGGGATATAGCGGGTGAGATTGGCGGCATCGGCCTCGGTAATGGTGTAATCCATGGTCATCGCGCCCCCGGCAAAGGGCAGCAGGGCCTCCCATACGCGGGGGTCCATCTCGCCATCGGCGGGCAGCCCGCTGCGGCGCTCGAAAGCGGCGATGGCGCTGCGGCTCATGCCGCCCTTGATGCCGTCGATCACACCGGGAGAGATACCGGCGCGGTCCAGCATGACCTGAACCTTCACCGTCAGCGCCGACTGCCCGGCAGGCAGGGGGCCGCCGCTATAGGTGGCGGTCTCGATCGCCTCGGCGGTGATCGGGGCGGCAAGCGCCACGCCGGTTTGACAGAACACCCCGAAAACCGCCGGAAACACAGCGGCACGAAGGAAACGCAACATCAGAAACTCCTGCCTCGATAGGGTAGATCCAGCCGCGCGGCGGCAGGCCCTTGATCAACGCGCGAAACTGACGCGATGACCGGGGGCATAGACGCGGCGCGAATGGGACAGCGCACGGCCATCGCTCCATAAGGTACGATCCAGCGTCAGAACCGGAAAGCCCTTTTCGGCACCAAGCGCTTCGGCGCATTCCGCGCTCAGCCGCGTGGCCAGCATCTCCAGCCGCCCGGACAGATGGGGAACGCTTCGGCGCATCCATTCCAGCGGTTCGGCTTCCTCCAGCATCGCATCGGTCACCGATATGTAATCCTGCGGGGCCAGATAGCCGACCTCGACGCAATAGGGCGCGTCATCGGCGGTGATCAGGGCACGATAGCGTATCAGCGGTGCCGCGCCTGGCAGATGCATGATCGTGGCGATCTCGGTGCTGGCACGCACCATCTCATGGCCGATCTTGCTATAGCCATAGGCCGCGCCGATCGCCTCGACCTCATCGCGGATGGTCTCGGCCTCCGGTCCGGCATCGGCCACGGGCGTCGCGGCGATCCGCGTGCCGACACGGCGGCGGCGCACGACGATACCGTCCGCCGCGAGTTCACTCAACGCACGGTTGATCGTTGCGCGGGCGCAGCCGAATTCCTCGGCCAGTTGATGCTCGGTCGGGATCAACTGGCCCGCGCGCCATCTGCCGCTGCGGATGCGCCGCAGGACTTCCGCCTGCACCTCTTTCCAGGTATTCAGCCGCTGCCGC